>NZ_CP045504.1:3707472-4047967 GCF_013376455.1 Desulfolutivibrio sulfodismutans DSM 3696 | reverse complement strand
GCTCCAGATAGTCCAGGGCGGCCTTCTTGGAGGCCGGATCGTCGGGCTCGTCGCGCAACAGTTTATAGGCGGCCACGGTATGGAACACGTAGTGTGGGCCTTTTTTGCGCCCCTCGATCTTCCAGGCCGCCAGGCTCGGGATGCTGAGCAGGGTCTTGGCCAGAACGTCCAGGCTTAAGTCCAGACAGGAGAACAGGCGGCCCTGCTGGCCCCGGTGCTCGTACATGCGGCGGCACGGCTGCACGCAACGGCCGCGAAGCCCGCTTTTGCCGCCAAAAAAGCTGCTCCACCAGCAACGCCCCGACACGTTGTGGCACAGCGCCCCGTGCACGAAGACCTCAATGGTCTGGCCGGGGTTTGCGGCGTCGGCCATGGCCCGGATCTCGTCCACGGACAGTTCGCGCGGCACGACCACGCGGGTAAAGCCCAGGGCGGCGGCCGTGGCCATGCCCGACGGCTGGCTCATGTTGGCCAGGGTGGACAGGTGCAGCTCGCCCGTATACCCGGCCTGCCGGGCGATGGCGGCCATGCCCGGATCCTGGAGGATGAGCCCCTCGGGGGACACCTGGTCGACGAGGCGCTTGACCATGCGCCCGGCCTTGTCGATCTCGTCGGGCTTGACCAGGACATTGACGGCGACATAGGTGCGCCGCCCCTTCTGCCGGGCCAGATCGGCCAATCGGCCCAGTTCGCCGACGGAAAAGTTGCGCGCCAACATGCGCGCGGAAAAATGCTTGAGTCCGCAGTAGACGGCGTCGGCGCCAGCGGCCAACGCGGCCAGAAACGAGGACGGGTCGCCGGCCGGGGCCAGGATTTCCGGTTTGCTCAGAGGAATCATGAAGTCCATGGGGGTTGACGTGGGGTGAGGGAACGCGCCTTTCACCGAAGGCGCAAGACCATAGCCTATTTGTCCGCCCCTGGCGAGACGGAAAAACAACTTTTAAAATCATATAAAAACAAGATGTTGGCTTCAATCCAGGGCCATCTTCCCGGACTTCTGGATTTTCCTTTCGGGTCTTTCGCGCGGGCCGGATTGGTGGTATGTGACGGAAATGGCGCAAACTGGATGCATTTTTGCAACACAAAGGAGCGGGCTGTGCGGTTGTTAACTCGGGAGATGGACGGCTATCTGGCGGGCGGGGCCTGGATTCGCAAAATTTTCGAATTGGGCCTTGAGTTGAAAAAAAAGTACGGGGAGGACGCGGTGTGCGACTTCTCCCTGGGAAACCCCGATCTGCCGCCCCCGGCCGCCGTGGGCAAACGGCTGGCCGAGATCGCGGCCGCCGCCGACCGGCCCTTCGCCTTCGGCTACATGCCCAATCCCGGCTATCCCGCCGTGCGCGAGGCCCTGGCCGGATACGTCAGCCGCCAGCAGGAAACGCATGTCTCCCCCAATGATCTGGTGGTCACCTGCGGCGCGGCGGGCGGGCTCAACATCTTTTTCCGGGCCGTGCTCGAACCCGGCGACGAGGTCATCTGCCCCAGCCCCTATTTCGTGGAATACGGCTTTTACGTGGCCAATTCCGGCGGGGTGCTTCGGCCCGTGCCGTCGCGGGCCGGGGATTTCGGCCTGGACGTGGCGGCCATCGCCGCCGCCGTCACGGACAAGACCCGGGCCGTGCTCATAAACTCCCCCAACAACCCCACCGGTCAGATCTATCCGGCCGAAGACATCGCCGCCCTGGCCGCCGCCCTGACCGAACTGTCCAAGGGCCGGGAACGCCCCATCTTTCTGGTGGCCGACGAGCCCTACCGTTTCCTGACCTTCGACGGCCACGCCGTGCCTCCCATCCTGCCCGTTTATCCCTATTCCCTGGTGGTCAGCTCCTTTTCCAAGAACCTGTCCCTGGCCGGGGAACGGGTGGGCTTCGTGGCCGTGTCCCCGGACATGCCGCAGAGGGAGAAGCTGGTGGGCGGCCTGGTCTTCGCCAACCGGATCATGGGCTTCGTCAACGCCCCGGCCATCGGCCAGGCCGTGCTGCTGGGGGCCCTGGACGCCCAGGTGGACACCTCGATCTACGCCAGGCGGCGCGACGCCATGGCCGGAGTGCTGTCCCGGACCGGCTACGATTTTTTTATGCCCCGGGGGGCGTTTTATTTCTTCCCGGTTTCGCCCATCCCCGACGAGGTGGCTTTTGTATCCAAGCTCGCCGAGCACCGGGTGCTGGCCGTCCCAGGCCGGGGCTTCGGCCTGCCGGGCTATTTCCGGCTGGCCTTTTGCGTGGACGAGGCGATCATCCTGCGGGCCGAGGAGGGACTGGCCAAGGCCCGAAGCGCCTTCTGACGCCGCCCCAGGCGGCGCGAGCCCTCGTCCGACCGGCGCCGACCGGCGCGGGCAGGCGGCCGGACGCCCCGGAAACGCCACCCGCGTACGCCGCCGCATCCGCCGGGCGTTCTGGTGCGCCCTGCGGCGTGCCTCTTGACGGATTGCCTCCACATGGATAAGTGGAAAGGCTTTCCTTTTCGTCGTGCCATTTTGCCGTGCCGAACGCCGCACGCGGGAGCCACATGTTCGACAGCCTGACAGACCGCCTGGAAGGGGTTTTCAAAAAAATCCGGGGCCACGCCCGCCTGACCGAGGAAAACGTCCAGGACGCCCTGCGCGAGGTGCGTCTGGCGCTCCTTGAGGCCGACGTCAACTTCAAGGTGGTCAAGGACTTCGTGGAGCGCGTCCGCGAACGGGCCATGGGCCAGGACGTCCTGAAAAGCCTGACCCCGGGCCAGCAGGTGGTCAAGGTCGTCCACGACGAGCTTATCGAGCTTTTGGGCGGACAGGCCACCGCCCTGGATCTTAAGGACCGGCCCGCCGCGATCATGATGGTCGGCCTGCAGGGTTCGGGCAAGACCACCACCTCGGCCAAGCTGGCCCTGCGCCTGCGCCGCGAGCTCAAGAAAAAGCCCTATCTGGTCCCGGCCGACGTCTACCGCCCGGCGGCCATCGAGCAGCTCACCAAGCTCGGGGCCCAGATCGACGTGGCCGTCCACCCGTCCCAGACCGGCCAGAACCCCGTGGACATCTGCGCGGCGGCCCTGGCCGAGGCCGCCAAAAACGGCTTCGACGTGGTCATCTTCGACACCGCCGGCCGCCTGCATGTGGACGAGGCCCTCATGGAGGAGCTGGCGTCCATCAAGGCCGCGACCTCCCCGGCCGAGATCCTGTTCGTGGCCGATTCCATGACCGGGCAGGACGCGGTCACCGTGGCGGGGAGCTTCAACGACCGCCTGGACATCTCCGGCATCGTGCTCACCAAGATGGACGGCGACGCCCGCGGCGGCGCGGCCCTGTCCATCAAGGGCATCACCGGCAAGCCCATCAAGTTCGTGGGCATGGGCGAGAAGCTCTCGGACCTGGAGATCTTCCACCCCGACCGGGCCGCCTCGCGCATCCTGGGCATGGGCGACATCCTCACCCTCATCGAGAAGGCCCAGACCGACATCGATGCCGAGGAAGCCGCGGCCATGGAGAAAAAACTCCGCAAGGCCGAATTCAACCTGGAGGATTTCCGCACCCAGATGCGCCGCGTGCGCAAGCTCGGCTCCCTGGAGGGCATCCTCAAGCTCATCCCCGGCATGTCCCAGGTGCGCCAGAAGCTTGGCGAAGTGCAGGTGCCCGAGAAGGAAATGGCCCGCGTGGAGGCCATCATCGGCTCCATGACCAAAAAGGAGCGGGAAAACCCCAAGATCATCAATCCCAGCCGCCGCGAACGCATCGCCAAGGGCTCGGGAACCACGGTTTTGGACGTGACGCAGCTCCTGAAAAATTTCTCCCAGATGCAGAAAATGATGAAGCGCATGATGGGCGGCGGCAAACTGCCCTCCCCGGGCAAGATGCCCAAGATGCCCAAGATGCCTCGGATGCCCGGCGGCATGCCCGGCCTTCCCGGCGGCATGCCCGGCATGCCCGGAGCCGGGGGCGACGAGGCCCAGCCCCAGGATCCGCGTTTTGCGCGGACCCCGGGCAAGTCCACCAGCGCCTCCAAGCGCAAAAAGCAGAAACGGAAAAAACGGTAATCCCGCCCGAGCGGGAATGGCGGGGGTTCCCGCCGCATCCATAACGACAACCAAACCTGATTGCTACAAAAGGGGAATCGCATCATGGCCATGAAAATCCGTCTGACCCGCATGGGGTCCAAAAAACGTCCCTTCTACCGCATCGTCGCCCTGGACAGCGCCACCCGCCGCGACGGCCGCGCCCTGGAATACCTGGGCTACTACAATCCCATGGTTGACCCGGCCGAAATCAAGGTGGATTTGGAAAAGGTCAAGCACTGGACCGATCGCGGGGCCAAGCCCTCGGACACGGTCAAGGCCCTGCTGAAAAAAGCCGGGAGCTAGTCTTTTCGCGGTGGCTGGCGCCGCTTTTTTACAGGGAGTTGCAGGAACCCGCGAGGCAGGAACGGGGAGACGGCCTGAGCCGTCCGGGCATGTCCGGATGGATCGGCCGGTTCCACGCCTCGCCATGTGGTCAGTCTACGCGGGAGGTGTCTATGCTCAAGGACTTGATCGAATACGTGGCCAAATCGCTGGTCGACAACCCCGACCAGGTGCAGGTCGCCGAGGTCGAGGGCGAACAGACCTCGGTCATCGAACTCAAGGTGGCCAAAGAGGATTTAGGCAAGGTCATCGGGAAACAAGGCCGCACGGCCCGGGCCATGCGCACCATCCTCGGCGCGGCCTCCACCAAGGCCAAAAAACGCTCCGTCCTGGAAATCCTCGAATAGACAGGACGTGGGCGGCCCAGACGGCCCGGCCGCAGCCATGAACACGAAACCGGACACATACGTGGTCGTGGGTGAAATCCTGCGGCCCCACGGCATCAGGGGGGAGCTCGTCGTCAGATCGTTCGCCGACTCCCCTTCCGTTTTCCGCAAAGGCCGCAGCCTGCGCCTGTCGCCGCCCGAGGGGCGACCCGGCAAACCCACACGCCGCACCGTCGCCGCCCTGCGCGTCCATGCCGACCGGCTCCTGGTAGCCTTTACGGACGTCCCCGACCGGGACGCCGCCGAGGCCCTGCGCGGCTGCCTTTTGTCCGTGCCCGCCCGGGAACTGCCCGCCCTGGCCGAGGACGAGGTCTACCGCCACCAGCTCATCGGCTGCCGGGTGCTGGCCCCGGACACCCCGCACCCGGACCTGGGCGTCATCAGCGACATCCTGGATCTGCCCGGCCAGGAGATGTGGGCCATCCGCCACGCCTCCGGACGGGAGATCCTGCTGCCCGCCAACCCCCACACCATTGCCGACATCGACCTGACGGCCGGCGTGGTCATCGCCACCCCGCCCCCCGGCCTGGCGGACATCTACCTCGAAACGCCCGCCCCGGGAGCCCCCAGAGCTCCCGGAGCTCCCGGAGCCCCCGAACCCGAGGACAAAGGGGATCTGTGACATTCCACATCGTGACCCTTTTTCCGGAGTTTTTCCGCGAGGCCCTGGCCTGCGGCCTGATGGGCAAGGCCATGGAGGCGGGGCTTGTGGCCTTTGACTTCGTCAATCCCCGGGACTTCGCCGTGGACCGTCACCACACCGTGGACGACCGGCCCTACGGCGGCGGGCCGGGCATGGTCATGATGCCCGGGCCGCTGGTGCAGGCCCTGGCCTCCATCAGCGCCCCCGGCCCCATGGTCCTCTTGACCCCCGGGGGACGGCCCTTCGACCAGAAGGCCGCCAGGCGGCTGGCGGACGCCCCGGATCTGACGCTTGTCTGCGGCCGCTACGAGGGCATCGACGCCCGGCTGGCGCAACTGTTCCCCCTGGAGCCGGTCTCCGTGGGCGACTTCGTCATCAACGGCGGCGAGACCGCGGCCCTGTGCGTCATCGAGGCCGTGGCCCGGCTCCTGCCGGGGTTTATGGGCAAGGACGAATCGGCCGAGGAGGAGAGTTTTTCCTCCGGACTTCTGGAATATCCCCACTATACCCGGCCCGAGGTCTTCGACGGGCTTGCCGTGCCACCCATCCTGCTGTCCGGGGATCACGCCCGCATTGCGGCCTGGCGGCGGGAACAAAGCCTTGAGGCCACCCTGGCCGTTCGGCCCGGGCTTTTGCCCGAGGCCGGACTGACCGCCCGGGACGTGGACTACCTGCGCGGGAAAAAAGGTCCGGGCCTGGGACGCAACCTCTACACGGCCCTGCTCCACGGCCCGGTGCTCAATCGGCAGGGAAAAACCGGCACGACCTCTTTGACAAACCTCGACGTACACGATATAGCGCGCGTTTCCCGCAGTTATGGTCTGGGCGGATATTTTGTGGTCACGCCCCTGTCCGACCAGCGGGCCCTGGCCGAAAAGCTTGTGTCCCACTGGACGAGTGGCCCGGGATTGGCGGCCAATCCCGACCGGGCCGATGCCTTGTCCCTGGTGCGCGTGCGCTGCGACCTGCACGAGGTGGAGGACGAAATCGCCAGCCAGCGGGGCATGCGGCCCTTTGTGGCGGCCACCTCGGCCAAGGCCGAGGGCGACGCCGGGTTCACGGGGTTTGGCCGGTTGCGGGAAATACTGTGTGAAAGGCCGGTGCTGCTGGTTTTCGGGACCGGGTCGGGGCTTGCCCCGGAGGCGACCTGTCTGGCCGACGGATTTTTACCGCCGATACGGCCCCTGGACGCCTACAACCACCTGTCCGTGCGATCCGCCGCAGCCATCCTGGTGGACCGGCTGCTTGGCGATGTGTACTGAGGCGAATCCTGCCGCAAGGCGGGCCCCAAGCCGGGGTGAGACGTTTTAGGCCAGTGCCCGTCGGCGCCGCCCGGCGACTGGCGAACATCAGACGATATCCGGGCGCATCGCGACGCCGGGTGAGAGATACGGGCCGCGCGGGCATCACTCCCGTCGGCACGCCCAAGGAGCCAAAATCATGAATGCGATTCAGAAAATCGAGATGGAACAGATGCGCCTGGACATGCCCTCCTTCCGCGCCGGGGACACCGTGAAGGTGTTTTTGCGGATCATCGAGGGTGAAAAAGAGCGCATCCAGGTCTTCCAGGGCCCTGTCCTGCGCGTTCGCAGAGGCACCACCAACGCCACCTTCACCGTGCGCAAGGTGTCCGACGGCGTTGGCGTGGAGCGCGTCTTCCCCATGCACTCGCCGTTCATCGAACGGGTGGAAGTGATCTCCCAGGGCAAGGTCCGCCGCGGCCGCATCTACTACCTGCGCCGCCTCAAGGGCAAGGCCGCCCGCATCAAGACCAGGACCGACTGGTAGGCCGGTCGGCGTCGGATTCCCGTGCCCGGGCCGTCATCGAAGCGTCGCCCCGCCGCATGCCGTGGCGCGGAGACGGACTTTGGCCCCCACGCCGGAATCGACGAGGCCGGACGCGGCTGTCTGGCCGGTCCCGTGGTGGCCGCAGCCGTCGTGCTGCCCGCCACGTTCGATCTGCCGGGGCTCACGGACTCCAAGAAACTCTCGCCGGGCCGTCGCGACATCCTCGCGGCGGCCATCAAGGCCCAGGCCGCAACCTGGGCTCTTGGCGTTGTCTGGCCCGCCGAGATCGACCGCATCAACATCCTGGCGGCGTCGCTTCTGGCCATGGCCAAGGCCCTTGGCAGGCTGAACCCCATCCCGCCCCTGGCCCTGATCGACGGCAACCAGACCATCCCCGCAAGCAATCTGGCCCGCTTCACCACGCCGCCCGCCCAGCAGGCCATCGTCGGCGGCGATCTCCTGATCCCGGCCATCTCCGCCGCCTCCATCCTGGCCAAGACCATCCGTGACCGCCTCATGACCAAGCTCGACGCCCGGTTCCCCGGCTATGGGCTGGCGCAGCACAAAGGCTACGGCACGGCGGTCCATTTGGCCGCCCTGGCCCGCCTGGGGCCATGCCCGCTCCATCGCCTGACCTTCGCCCGCGTCCGACCGCCCGACCAGGGAAGCCTGCTGTAACGGAACCGGGGCTGCCGCCCCGGGCCCCGCCCGCACCTACAAAAAAATACGATAGTATTTTTTAAGTAATATTCAGTTGTTGCGAACGTGGGGAAATACCGGGGCTGCCGCCCCGGACCCCGCCCGCCGCCACAAAAAAATACGAACGTATTTTTATGTAATACCACTTGGTTGGGCACTTGGGAAAACCGGGGCTGCCGCCCCGGACCCCCTTCGTCCCGGCGGCGGTCTGGCGGCGCGTTGCGCCGTCAGGCCCGCCCGCCGGAAAGACGGGGTGTGGGGGGGAGAAACAGGGATGCGGGAAAAACGTCAGGAAGAAGGCGTGAAAAAAGGCGTCAGGACGGGGTCGCACATCACCGGAGAAAATTCCAGGATGCTATACGTCGCCACCCCCTCACGCTTGAAGGGGTCGGCCTCAAGAAGCGTTTCCAGGGCGGCCCGGTCGCAGCCATGCGCCAGGATGACGCCCCCCGTGCGGGGCGTACGCGGGCCGGACGCCAAAAAAATACCGGCCGCATACTGCTCCCGCAAAAATTCCCGATGCGCCTCAAGCCACCGGTCCACCTCGGACAACGGCTGGACGTAATCCACGATGATGATGAACATGGATATCTCCCTCGCAACTGCCGCTAGACAGCGTCAAACCCGTCCAGGAAGCGCTCCAGATCGTTCTTCTCGCCCGCGACGTAGTCCTCGGGATACAAAAGCGCCGTCATATAGAAGATGCTCCCCAGATCCATGGCCTGGCCCGCGCGCCTGGCGAAATCCGCCAGCCCGCTCAAAAACTCTTCGGCCGCCGGGGTGTCCGCCTCGCTCGCCAACTGTTCCACCGCCTCGGGAAGGTCGGCCAGGGTTTCGCATTTCTCGATCATCAGCCCCCGGTGCCCGGCCGTATCCCCCCGTCCATGCAAGGCCTCATCCGCCTTGGCCTCAAGCTCCCGCACCCGCGCCGCCGCCTTCCTGGCCAACTCCAGGGCCTGGGCCGGGATCACTGCCTTGGTCATGCTCGTCCTCCCTCTTTGTCATACCGCAGGCGGCCGTGAAGCCGGATGACTTCCCGCCGCAGATACAAAAGCTCGTCGTTCATACGCCGCAACCGATCCGCCAACACCTCGGAAAAGGCCCGATAGATCACGGCCAGCACATGGCTTTGCCCCTGCATGTCGTTCATGTCCACGGCGTCCATGTCCAGACGCAAAAGCAGACAGTCCCGCTTGGCCGTCACCGTGGCGCTGCGGCATTTGCTGTCAATGACGCTGATCTCACCGAAAAAATCGCCCAGCCGCCGCAACTCGCACAGTTTGACGTTCTCTTTGTGGATGCCCACCTGTCCGTCGATGAGAAAATACAAATGCCGGTCGCTCTGGTTCTCCCGGATGATGGTTTCCCCGGAGGCCACCTGCAATATCTCCGAGGCGTCCAAAAGCCTCGTGATGTCCTGCTCGTCCAGGCCGTGAAAGGCCGGAATCTCCCGGACGATGTCCGCCAGATCCAGATCGTCCCCGTCGTCCGGTTCACTGCTCTCATGTTCTTGCGTCGTCACGGGATCATCCTTTCGCGGACCCGAGGCAGATGTGGTCCGGCTTGGCTGGGGTTGCCCCGAAAACCGAGTCTGCTACCACCATGTCAGGCCCCACGAAGACGGCCCATGACCTGAAAAAACGTCAAACTGGAAAAAAAATATCCCAGGCCGTCGGCCTGCACAAGTCCGCAAAGAAAGGCCGCCCCCCTCTCCTGCGTCAGGCCTCCCGCCGCCACGGCCCCGGCCACGGTCCTCTCGATGTCGTAGATGGCGTCGGCTGCGGCGAAATCGCGGAGCACGAAGGTGCGCGGCGTGACGGCAATATCCGAAAGGCCGCACCCGGCCATGCCCCGGGCCAGGGACCGCCCCACCCGTCCGCTTGGAAATCCCTCGCGCCAGGTCCGGGCCACGATTCCGGCCGCCTCCGGGTCCGCCGAATCCAGAAGATAGCTCCCCCAGTCCGGCTCCACAGCCACCACCCGCCCCCCGGGCCGGGTCACCCGGGCCATCTCGGCCAGGGCCTGGAATGGATCGGCGACATGTTGCAGGGTGCGGTCCACCCGGCAGGCATGGAACACGGCGTCGGCAAAGGGCAGGGCCAGGGCGTCCCCCGCCGCAAACGCCAGGCAGGCCCGGGGCGGAGCGGCCTGTCTCGTCCGCTCCAGCATGATCCGGCTCATGTCCAGGCCGACGGCCAGCCCCCGGGGGCCCACATCCGCGCCAAGGGCCGCCAGATCGAGCCCCAGGCCGCAGCCCACCTCCAAAACGCGGTCGCCCGGGCGCAGGCCAAGGGCCGCCCGGCTCTCGGATTTATAGTCGCGAAAAAAGGGGATGGACGACAACCGCTCCAGGCAGGCCACGAACCGTCCCGGATCGGAAACCCGGTCCACGCATCGGAACGCCCCGGCCAGGCTGCCGGTGTCGGGTGTCGGGGCGGATTCGCCGGAGAGGGGCTGCGCCATGGAAGGATCGCGTCAAAACATCTGCTTGAGCAGATCCTCGCCTCTGGCCAGGGGCGCGTTGGGATCGGCAAAAAGCACCCGCTCAGTCTCCTCGTCCACAATGGCGAAGGAGCCGCGTTCGGTGCCCTCCTTAAACGGCATGGCGATCCCGTCCACATCGGCCATAACGATCCCCGGCGGACGCTCGAAATCCTGCACGGGATAGTCGTTCTCCACGCCCTGGCGGTAGCTGATCCAGATGGGCAGCGCGCCCTTGCCGCCGGTTTCGCCGTTGCCCATGGAGCGGGGCTGGTCGTAGCCGATGTATACGCCGGACAGCAGATAGGGGGTGAAGCCCATGAACCAGGCATCCTGGAAGTCGTTGGTGGTGCCGGTTTTTCCGGCCATGGGGCGGGAAAACACCTTGGCCGCCGTGGCCGTCCCGGCCCGGACCACCTCTTTGAGCATGCTGGCCATGATATAGGCCGTCTGGGGGGTCATGACCACCGTGGCCTCGGGTTTGGACTGGTAGATATCCTCGTCCCAGGCGCTTTTGACCGCCAGGATGAACCGGGGCTTCACGGTGGAGCCGTCCCGGGCGAAGGCCGAATAGGCCTGGCACATGTCCAGAAGGTTGACGGCCACGGCCCCCAGGCTCACGGGCAGATACGGCACGAAATCGCCGCGCAGCCCCATGGCCTGGGCGCGTTCCACGACCTTTTTCATGCCGATCTGCTGGGCCACCCGGATGGTCACCAGGTTTCGGGACTTGGCCAGGGCGGAGCGGATGCTCATGGGCCCCATGAAGTCGCCGCCGTAGTTGCCCGGGCTCCAGACCTTGCCGCTCCACGGGTCGCGGTAATAAAAAGGCGAATCCATGACCACCGTGGCCGGAGTCAGGCCGTTGTCCATGGCCACGGAATAGACGATGGGCTTAAACGACGACCCGGGCTGGCGCAGGGCCTGGGTGGCCCGGTTGAACTGGCTGCGCTCGAAGGAAAAACCGCCCACACAGGCCAGAACCTCGCCCGTGCGCGGGTCCATGGACACCAGGGCCCCTTCGATCTGGGGTTCGAACTGGGCATTTAAGCGCCAGACGGGCTTTCCCGCCGCCTTGGGACCGGCGGGGGCCGCAACCTGGGCCTGGGCCGCCGCCTGGGCCGGGGTCTGGACCGGCGCCGGGGCGGCCTGGGCCTTCTGTCCGGCCTTGGCTGCGGGCGCGGGCTTCGGCTCCGGGGCCTCGCCCGGTGCGGCCATGATCGTGGTCCACAGCACGTCGCCCGGGGACAGGCGTCCCTTGGCCCAGTTCATGTTCTCCGTGGCGATGTAGCCGGTCTTGTCCCCGAAGCGCGCCGTGGCCCCGGCCGGGGTGACCTCGGTCACCAAAACCTTGGCCCAGGCCCCGGTGGTCAGGGACCGTTCGGGCATGTCGCTGGCCGCCAGAAACTCCTCGTACTTGGCCTTGTCCAGGTGTTCGACCTGGGGTTTGAATCCGCGCCGCCGTTCCGAGGCGGTCAGCCCCTCGCGCAGGGCCCGCGCGGCGTATTCCTGGTGCCGCAGGTCCACGGCGGTGTAGACATGCAGCCCGCCGGAATAGACCATGTCTTCGCCAAAGCGGTCGATGAGCTCCCGTCGGACCTCTTCGAGGTAATAGGGGGCGATCTGCCAGGACGGGTCGGGCATGCTTTTAAAGACCAGGGGTTCGGCCAGGGCCTTGTCGTGCTCCTCCTGGGTGACCCAGCCCTGCACCAGCATGCGCCCGAGCACGTATTTCTGCCGGGCCTTGGCCGATTCGAAGTCGCGAAACGGGCTGTAGCGGGTGGGGGCCTGGGGCAGACCGGCCAGAAGCGCGGCCTGGGCGATGGTCAGATCCTTGACGTGGACCCCGAAATAGGTGCGGGCTGCGGCCTCGACGCCGTAGGCCCGGGAACCCAGATAGATCTGGTTCAGGTAGATGGTCAGGATCTCGTCTTTGGTCAGGTATTTTTCCAGGCGGTAGGCCAGGATGGCCTCCTTAAGCTTGCGCTGGTAGCTTTTTTCGGAGGTCAGCAGCAGGCGTTTGATGATCTGCTGGGTGATGGTGCTGCCGCCCTGCTTGATGCCGCCGGCCTGGAGGTTGCGCAGCATGGCCCGGAAGATGGCCCCCAGATCCACGCCCTCGTGCTGGTAGAAGGCGGCGTCTTCGGAGGCCAGAAAAGCCCTGGGCAAAAACTCGGGCATCTCGCCCAGGGTGACCAGGAACCGCTTTTCCGAATAGAGGTAGCCCAAAACCTGGTTGTCACGGGCATAGACCGTGGTCACCAGGGGGGGCCGGTAGTCGGTGATCTTGCGAAATCCCGGCAGATCCTCTGAGGCCCAGAAATACAGACCGGCCAGGCCTGCGGCGCCAGCCAGGGCGCCAAGGACAAGCAGGACAAGCAGCACGATGAACAGTTTTCTCACGGATGGAATCTCGCTAGGGCGGGGGTGACGAAGGCCATGCCCTCCTCAGGAGGAAAACCCCAGGCCAGCCGCAACCGGCAGTGTAGATCAAGAAGGAATTCCGCCCGGACCTGGAGGCTTGCAAGCATCCCCGCGACGGAACGGCCCTCGCGGCAGGCCAGACAACCGCCCGGGGCGAAGACGGCCAATTTCCCGGATACGACCCAGAACGGGAAAACGCGACAATAATACGGGCGTACCTCGTTTGGCAAGGCGCACCCCGTGCCCGTCAAAAACTGGCACCGGCCATGGGCGTCGGTGGACAGGCGCAGATGCGTCCCCTTTGGCGGGAAAAGGGCGTCCACCACCCGGCGTTCCCGGGGAAAAAGCCGATGCAGATTGGCGACGAAGGCCCGGGAATTCGCCTCTTCCACAAACCCGCCCCGGGTCAGGGCCACATGGTCGCTGATGCGCTGACGCTCCAGGTCGGAGACCGGAAAGCAGGCCTCCTCCTGTCCTGGCGACATCTCGCAGCAGGTGGGGCCAAGCCCGGCGCACCGGGCGCAGACAGACGCCAGGCCGCGCGCGGCGTCCCCGGCCAGGATCTCCCCGTATGCGTCCACCCCGCCTCCATTCCCGCTCATATTCCCGCCCCATCGCCCCGGACCTTGCGGGTCTGGCGGTCGAGCACGCCATGAACGATTGCAAAATACAGACCGCCGGACAGAATGCCCGTGCCAGGGAGGTAATGCCGATTCGCTGCGGCGTCCAGTCTTGTGTCCGCCGAACCCGCCTGAAGCCCTGGCCTTCCCGAAACACCCCTGTGTATTTTGGAAGAAACACCCGTTTCCCCGGCTTGCGGGGATCGTTATCGCAGAGGCCGGTCGCCGGGACAGCAGCCCGCCGGTTCCGGCCCAGGCGTCAACCGCCGAGCCGGGTCCGCCCGGCCGGGGTGATCCGGTACAGATCCCCGTCGCGGACTGCCAGATCGATCTTGATCAGTTCGCGCAGGATGGCCCGGGCCTGATGCACGGGCCGGGAAACGGCCGCGGCCACTTCCTGGTCCGTGGCCGGGGCGGCGAGGCTGGCCAGAACCTCAAGGGCCGCCGTGGTCAGTTCGCCGTTTGGTTTGACGCAGGCCATGACTATGGTGCTCCCGTGGTTTCGCCGCCGGGCGGATATCGGCCGTGATAACGAAAATTGCGTCCGGCGGGTTCGCTTTCGTTCGCCGACCCGGAGCCGAACGGACGCTGGCGGCAATGCCAGGTACGCCGGAAAAGACTCTGTGTAATGCTCTTGATTGCGGCGTCACCAGATTTGGAGATAAAACCATCCCAAAAATTACCTCGGCACAATTAACACCCCCCATATAGCTCCTTTTGTTACCGAGGACACTCAACTCCTTTACATATTCTTTGAAATTGGCAATCCAATGCTGAAAACATGACCATCCGTCGAATTTGTTTTGTTGATTTCTTCACCATTTACAGCCATCGCCAAACACATTAGCGCTTCGCGAACCAAGCTAAACAAATCATAAGTTTTATTTACGAGCTCATCTAGGGTGATTACCATGGCAAAATCCGAATCTAGCGAACTAGGATGATTATTTTCATCTATTACCCTAACATATCCGTGTTCCATCCTGTTTCTCAGCAATGCAATCTTTCTTGCAGCAGGTTCTACACAAAATTCGGAACCATTTGTTTCATCTAAATCACCCATCAAATCTTTACTCAGCCAATAGAGCCCCCTGAAGACATGATTTTCCGCTGCCGTAAATATGTCCAACAAGCCATTTTCTTTTTTTTGTTTTTTATACCAAATTGTCTTGAAGTAAACTGCTTTAGACTCTACTGTATAGTATTTACTGATAAAAGTTCCAATTTTGTCAAATATTCCATAAATAATTTTAAACGATGCCTTTATCATATCAATCCAATAACCATGCTGAGGGCTATCGGATGTATCCACATAAAATATGTCAGACATGCAAAAATGAGAATCGCGTTTGTTTTGCAATGCTTGATAAAAAAGATACCGGGATGATCCATATTCATGAACCATTTGCTGATATAGTGCTTGCAAAAAAGGGCCTTCGCCAACTTTAAGAGTCATTGACGGGATAAAACATATATCCCGACCTGCAAGTTTGTAGCGGCCGAGATCGTTGAGGGGATTAATAAATAGAATATGTTCCAGACACCAATTTCTGTAAGCAACTTCCTCTTTTGAGTTTCCCAGGCTTTCATCATAGTCACTTATATAATTATGATACATTTTAAGTTGTTCTGCTATTTCACTTTTGTTCGAACTCCACCATGTACAGAATTCAGAAGCCATTCCAGTGATGGACTTGGCTGAAAATTGCTCGAGACCAAATAAATATTTTGGCTCGTTTGCAAGGCGATATATCTTATATATCTCTTGAAAAAACAAAAACTTATGGCCATCATCAAACAATAACCCGGCATATGAATGTAGCCCAAGGGCCTTGTTGAAAATTGCCATTGAAAAAAAACTGTCTACCTCGATTGCTCTATTCCATATTTTTATGGCCTGTATTGGTCGTCCGGTGTTACTGAGCAAATTTGCTAAGTTTGTAAGAGCTTGGCACTGCCTAGTTTTATCTAATTGTTTGAATGAACTACTCGAGATACATTTTCTAAGATGTAGTAATTCCTTGCTTCGCGCGTCATTCTCCCAATCCCAGTCAGATATATTCCCTCTACTCTTTTCGATGTCCCTTATTGCCGAATATGCATTAGCGACGAAATAATGCACCAAGGGCACATCACAATCACAGTCATTCAAGCTATCAAGATAGTTGTAGCAGCATTCAATTGCTTCATTTAACCCAAATTCATCGCCATTTTCTGAGCAACTGTCAATTGTAAATACAATTTTATCGATCACTAAGCACTCCGCCCAGCTATACAATCATATATAATCGGGGACTATTAATACTTCTGCACTGACTACACTTCTCAAATATTTCTTCCTCATAAATACTTGCATTCTTTGTCTGACTTTCTGGCAAGCTCTCCAGATTTAGCTGGGATACATTCAGCTTGTGTTGCTTTAGGAAGGCAAATATGGTCTACGAAATGGCAGTAATCCTACGTTCAACATCTAGAAAAAGTTTAAAATACAAACAAAATACAGATCACCCCGGGGTTCTCAGGCAGAAATACCAGTCCCGGCAATCCGGATCACCGGCCTTCACGCGTTCCTCGGCCATCTCCTGGGTGCGCGGAGGGGCCACGATGACCTTGTCCCCGGGCAGCCAACCGGCCGGGGTGGCCACGCCGTGCCTGTCCGTGGCCCGCAGGGCCTGGACCAGCCGCAAAATCTCGTCCACGCTGCGGCCGGTGGTCATGGGGTAGGAGAGCACGGCGCGCACAATCTGCCGGTCGTCGATGACGAACACCGTGCGCACGGCCTCGGTGCCCGACTCCGCAGGCATGATCATGCCGTAGGCCCGGGCCACCTCGCGCCCGGCGTCGGCCACGATGGGGAAGGCGATCCTGACCCCGAAGACGGTCTCAATGTTGCGCACCCAGGCGATGTGGGAATAGACCGAATCCGTGGACAGGCCCAAAAGCTCGCAGCCGTTTTCCTTGAATGCCGGATACAGCTTGGCGAAGGCCAGAAATTCCGTGGTGCATACCGGGGTGAAATCCGCCGGGTGGGAGAAAAAAACCAACCAGCTTCCGGCGTAATCGTCCAGGCGCAGATCGCCCTGGGTGGTTTCGGCCTCGAAAGCCGGGGCTGGTTCGCCGATACGGGGCATACGCGGCTGGGCGTCGCTGGATTCAGCCTGGTCCATGGATCACCTCCAAAATGGCCGCCGGACGGCGGCATGCGCTCATGGTCCGTCATGTATCCGGCGGGCCGGGGCGGCGTCAAGACGGCCCGGGCGGCCTCGCAGGAATGAACGCTTGCGATTGCCCCGGCCCGCGAATTGAGGCATGGGGTAAAAAAACGACTCTTGCCCGGCGCACCACGCCACTCGGCGAGGACATCATGCCCACAGTCTTGCGCGACGGCCCCTACCGGTATTATTTCTTCAGCCATGAGCCCAACGAACCCGGGCATGTGCATGTGGACCGAGGCGCACTGTCGGCCAAATTCTGGCTGGAGCCCGTCAGCCTGGCCAGAAATTTCGGTTTCTCTCCGCAGGAGCTCCGGCGGCTGCACGAATTCGTGGAAACCCACAAGGCACATCTCAAGGAGGCATGGCATGGGTATTTTGGCGCCCGCGGCCGATGAACGGGTCAAGGAGGTCCGCATGACTCCGGATAGCCTGGTGGTGGACCTCATGGACGGCCGGACCATCTCGGTCCCTCTGGCCTGGTATCCCCGGCTGCTGTCCGCCAAGGAATCGGCCCGGCAGCGTTTCGAGATCTGCGGGGGCGGCTACGGCATCCACTGGCCGGACATCGACGAGGATTTGAGCACCGAAGGGCTTTTGCGCGGCGCACCGGCCCCGGCGGCATCCAGATTCGGCACGGTCTGAGCGTCCCGGGCGCGGGTCAATCCGTCGGCGTCAACACCCCAGCCGGTGCATGAGCGCGGCCTCGATCTCCCGGGCCTGCCCCTCGTCTTCGATCTTTTTGCCGTCGGCCCCGCGCACGTAGAACACGTCGCGGGCCCGCTCCCCCAGGGTGTCCACCTTGGCCAGCCGCACCTCCAGGCGCAGGCCCGCCATGACATGGGCGATGTCGTACAAAAGCCCCAGGCGATCCGGGGCCGAAATCTCAATGAGCGTATACAGGGCCGAGGTCTTATTTTCCACCTGCACGGCCACCGGCCCTCCCGGTTGTCCCTGTCGGCAGGCGAGAGGCGACCGACGTTTCTGGTCCAGGCGGTATTCCAGGGCCAGCCTGCCCAAAAGCGCATAGCGCACCGCCCCCCCCACCCGGGTCCACAACTCCTCGGCATACAGGGCGTCCGGCGGGTCCGACACCCCGAAGACGTAGATGGCCGTGCCGTCCCCCCACAAAAACACCTCCGCCGACAGGATGTTCACGTCATGCAGGGCCAAGACCCCGGCCAGGACCGCGAAAAGCCCCGGCGTCTCCATGGCCGCCACCGTGAGCTCATGCCCGGCCCCCCCGGGCGCGGGCCGGGCCTCCAAGACCACCGCCCCCGGGGCATATCCGGCAGCCTCTTCCCCTGCCGCCCCGGCCCGGCCCCGGGGCAGGCGCACCGCCAGATCCCTGGCCTCCTGGCGCAACCTGGCCACCAGCCCCAGGTGCCGGGTGATGTCGGCGACATCCAGGATGATCAGATAGCGCGGCGGCATCTGGTCCAGACAGGCCTCGACCTCGGCCTCGGGCATGATCCCCCGGGCGGCGGCCCGGACCCGGTCCCGGGTGCGCAGCATGCGTCCGGCGTCGTGCTCGTCGAAAAGGTTGCCCTCGGAAAGCATTCGGGCCGTGCGCCGGTACAGCTCCCAGACCAGGCTTTCCTTCCATCCCGTCCAGGCGGACGGCCCTGTGGCCCGGGCATCGGCATAGGTCAAAAGCAATAGCATGTTCAGGCGGTCCATGGTCCCGGCCCGGGCAGCGCAGGCGGCGGCCACGTCGCGGTCGGACAGGTCGCGGCGCGAGGCCGTGTCCGCCAGAAAGAGGTGCTCGCGCACCAAAAAGGCCACTTCCTCCACGGTCTCCGGGTCCACGCCGAACCGGGCCAGGGCCGACCGGGCGATGCCCGCCCCCTTCTCGGCGTGCTCCCCGCCAAGTCCCTTGCCGATGTCGTGAAACAGCGCGCCCAGGATCAAGCGGTCCAGGTGGGCCACGCTGGTAAAAAGCGCATGGTAGCGGCTCTCGGGAAAGGCCCCGGCCTCGGCCAGCCGCCGCACGGCCTCCAGGCTGTGTCGGCCCACGGGATGCACATGGTACAGGTCGAATTTGACCAGATGCCCCACCCGGGCGAATTCCGGCAGCATGGCCGACAGCACCCCGGATTCGAACAGGGCCTCGGCCACCCGGCCCGAGGCGTCGGCGGCCAGGATGCCCACCAGGGAGGCCAGGGCCGCCGGGTCGGCGCACAGCCGGTCCCCGTGCCGAAAAGCCAGTTCCCGAGCCCGGCGCACGGCGGAAAAGGCCAGGGGCTCGCCCGTGCGCACGGCCGTGCCGAAAAGCAGAAACAACCGGGAAAAGGCCTGGGCATCGCTCAGCCCCGGGGCGAAATCCAGCCCGGACGGCCCCTTGGCCACGCCGTCGCCCACCACCTCCGGGGGACGGTCGGACAGGGCCCCCAGGGCCACGGCCAGCCCCGGCCACAAGGCCTCGCGCAGATTTTTCACCCGGGACATGCGCCGCAAAAGCTCGGCCAGAAACACCTCCACCCCAAGCGCCCCGTCTTTTTCCGTAAAGCCCAGTCTGGCGGCGATGTGCTCCTGGACCTCGAAGGGCAGCTTGTCGGACTTGCGGTTGCCGATACGGTGCAGATGGCAGCGGACCACAAGCAGGAACGCCGCATCACGGGACAAGGCCGCGAACGCCTCGGCCGCCGGGGATTGATAGCCCCCGGCCAGATCGGCCAGATGCGACAGCCAGCGCACCTGATGCGCGTCGCGAAGCCCCCCCAGGCCCTCCTTGAGCTGCGGCTCCAGGAGCGCCCCGGCCTCGCCGTGCACCCGGCCGCGGCCGATGTTGGCCTCGGCCAGCCACAGGGCGAAGGCCGCCCGCCGCTCGGGGAAGACCTCCCGGGACATGCGCGCGGCAAGCTCTGCGAAGACCCGGACGTCGCCCCACAGATGCCGGGCGTCCAGAAACGACGCCAAGACCTGATGATCGCTTCGGGCCAGATCCAGGCAGGCGTCCACGCCGCGCACCCCGTGCCCGATCTCGAGGCCCAAATCCCACAGGGGAAAAAACAGAAACCGGGCCAGTTCCCCGGCCCACCCGGGCGGCTCTCCGGGAAACAGCAGCAGCACGTCCAGATCCGAGAAAGGACACAGTTCCCGCCGCCCGTAGCCGCCGACAGCCACAAGGGAAAATTCCCCGCCTCCTCTGGCGCCGCGGCCGAATTCGGCCAGCCGTTCGCCGAAATAGCGGTCGGCCAGATCCGACAGGGCGGCCACGAACCCGGCGCCGGTCCTCCCGGCGTCGAGATCGGCGAAAAGGGCCTGGCGCGAGGCCGCGAAGGCCCGGGCGCTCTGGGGCAGATGATCGGGAATGGTCATGGGTGCTTATGGCCTCCGACGGCTTCGCTCCGGTGGAGCACGCCCGCCTGCGCCCCGCACCGGTTTCTCATACGGCCAGGGGCCTGGGAGCATGCTCCCAGGCCCCTGGCCGTATGAGAAACCCCGTTCGGGGGGTCCGGGGGGAATGATTCCCCCCGGCGGGAGAGGGTCCGGGAGAGGGCGGCGCCCTCTCCCGGGGACTTTGTCTTAGACGGCGGCGTTGCCGGTCTCGCCGGTGCGGATGCGCACCACGTCTTCAATATGGGAGACGAAGATCTTGCCGTCGCCCACCTCGCCGGTGCGGGCGGCGTTCTGGATGGTCTTGATGATCTCGGCGGCCAGGGCGTCTTCGACCACCAGTTCGATTTTGACCTTGGGCACGAAATCGACTTGGTATTCCGCGCCGCGGTAGACCTCGGTGTGCCCGCGCTGACGGCCGAAGCCTTTGACCTCGGAGACGGTCATGCCCTTGATTCCGGCGGTGGTCAGGGCTTCCTTGACTTCATCGAGCTTATAAGGCCGGGTGATGACTTCAATCTTTTTCATGGGATGCTGCTCCTTGAGGGGCCTAGAGTTGGTAACCCACTTCCGAATGCTGGGAGACATCAAGCCCCTTGTTTTCGTCCTCGGAGCTTACCCGAATGCCTGTTACGACGTCCACGACTTTGAGCAGGATCATGGTCATGACGAAGCAGAAGGCCCAGGTGGCCACCACGGATATGAACTGAATCCACAACTGCCCGGGATTACCGAAAAACAGGCCGTTATTGCCCAGTTCGTTGACCGTCTTGGTGGCGAAAAGACCGGTGGCCAGCGCGCCCCAGGTGCCGCCCAGGCCGTGGATGCCCACCACGTCCAGGGAGTCGTCGTAGCCGAAGAGATGCTTGAGCAGGACGCCGCCGTAGCAGATGCCGCCGGCCAAAAGGCCGATGACGATGGCGGGCATGACGGTGACGAATCCGGCGGCCGGGGTGATGGCCACAAGGCCTGCAACCGCGCCGGACACGAAGCCCAGGGTGGTGGGTTTGCCGCGATGGATCCATTCCACGACCATCCATCCGATGGCGGCGGCCGCAGCGGCCATGTGGGTGGTGGTGAAGGCGCTGGCGGCCAGGCCGTTGGCGGCCAGGGCCGAACCGGCGTTGAAGCCGAACCAGCCGAACCACAGGATGGCCGCGCCGAGCACGGTCAGGGGCAGATTGTGGGGCATAAACGGCTGCTTGCCGTAGCCCGAGCGTTTGCCCAGGTAGATGGCGCAGGCCAGGGCCGAGGCGGCGGAGCTCATATGCACCACGGCGCCTCCGGCGAAGTCCAGGGCCCCGAGTCCGGCCAGCCAGCCGCCGCCCCACACCCAGTGGCACATGGGGCTGTAGACGAAAATGACCCACAGGATGGTGAACAGCAAAAATCCGGTAAACTTGATGCGCTCGGCGAACGCGCCGGTAATCAGCGCCGGGGTGATGACCGCGAACATGCACTGGAAGATCATGAACGCCAGGTGCGGCAGATTGTCCACGCCGGCTTTGGGTTCGACGCCCACGCCGTTTAGGCCGAAAAAGTCCATGCCGCCGATGAGGCCGCCGATGTCCGAGCCAAAGGACAAGGTGTAACCGATGACGGCCCAGACGATGGAGACGACGCCCAGGATGACCATGCTGTGCATGACCGTTCCCAGGACGTTTTTGGCCCGGACCATGCCGCCGTAGAAAAGAGCCAGCCCCGGGGTCATGAACATGACCAGGGCTGCGCAGATGAGGATGAATCCCGTATCCGCCGCATTCATAGATAACCCCCCCTTGAAAGTGTTGGCCGCCGCGCGGCCGTGTTTCCCCTGCACAGGCTCCGGGGGTCACGGGCATCGTCTGTCCTGAAAACGAGAAGCGATGTCCGCGCCGCGCCCACCGGCGCCGTTCGGGTGGAGTGCGTATAGGTAAATTTTGACATTTTTGCAACATAATTTTCACAGACACGCCGGATTTCGGCATGCAACATTCTTGTCCGATGCCACCACGGCGACACCACCCGGGGCGACAGCCGACCGACGGCGGCCGCCCCCTTGCCGTTTCCCCGGCAACCCGGCATAAAAGGCACAGGCCGTCCCGTTCCCACACCTCCACAAGGATGCCCAGCGCGCGTGAAAAGTCCCCTGGTCCTGATCGTCGACGACGATCCCACCCTGCGCGAAAGCGTCTCCCTGTGGCTTTCCCATTCGGGATACCAGACGGCCCAGGCCGAAAATGGCCGTCAGGCCCTGGGTCTGTTGGAGAAACAGCGGCCGGACCTGATCCTGCTCGACCTGCGCATGCCCGTGCTGGACGGATTCGGATTTTTGGCCGAACTGGCCCATGTCGCCGACCCTCCGCCGGTGGTGGTCATCTCCGGGCGGGGCGAGGTGCGCGACGTGGTGGAGAGCTTCCGGCGCGGGGCCACGGACTTCATCGTCAAACCCATCGAAAGCTACGAACTGCTGGACCACGCCGCCCAGGCGGCCATCACCGCCGCCGAGACCCAGCGGCGCATGCTGCGGGCCGAGGCCCGCTATTTCGAGTTGGTCCAGAACCTGCCGCTTCTGGTCTTCGCCCTGCGCCCGGATCTGACACTGGAATTCGTCAATAAAAACTGCCGCGCCATGTTCGGCCAGTCCCGGGCCACAGCCCTGGCGGTTCCCGGCTGGTTCGTGCAACAGGCCCACGCCGACGACCGCCAGGCCATCCGCGACGTCATCGGCCAGGCTTTTTCCGGGGTTTCCCGCCCCCTGTCCCTCGACTGCCGCTTTCTACGCCCGGACGGAACCATCACGCACTGCATCCTCAAGGTCATGTCGGCCACGGAGGCCCCCGAGGGCGACGGCATGCTGGTGGAAGGCCTGCTCATCGACATCACCGACCGGGTGGAGTTGGAGCGGCTCATGGTGCAGCAGGAAAAACTCAAGACCCTGGGGGCCATATCCGCCGAAGTGGCCCATGAAATCCGAAACCCCCTGTTCTCCATCGCCGGGTTCGCCAAAAGGCTCCACGACCGCCACCCCGAGGCCCACGAGACCGAGATCATCCTGGCCGAGGCGGCCCGCCTGGAGGCCCTGGTGGACCGCATCCGGACCTATCTGCAACCGGCGGACCAGCATCCGGTGTGCCTGGGAATGGGCGGGGTGATCGCCCAGGTTCTGGAGGCCCTGTCCCCCGAACTCGTCGGCCGCGACGTCGTGTGCCGCACGGATTTTTCCCGGGCCGTCACCGCCGTGGAGGAAGACCCCCTGCTTTTGGGCCAGGTGGTGACGGCCATGGTGCGCCACGGCGCGGCGCACATGCCCCGGGGCGGGACCATGGACGTGACGGCCTGGTCCGACGACACCTTTTCCCGACTGACCGTGGCTTACCCCGAGGCCCAACCGGCCAGGGAGCCCGAGCGGCTGTTTCTGCCCTTCGAGGAAAGCGGGACCGGCCCAGGACTGGCCCTGGCCAGACGGCTGGCCCAGGACATGGGCGGCTCCCTGGCCTATGCCCACGATGCGGGCCGGGCCGTGTTCACCCTGACGCTGCCCCTTTTTCCCCATGCCCACGCCTCGGACCAGCCCGAAGACGCCTCCGGCGGCACGTCCTGACCGGATCCCGCCCCCTCGCCATGCCACGCCCCATGTTCCACGATCTCGACCCCGCCCTGGTGCACGACACCCCGCCCCTGGACCGGCTGGCCGAACTGCGCCCCGCCGCAGACCCCGTGATTGTGGACGGCGGGGCCAACAAGGGCCGCACCACGGCCCGCTTTCTGGAGCTGTTCCCCCGGGCCCGGGTGGCGGCCTTCGAGCCCCTGCCGGAGTTGGCCCGCAAGCTTGAAAAACGCTATCTGGGAGACGCCCGGGTCGTCGTCCAGGCCTGCGCCCTGGGGCCGCAGGCGGCTACGGCCGAGCTGACGGTCTTAAGCCGCCGCACCCTGTCCTCCATGCTCCCGCCCACGGGCATCCATGAGAAATATGCCGACCAGGACATCCGCCAGACGGCCCGGGTGACGGTCCCGGTGGTCCGGCTGGATGCGGCCCTGCCGCAAGGCGCGGACATCATCAAGCTCGATCTGCAGGGCTATGAACTGGCCGCCCTGCAAGGGGCCGTGGGCATCCTGCCCCGGGCGGCGCTCATCCTGGCCGAGACCGCCTTCTACCCGCTCTACGACGGGCAACCGCTTTTCCCCGAACTGCGGGAGTTCCTGGCCGCCCACGGCTTTGCCTTCGAGGGCCTCTACGATCCCTTTTCCGACGCCAAGGGCCGACTGGCCTCGGGCGACGCCCTGTTCACGGCAAACGCCCCCGGCCCCGGACGGTGAACCTCGCTTTTTCCAGCCCGCCGCCAGGGCCGTTCCCGCGCGGGCATTGACCAAGCCGTTCGCCGTCCTGGACCTCGGCGAGAATGAATCGTCGTCCCCGCGCGGGCATTGACCAAGCCTCCCTGCACTGCGTAAGAAAAGCCGATGGTCACACAGCCGCGCGCTACGGCCCGTGGCAAATACCGCAGGCAGGGCCGACACGGCTTTGCCCGAGGAGGCGTCTGCTCCATGCCGCGGGCATCCGCTTTTCTGCTCTTCCTCCTTCTGGGCCTGCTTGCGGTCCCCCTTGCCCCGGCGCAGGCCGCCGAGGCCGAGAGCCCGTCTTCTGGCGCGACATTCCGGGCCGCCGACCGGCAAAAAATCGCCATTCTCGAATTCGAACCGGTCACGGCCAAGGCCCGGAACAGCGAAAAAGGCCGTCTGGTTTCGGAGATGCTGACCACGGCGGCGGTCAATTCCGGCCGGTTCGAGGTGGTGGAACGGCGGATCATCAGCCGCCTGCTGGAAGAACTGGAATTCGGGGAGCGGGGCCTGACCTACACCTCGGCGGCCCTCAAGGTGGGGGCCATGGCCGGGGCCACGGCCATCGTCAGCGGCTCCGTGGCCGAAGAAGACGGCAAGACGCGCATCGACGCCCGGTTCATCGACGTGGAGACCGGCCGCATCCTGTGGGCCGGGGTGGCCATGGGCCCGGCCAGCCTGTCCGGGATTTCTGACGCCACCAAGCGCCTTTTCCGCGATCTGGCGGCCTTTGCCGATGCCGCGCGGCGTCAGCCGCCTCCTGCGGCCCCGAAGGACGATGACGCCGCCACGGCCCCCCCGGCCGCCCCGCCGGGTGACGAGGCCCCGCCGCCCCCTGCTGCGGCCGAGGCCCCTCCCGGGCCTGGCGTTACGGACGCCGCCGCCGATGCCCTGCGCCGGGCCGCCCGGCATCATGAAGCCGCCAAAACGCACGGCCGGGCCAAACGTTACGCCAAGGCCGAGAAGGAACTCGACGCGGCCCTGGCCCTGGCCCCCGGCCGGGCCGAATATTTTGTCGCCAGGGGCCATGCCCGTTATTTCCTGGGCCGCCCGGCCGAAGCCCTGGCGGACTATGATCAGGCCCTGGCCGCAGGCGACGCCCAGGCCGCCGTGCACTCCATGCGCGGCCTGTGCCTGATTGCCCTTGGCCGCCCCGGAGAGGCCCTTTCGGCCTACGACCAGGCCGTGGCTCTGGACCCCGGCAATCCCGGACTTTTTATCCGGCGCGCCAAGCTGCTCGCCAGTCTGGGACGCCCATCAGACATGTGCCGGGATCTCGAGGCGGCCTGCCGACTCGGCCAATGCCCTCCCATAGAAAACGCCCGCAAGGAGGGATCATGCCCCGCCGCACCCTGACGCCGCTTCTGGCCTTACTCCTGGCCCTGGCCATCCTTCCCGCCTGCTCCGTGAGTATCGGAACCAAGCCCGCCTCCCCGACGCCAGCCCCCGTAGCCTCCCCTTCGCCGCGCACCGAACGGGTGACCATCCAGGGCCTGAACCTGCGGCAGGGGCCGTCGTCCAAAAGCGCCGTGATCGGCGGTCTGGATCGGGACGAAATGGTGACGGTTCTGGAACGCCAGGAGAACTGGATCAGGGTCCGCACTG
This sequence comes from Desulfolutivibrio sulfodismutans DSM 3696, assembly GCF_013376455.1. Classification (GTDB taxonomy): domain Bacteria; phylum Desulfobacterota; class Desulfovibrionia; order Desulfovibrionales; family Desulfovibrionaceae; genus Desulfolutivibrio; species Desulfolutivibrio sulfodismutans. The sequence continues at coordinate 4,022,076 of NZ_CP045504.1, read as the reverse complement.
CAGATGGCCGGGAAGGCTTCGCCTACGGGGCCTACCTCACGGGTTTCGACATCCGGCCCGCCAAACCCCGCACCGGCAAGAGGCCTGCCGCGCCAGGCGGCCCCGACGCATCCGACGCCCTGACCGAGGAGGAAGAACAGGAACTCTGGAACTGATGCGGCTTTCAGCCGCCCGACCGTTTTTTCCCGCAAGTCCCAGGGGAAGCGGCTGCGGCGCACCTTTACGAGTGCACGCCACATGCATTTTTCCGTTTTTTCCTCGTTTTTCCGGCCGCTCCCGCCTTTCTGAAACAGGTGTGCATGCTTCGATTATACACCTTGCGATATCGTCCGTTGACGTTTATATTTCCCCTGTAAGCCTGTTTTTTTCTTTACCATGGAGAAATAACCCTCCCGGGGATTGAAAGAAAACCCGGGGTGCCGTATATACTGGTAAAAAGCCTCTTCTCTTCCGTTTGAAACCGCGCTTTCGGGTCCGTTCCGCCCGCGCGCCAACCGTGCTTGCAGGGAGCGGACTCGCATGTTCCAAAAAATGGGAATCGGGCTCAAGCTGTCGTTGTGCGTGGGGCTGGTGGTGACGATCATTTTGGCCGTGACCACCCTGTATTTCGCCAGGACTTTAAACAATTCGGCCAAACTCCGGGTGGAGGAAGCGGTCAAGATGGAGGCCGCCGCCAGCGGGGCCATCATCAAGGCCGAACTGGACGAAGGGTTGAACGCGGCCCGGGGGGTGGCCCAGGCCCTGGCCTTCATGGACGACATGCCTCCGGAGACGCGGCGGGCCCGGGTGAGCAACATGCTGCGCGGCCTGCTCGAACATAATCCGGATTTTCTCGGGGTATGGACCGTGTTCGAACCAAACGCCCTGGACGGGCTGGACGGGGAAAACGCGGGCGCAGACGGCAGCGACGCCAAGGGACGCTTCGTGCCCTACTGGAACCGGGTGGGCGGCGTCCATCTGGAGCCCTGCACGGACTACGACACGGCCGGGAAAAACGACTATTATGTCAAGCCGCTGCGTTCTGGAAAGGACGTGGTCATGAACCCGGTGGAATACACCGTGGGCGGCCAGAAGACCATGCTCGTCAGCCTGTGCGCGCCCATCCGCCAAAACGGCAAGATCGTGGGTGTGGCCGGGGTGGACATCAGCACCGAGCTCATCAAGAAGATCGTCCTGGGGATCAAGCCCTTCGGAGAGGGCTATGCCTTCCTGTTCTCCAATGACACCACTTATGTGGCCCATCCCAAGGCCGAATTCGTGGGCAAGAAGATTCTCGACGTGCGGGCCGACGCCACGGCCCGGGACAAAGACGTCCGGGCGGGAAAGGCCCGCGTGGAGGAAAACAAGTCCCTGGCCACGGGGGAGACCTCCTATTATTACCTGTCGCCCTTCACCATCGGCGAAACCGACACCCCCTGGAGCATGGTCCTGACCGTGTCTCTGGACGCCCTTCTGGCCGACGCCCAGCGCAGCGTGAACATGAGCTTTGCGGCTGGAGGCCTGGGCCTGCTGGTACTTTTGGCCTTGGTCTTCCTGCTCTCCAGGGTCATCGTCACCAGGCCCCTGGCCCGCATCGTCGAGGCGGCCAGGCGCTTTGCGGGCGGGGACTTCACCGCCCGCCTCGCCGTGACCTCGGGCGACGAGGTGGGACAGGCGGCCAAAAACCTGAACACCGCCTTCGACATCGTGGTGGACAAGGCCTTCTGGTACGAGGCCATCCTCGATTCCATCCCCTTCCCCATCTCGGTCACGGATATGGAGCAGCACTGGACCTTCGTCAACAAACCAGCCGAGGACGTCACCGGCAAAAAGCGGGCCGACCTCGTCGGGCGGCACTGTAAGGAATGGGGCGCCTCCATCTGCGGCACGGACCAATGCGGTGTGGAATGCCTGCGCCGGGGCAACCCGGTGTCCACGTTCACCCAGCCGGGCATTGATCGGGATTTTCAGGTCAACTCCGCCTTCCTGTTCAACACCCGGGGTGAAAAGATCGGCCACATTGAACTGGTCCAGGACGTGACCGAGGGCAACGCCCTGCGCCGCCAGGCCGAGCAGGCCCTGCACGAAGGCATGCTGGCCGCCGCCGAAAAGCTCGAAGGCATCGTGGACCGGGTCACCACCTCCTCCGAGGAGATCTCGGCCCAGATCGACGAGATCAACCGGGGCACGGAACTCCAGAAACAGCGCATGGGCGAGACCGCCACGGCCATGGAGGAGATGAACGCCACGGTCATGGAGGTGGCCAAGAACGCCGGGCAGGCCTCGGACTCCGCCGAAAAGGCCAAGGGCAAGGCCATGGAGGGGTCGCATGTGGTGGAAGAGGCCATTTCGGCCATCACCGAGGTGCGGCGCATGGCTCTGGCCATGAACGCCAATCTGGCCGACCTGGGCCGCCAGGCCGAATCCATCGGCCAGGTCATGAACGTCATCAACGACATCGCCGACCAGACCAACCTTTTGGCCTTGAACGCCGCCATCGAGGCCGCCCGGGCCGGAGAGGCCGGGCGCGGTTTCGCCGTGGTGGCCGACGAGGTGCGCAAACTGGCCGAAAAGACCATGGGCGCGACCAAGGAGGTGGGCGCCAACATCCGCTCCATCCAGGCCTCCACGCGCAAAAGCATCGAGGACATGAACCAGGCCGGGGCCATGGTGGAAAAGGCCACGGAACTGTCCACCACCTCGGGCAAATCCCTGTCCGAGATCGTGTCGTTTTCCGACGAAAGCTCCTCCCAGGTGCAAAGCATCGCCTCGGCGGCCGAAGAACAGTCGGCGGCCTCGGAGGAGATCAACCGCTCCATCGAGGAAGTCAACCGGGTGGCCATGGAGACGGCGGACTCCATGGAGCAGTCGGCCCATGCCGTGAACGAACTGGCGGGCATGGCCGGGGAACTGCGGCGGCTCATCGAAGAACTCAAGGGGGATACAGGCGTCGAGGCAGGCCCGCGCCGACTCGGCAGATAGCACGGCAAGACCGAACGACGAACGCCCCCCGGCCGTCATGGCCGGGGGGCGTTTTTTCGGTTCAAGGTCGTGTCAACACGTATCTGAATCTTCACTGTGCGAAGAAGGCAAGCGGCCCTGCGAGGCTAGTCCTCATACAAAACCCCGTTGCGATTAATCGTGGCAGTTGGCACAAAACGCGCTCGAAGCTCGGTGGGTTTGCCCTTGGGATGTGCAGGCAGTTTCTGCTCTATGGCAGCAATCCTCTCAGGCCGCGGTGGATTTGGCCCACGCACCACGGCGTTGATGATGACTACGCCTTTGTCGTTCTCATCGAATCGAACCGCCGGCAGAAAACATCCCTCGGCATGGTCACATTCCATTTTTAAAACTTGATTTATATTTGCCTCATAGATTTTCTCAGAAAGGGTTTCATGCATAGTATCAGTCAACACCACCCCAAGGATTGCCAATATAACGATACTAACACTGTTGTTTTTAAAAAATATATAAAACGAGACACCCTTTGCATGACTAATATTCCGGAATCCTGTAAGCCAAAGAACCACAGATGATGAAAACTGTATGGCGACAATATTCGTAAATGTCAGCAGAAATGCTCCAAAGGAAAGATCATAATGCCCTCGAGCGAGAAGGATACTCGCAGCGCAAAGCGGCGGAACCAAGGCCGTAGCGATTGCCACACCAACAAAAGCCACGCTCAACCTGGGCGAAACATAAGCATATGCACCAGCTGCTCCACCGGCGAGAGCAATCATGAGATCTGCGAAATTTGGGTGTGTCCGGGAGAGAATCTCTTCTGAAATTGGGACATCGATATGTATGGTGCCTATGATCAAGGCTGTGACAATGACACCCACAGCGCCTGCGACCAGAGTGGTTATACTCGTAACAAGGAGTTTCGTGTCGCTGTCAACCAATGAAAGGGAGACGCCAGTGATTGGACCGAGAAGCATCGCAATGATCATTGCACCGATTATGACGGCCGGGCTATTTGCAAACAAGCCATAGCTCGCAATTGTGGCCGCGAGCATATTCATTGCCATAAATGCGACGCTTAGCTCCGAATTTTTACAAATCGTCTCCCGTACAGTCGCTTTATGATCATTGTCCATTCCACTCGGTTCCATCAGGCCACTCCATTTATTATAGAGTCAAATACGACCTGCTTCCATGCCACCCCTGGCCCCAAATTCCGAACTGTTGGACACACATTTCAAAATACGCCGCGACAGCCTGTTTGAGAATCCCGATGATCCGGGCCGCGCTGAATCGGCTCTTCCGCATGACATCGCCCCCCCGTCGACATCACGAACGCACAACCGGAAGGCTTTTGGGGGGGAAAGGCCCGTCGGAACATCCCAGATTCTCTACGCGACAGTATGGTTGCAAGCAAGGAATTACGGATACCGGGAGGATCCCCCCCAGGGATTTGCAGATTCAGGAACGTCGGGTTTTCCCGTAAACCCGCGCGAGGAGATTTCAGACTTCCTGCCTCTTGCCGCTCTCGCCGCCGGACAGCGGCGACTGCCGACACATCCTGCGGCCTAGAACTGGGCCATGATCTTCGTGAGCATCTGCGGAAAGCGTTCGGCCTCTTCCGGGGTGAGCGCCCCGGCGATATCCTGGGAGAGTTGCAGGTGCAGCAGGTGGTGCCCCTCGAAGTGCTTGCGGCCCTCGGGGGTCAGCCCCACCCGGATGGAGCGGCGGTCCTTTTCGTCGGGCTTGCGCTCGACGAGCCCGGCCCGCACCAGGCGGTCCACCAGGACGGTGAGCGACCCCGTGGTCACGCCCATCTTTTCGGCCACCTCCTTCATGCGCAGGTTGCCCGTGGCCCCGATGATCTCCAGGGTATGCATCTGGGGCAGGGTCAGGCCCGTCTCGCGCACCACGCCCTGCTCCCAGGAGGAGAAACGCTCGTAGAATTCGATCAGAAGCCCGGTCAATTCTTCCATGTTCTCCATGTCCGTTCCGCCCCCGAGCCGACACCCGCCCCTGTGCGAGCAGAAGCGGCGAAGCCCGATACAGTTTTTGAAGGAGGGTCCAGGGAGGAAACTTTTTTCAAAAAGTTTCCTCCCTGGGAAGCCTCCTATCGCATCCCGGCCCGGGCCGGGGCAAGTCCGGCTTCGCCCCGGCCGGAGACAAAAAAGAGCGCCGCCGAGGACATGACCACCAGAATGGACCCGGCGTTGTGGAACACCGAGGCCGCAATGGGGCTCAAAAGCCCATACGAGCCGCCGAACATGGCCAGGCCGTTGGACAACACGCCCAGGGCGATGTTGACCTTGATCACCAGCCGCATGCGCCGCGACAGGCTGACCAAAAGGGGCAGCCGTCCGATGTCGTCGCGGGTCAGCGCCACCTGGGCCGTCTCCAGAGCCACGTCGGTACCTGCCGCGCCCATGGCCACGCCCACGTCGGCCCTGGCCAGGGCCGGGGCGTCGTTGATGCCGTCGCCCACGAACATGACCCGACCCCCGGCATCCTGAAACTCCTCCACGATGCGCGGCTTGTCGGCGGGTTTGAGTCCCGGCCAGGATTCGGTGATGCCAAGGGCCGCCGCCACGCCAGCCACGGAGCGGTCGTGGTCGCCGGAGAGGATGCCCACCCGGGCGACGCCCAGGGCGCGCAGGGCGGCCACGGAATCGCGGGCCAAGGGCCGTATGGTATCGGTGACGGCCAGCAGGCCCATGACCTGCCCGTCGCGCCGGACCACCAGGGGCGTGGCCCCCCGCGCCGCCGCCGATTCCAAGGCCTTGGCCAGGACCGGCGGCAGATTCCCGGCGGGGGCCAGGGCCGCCCCGCCCACCTCGATCTCCCGGCCGTCCATGCGGGCCCGCACGCCGGTTCCGGCCTCGCTTAAAAATTCCTCGGCCCGTGGCGCGTCAACGCCCGCTGCGGCGGCGGCATGCAACACGGCCCGGGCCAGGGGATGCGTGGAGTGCTGCTCGGCACAGGCGGCCGCGGCCAAAAGCTCGGAGGCGGTTACGCCCGGGGCCGGGACAGTCTCATCCACCACGGGTTCGCCCAGGGTCAGGGTGCCGGTCTTATCGAAAAGCACGGCGTCCACCCGGCCCACCTCCTCAAGCGGCCGACCGCCCTTGACCAGGATGCCCATGCGCGCGGCCCGGGCCACGGCGGCCACGGCGGCCGTGGGGGCGGCCATGAGCAGGGCGCAGGGGCATCCGGCCACCAGCACGGCCACGGCCCGGTCCAGGTTCCCGGAGGCCCACCAGGCCACCCCGGCCAGGGCCAGGACCAACGGCGTGAACCATTTGGCATAGGTGTCCACCACCCGGGCAGCCTTGGGGCGGTTCGTCTCGGCCTCGGTCACCAGCCGGATCACCGTGCCGAGCGTAGTGTCCTGGCCCACCCGGGCGGCCACAATCTCGATCACCCCGTTGTAGCTTAAGGTTCCGGCCAGCACCTCGTCGCCCACCCCCCGGTTCACGGGCATGGCCTCGCCGGTCACCGAGGATTCGTCCACGGCCGTGATCCCGGCCACCACCTGGCCGTCCACGGGTATCCGCTCCCCGGGCCTGATCTCCAGCCGGTCCCCGGCCGCAAGCGCGCTGACCGGCGTCTGCCGCCGCCCCCCGTCGGCATCGATCAGGGTGGCCGTGTCCGGGGTCATGCGGGCCAGGGCCTGGATGGACTTGCGGGCCGAGTCGCTGACGATCCCCTCCACCTGCGCCCCCAGGGTCATGATGAAGGCCACCACGGCGGCGGTGAGATATTCGCCCTGGATCACCGAGGCCACGATGGCCAGACTGACCAGTTCGTCCACATTGAGGCGTTTTTCGAAAATCCCCCGGAACGCGCCCCAGACGATGGGCAATCCGTTCATCAGCACCGAGGCCACGGCCAGGGCCATGGCGATATCGGCCGACGGCCACCCGAAATATCCCCACATCCAGGAGGCCAGGGCCAAGGCCCCACCCACGGCGCAGGAGGAGAATTCCTTGAGGTCGACGAGGTCTTTGTAGGCCCCGGGTCTGGCGAAACGTCCGATCATGAGCAACTCCTTTGGACGGCAAATATTTTGATGTCGAAAAATCTCTATGACTTTAAATTTTGATAGTCAAACTATTTTTGAGCACGATTTCCCTCGGGCGCATCAGGTGTGGCGCAAAACGCCATGCCCCAGACAGAAAAACGCAGGAACGCGGAGATTAGGGGATTTTCGATCCAGGCATGCCCGCCGCCATCCCCCACTCCCGCAGGATGCGGGCGGTCCCGGCCGCGCCGTCCAGGCGCACGGCGGTCCTTTGGGGAGGCGGGGCGGCCAGGATGCCGTCCAGGCGGGAGAGCAGGCGGCCGGGTTCGAGGTCGGCAGCCTCAAGAACCCCCAAAAGCCCCAGCTCGGCCAACCGGGAGGCGCGCAGGCGTTGTTCCCGGTTCTGGTCGAAGGGCCGGACCAGGGCCCGGACCCCGGCCCGCAATACGGCCATGACCGTATTGTATCCAGCCAGGCTCACGGACAGGTCGGCGGCGCGCAGGATGGCTGGGAAATCGGCGGCAAAACGTTCCACCCGGGCGTCGGGAAGGGTTGCCGCGGCGGCCTGCAGGGCGGCGTATTCCTCCTGCGGGGCATAGGGGCCGGAGAAGACGCGAAGGCTTATGGGACCAAGCCCGGCCGCCCGGGGCAGGGCCAGGGCGGAGACAACCGCCGCCAACACCTCGCCGCCGACCCGGCCGCCCCCGGCGCTGGCCGCCAGGAGCCGGTTCCCCGGCGGCACGCCGAGCCGGGCCCTGACCGCCGCCGCAGGAAGGTCCGCAGGGGCTTCCGGCGGGGCCACATAGCCGGAATAGCGCACCGGCGCGTCAATGTCCGCCGTACGGGAAAACGTGGCCGACAAAGGAAACAGGGCCGGGTCGGCATGGATCGTCACCAGGTCGAAAAAGGCGTTGAGCCGGGCGATGACCCGGGCTTCGTAGGCCGCCTGGTCCTTTTTCTCCACCAGGATGTCGCGCAGGCCGCAGACCACGCGCACCGGGCCGAAGCGGCCCTCCCGGATGGCCGAAAGCGCGGGCACAAGCTCGAATTCAAAGGCCTTGCGGCCGAAGGGATAGAGCTCCACGAAAAAGACGTCCGGCCGCTCGGCGTCCAGAAGGGATAAAAGGATCTCGCGCCGCCGTTCCTTGACGTCCGCAAGCCCCCCGCCGTCCGTGGCCGACAGGCGGGTAAAGTCCGCATCCATCTCCAGGGCGGGCAGCCGGACCTCGCGGACATGGGGCGGCAGGGGCACGGGCACGGGCGGCCCCCCCGAGACCAGGACCACCTGGTCCGGGGCCAGGGCGGCGACGATCTCCAGGCTGCGCATGAAATGCCCAAGCCCGAGCACATGCTGGCAGTAGAAAAGGATCTTCACGGCGGCGGGAGGGCGGCTTACAGGGGCACGTTGATGTCGCCGAGGGTGGGCACGCCTTCATTGACCCGGATCCAGTGGGCGCATCCGGTCTTTAAGATCTTGGGCTCGTGCGGCAGATAGCTGCGGCCAAGAAGCCGGTAAACCAGGGCCTTGATGACCCCTTCGTGGGTCACGACCAGGATGTTTTTCCCAGGCCAATGCCGGGCCGCCTCGATCAGGGTGCGCTCGGCCCGGCCGAAAACCTCGTCCCGGCTCTCCCCGTTTTGCGGACGGAAATCCCACCCCAGGGCCACCTGCTCCTCCAGGCCGCGCCCACGCAGATCAGCCACCAGTTTCCCGGTCCAATCCCCGAATTTCTGCTCGCGAAGCCCCCGTTCCACGGTCATGGGCAGCTTCAGACGCACGTTCATGATGCCGGCGGTGGTCTTGGCCCGGGTCAGATCGCTGCTGAGAATCCGGGCGAATCCCATGCCCGCCAGGGTCTCGGCGAAACGTCCGGCCTCGGCGAGACCCTCCGGGCTCAGTTCCGAATCCCAGTGGCCCTGGATGCGTTTTTCCTGGTTCCAATAGGTGGTGGCGTGGCGCACGAGGGCGAAGGCGGCGGTGCTCATCCCTGATCGATCCTTGTCCCGGAGGGTACGGTTTCCTGGGTTTGTGCCGTCAAAAAGGCGTCGAGGGCGGCCAGTGTCCGCCGCACGCCTGCGGCCAGAAGGGGCGCAAGCTGCGTGGTCTGGGCCCTGTCGCCCCGGACGGCGGCCTCCTCGGCCAGGGCGGCGTCGTGACGCAGGGGACCGGCCCCGAACATGGCCGCGTTGCCCCGGAGCGTATGGGCCAGGCGGGCGAACGTGTCCAGGTCGTTGTCCCGGAGGGCCGCCTCCATGTCCGAAAGGCACGTCGGGGCCGCCTTTTCGAATTCCCCGGCCAAAAGCCGCAACAGGTCGGTTTTCTTCCCGTATTGGGCGGCAAGCCCGGCCCGGTCCACGGGTTCCTCGACCTGCGGGGCGGCGGAGGCGCCGGAGGCGACGGAAGCGACGGAAGCGGCGGGTCGGGGGACGGCCCCGGCCGTCAGCGGCATGTCCGCCACGCGCCCCCGTCCCCGGGTGATCCGGGAGACGGCCTGGAAAAAGGATTCGATATTCACGGGCTTGGTGATGTAGCCGTCAAGCCCGGCGTCGAGAAAGCGTTCCCGCTCCCGGTCCAGGGCGTAGGCCGACAGCCCGATGACCGCCACGGCGGGGTCGATGCCACCGTGCCCGGCCCGGATGGCCCGGGTAGCGGTCAACCCGTCCATGACCGGCATCTGGATGTCCATGAGCACCACATCGAATGACTCCCGGCAAAGCCGCTCCAGGGCCTGTCGCCCGTCTTCCGCCGTGGCCACGGCATGGCCGTGGCTGGACAGGAGATCCTCGGCGAACATGCGGTTGATGCGGTTGTCCTCCACCAAAAGCACCCGCAGGGGGCGCTCCCCGCCGATCGCAGCGCAGGCTTCGAGGTCCGGCCGGACGGCCTGGACATCCGGGATGTCGCGGCTGTCCACGCGCAGGGCCACCTGGAAACGGAAGGTGCTGCCCTGGCCCACCTGGCTGTCGAAGGAGAGATCGCCGCCCAGAAGCCCGGCGATTTTTTTGCAAATGGCCAGGCCAAGGCCCGTGCCCGCGTATTTTTTGGTCAGCCCGGAATCGACCTGGGTGAAGCTGTCGAACACGGCCTCCCGGCTGTCCTCGGGGATGCCGATGCCCGTGTCGGACACGGAGAAAACCAGGGTCGCCGTCTCGCCGCCCACCCGGGATGTCGAAAGCCCCCTGTGCCCGGCCCGGGACACCTCCACCTCCACGCCGCCGCGTTCGGTATATTTGATGGCGTTGCCCACCAGATTGAGCAGGATCTGCTTGAGCCGCATGGGGTCGGCAAAGACCCGGCGCGGCACGTCCGGGGCCACCCGGCAGGACAGGGTCAGGCCCTTGTTTTTGGCCAACACCTCCTGCTGCCGGGCCAGGGAGGCGGATATCTCCCGCAGATCCACGCTCACTTCCCGGATGTCCAGCTTCCCGGCCTCGATCTTCGAATAATCCAGGATGTCGTTGATGACCGACAACAGGGTCTGGGCCGACTCCTCGGCCACGCCCAGACGCTGTCTGGCCTTGGGGGACAGCTCCTCGTGCAGGACAAGCTGGATATATCCCAAAACGGCATTGAGCGGGGTTCTGATCTCGTGGCTCATGTTGGCCAGGAAGCGGCTCTTGGCCTGGTTGGCGGCGTCGCTCTGGTGCATGGCCCGCAGGAGCTCCCGCTCCAGGCGCTTGCGCTCGGTGATGTCGCGCACAAACTCCACCACGCCCTTGATCCGGCCGAGCCCGTCGCGGAACGGATAAGAGAAAAGCTCGATAAACCCCGGCGGCCCGCCCTCGTCGATCTCACGGGACACGGCCTCGGAGTGCATACGGCCGTCGGCCATGGCCCGTACGCTGGGACAGCTCGGACAGGGGGTCGCCCGGCCCCGGAAGGCCTCATGGCAGGCGCGCCCCACCAAGGGCGATCCGGATTCGTACATGGCCTGCATGGTCGCATTGACCTTGATGACGTTTAAGTCCGTATCCAGGACGCTGATGCCGTCCTGGATGGCGTCCAGGATGGTCTCCAAGAAGATGGCGTTTTCCTTGAGCCGCTCCTGGGCCTTGGCCCGGGCCTCGATCTCCTGGCGCAGGGAGGCGTTGGCGGCGGCCAGTTCGGCCGTGCGCGCCGCCACCCGGGCTTCCAGCTCGTCCCGGGCATGCTCCAGAGCCTCCTCGGCCAGCTTGCGTTCGGTGACGTCGTTGCCCACGGCCTGGTATTCCACCACGTTGCCCGCCAGGTCGAAGACGCCCCTGTGGGTCCAGCGCTGCCAGCGCATGATCCCGCCGGGCATGACGATACGGTGTTCGAAATCGACCACGGGGTTGGCCATGGAGATGGAGGCGATCCCCCTGGTGATCACGACCATGTCGGCGTCGGGGATGTGGGGAATGAAATTTTCGCCGATGAGGTCGCGCCGATCCTTGCCGAAATAGCGCACATAGGCCTCGTTGACGAAGGACAGGCGGCCGTCGGGCCGGTAGCGGCAGATGAGTTCGGTCTGGTCCTCGACAATGGACCGGTAGCGGGCCTCGCTGCGGGCCAGGGCCAGTTCGGCGTTCTTGCGGCCGGTGATGTCCAGGCAGATGCCCTCCACCCTGGCCGCCCTGCCCTGGAAATCCCGAAAAAGCTTGGCCGTGCAGGACACCCAGGCCAAGTCGCCGTCGCGACGCCGGAACTGGGCTTCGAAGGTATAGGGGCCCTCCCCCTGTGACAAAATCGCCAGAATCTCTCCCCGCCTGCCGGTCTGGGTATACAGTTGGGTTCCGATATCGCGCACCGAGTCCATCAGCTCCTCGGGGCTGTCGTAGCCGAGCATCCTGGCCATGGCCGGATTGGCCTCCAGGATACGCCCGTCCATCCCCGTACAAAAGATGCCCTCCATGGCGCTGACGAAGATGTTGCGGTAGCTTTCCTCCTTTTCCCGGATGATCTCCTTGAGCACGCCGATGTATTCCCACTCCATGGCGTTGACCACGTCGGACTGGGTGACCAGTCCGACCAGCCGTCCCTCCCCGTCCACCATGACCAGGCGGCGGATGCCGTTTCGGCGCATCAGCGACAGGCCCTCGTGGACCGGGATGTCGGCGGCGACCGTGAGCACCGGGGTGCGCATGGCGTGGCCAAGGGACATCGCGCCGGCCGCCTCGCCGGCCAGGATCACCGCGGCCGCGTCGCGTTCGGTGAAGATGCCCACCGGGCGGCCATCCTCCACGGCCAACAGGCAACTGATGCTCTTTTCGGCCATAAGGCCCAGGGCCTCGGCCAGCGGGGTGGCGGGCGCTGCGGTCACCACCTCGCGGACCATGATCCGGGACAGGCGGCGCAGTTCGACGAAATATTCGTAGCCCAGATGCTCCACCAGATCGGACTGGGAGACCACGCCGCAGGCCGCTCCGTCGGCGGAGACGACCACCAGGTGGCGCAACCGGTTTTTTTGCAGCAGGGAATAGGCCTCGTGGGCGGTCATGTCCGGGGTTGCCGTCAACACCGGGGAGGACATGATCGTGGACACGTCTGCCCGGCCCACGCCGGTATCGACGGCCACGGCCCACAGCAGACCCCGCTCGGTGACGATGCCCACGGGACGGCCATCATCGAGCACCGGCAGGCAGGACAGGGCGCGTTCGCGCATAAGCCCGGCCACCTCGCCCACCGTGGTCCGGGGGGCGACGGCCACCAGGTCTCGGGAATGGATTTCGCCCAGTCGTTTTCGGAACATGGAGCCCCGTGCCGTTTGACACGCCCAAGCCACGCGCCGTGTGGCCCGCATGCGGCAAACCGGCCGTTTCGGATCATTTTCCGCCTCGCAACGAAAAAGGCGGGCCGCCTCGACCTGACGACGGGGCACAGCCCCGTCGCACCACCGAAACAGCCGAAGAATACCACGACGGTCGCCGGACCCGCCAGCACATTTTCCCGGGCCGGACTAGCCGTTCATCCGGAACAGGCCACCTCCGGGGTTTCGCCGCCCGGGGCCACGGCGAGACGCAGCCCCACGGCCTTGAGCACCGCCGTCAGGGTGCGCAAGGTGGGGTTGCCCCGGGGAGACAGGGCGCGGTACAGGCTTTCCCGGGTGATTCCGGCCTGCCTAGCCACCTCGGCCATGCCGAAGGCCTCGGAAATCTGGCGCAAGGCCAGAAGCAGCACCGTGGGTTCGTCCGTGTCCTCCATGGCCGCCTGGAGGTACTGGGCGGCGAATTCCGGATCGGCGCGCAATTCCCGCACCAACGCCTCGTCATGGCTCACACTCGCCTTTTCATACTTTTTCATGAGTGCACCCTCTGCTTGAAATCGGCCAGACAGGCCGTCGCCCTCTCGATGTCAGCCTGCTGGGTTCGCTTGTCGCCGCCGCACAACAAAAGAACCACCGTCCGGCCCACCACGGAAAAATAGACCCTGTACCCCGGGCCATGGTCGATGCGCAGTTCCATCACCCCGTTCCCGAGCGTCTTGCAATCGCCAAAATTCCCGGCGGCAAGACGACCCACCCGGGCGGCGACGCGCGCCCGGGCCTGCACGTCCCGCAGTTCCGCCAGCCACTGGGTGACAGGTTCCCGGCCATCCTGGGCATGATACCGACGGACTTCATAGTGCATGACCTCTTGTAACTTTTAAGATACAAATGTCAAGATCAAAAATGCCTCCACACGCCCCAGACGCGTTCCACGCCAGTTCGCCCCCTTGCCCCAAGCGGCCCGGTGCGGCTACCATGGGCGGACCATGAAGCCCCTTTGCCTGATCCACGCCAACTGCCAGGGCGAGCCCCTGGTGAAGCTTTTCGCCGCGCATCCCGGGTTCAGCCGGGATTTCGAGATTGCCCATGCCGTCAACTATACGCGACAACCCGTGCCCCCTGCCCTGCTCCGACGATGCGGCCTCTTCCTGCACCAACGCCTGGAGGCCGAATGGGGGGAGCTTTGCAGCGACGAGCTGTTGTCCCGGCTGCCCGCCGGATGTCCGTCGCTGTGCCTGCCCAACCTCTTTTTCCTGGACTATTGGCCGTTTTGGTCCTCCAACACGGCCTTCGCCTATTCCGATTTCTTTCTGGACGAACTGCTCTCCCGGGGATTGTCGGATCGCGAGATCATGCACCTCTATCTGCACACGGACCCCGCCCGCTACTTCGATCTGGACGCCATCATGGAGAAATCCAGACGCCGGGAGGCGGAGAAGGAAAAACACTGGGACATCAAGCTGTCCCAAAGCGTGCGCGAAATGAGCCGCCATTCCTTGGCGTTTCACACGGTGAACCATCCGGGACGGTCCCTGTGCCTCATGACGGCCGAGGCGGTCCTGGACAAGCTGGGCTATCCGCCCCTTCCCGGGCCGGTGCGCGAGGCCTTCCCCGATCCCTTCGGGGAATTCACCATGCCCATCCACCCACGGATTGCGGCCCGGCTCGGGCTGACCTTTCTGCCGGAAGCGCCCCTTTTCCCGGTCTACGGCCGGGACATGGGCATTGAGGAATATGTGGGATGCTATCTGGCCTGCAAGCGGCTCAAAGAAACGGACTTCATCGGTTTTTTGCGCCTGCGGGCGGCCCTTGGCGGGCAAACAGCTCCCGCAGGGGACGGTCGCCCAAGGCCGTGAGCACGGCCTCGGCTGCGGCGTAGTTGACTCCCAGGTCGTGGCGCTGGCGCACCCTGGCCTCGGCCCGTTCGCCCATGGCCCGGCGCAGATCCCGGTCGTCCAGCAGGCGACACAGGGCGGCCCGAAAGGCTGCGTCGTCAAAGGGCGGCGTGAGAAACCCGGTCTCGTCCCGGCCTACCACCTCGGGCACCCCGCCGTTGTCGAAGGCCACCACCGGCAGCCCCACGGACTGGGCCTCCAGGTAGACCATGCCCAGGGACTCCCGGATGCCCGGGAAGGCGAAGAGATCGGCGGCGCTCAAGGCCCCGGCCAGCTCCTCGCGCGGCACGCGGCCCAGAAAATAGGCCCGTCCCGGCAGTTCCCGCCGGGCCAGTTCCATGATCTCCTCCCGGCAGACCCCGTCCCCGGCTGCCAGCAGCCGAAACCGCCGCCCCTCCCGGGCCAGTTCCCCAAGCCGTAAGATGAGGTAGCGCAGGCCCTCCACCTTGACCCCGGGCCGGAACATGGCCGCCGTGGCGATGACCGGGCCGTCCCCGGCGAGTTCGGCGCGAAGCGCCTTGCGGGCCGCCGGATCAAAGACGAACTGCCCGGGGAAGATGCCCGGGGGCACATGGCTGAGCCGGTCTTCCGGGATGATCCGGCGCAGGTTCTCCAGATCGAGCAGGCGGTTGGTGAAGACGTGGGCCGCCGCCCGAAGGCTTTGGCGGTTAAGGAGAAACCCCAGCCGGGTGCCGAGCTTCTTGGCCCGCTTGGTGGAATAGATGCCTTGAAAGATGGCGTAGGGGATGTTCGCCCGGCGGGCGCACCAGGGGCCGAGCACGTCCGGGGCCTTGTAGTAGGCGTGATACGTCAGCCACAGGTCGGCCCGGGCGTCCTCCAGGCGCATCCCGGTCTCGCGCCGCTCCCACAACACCCCGGGCCACAGCCAGGGCTTCTTGAATATCCACCGGGCGCGCAGGGCGCTGGCCTCCATGACCTCGTGCCCCCGGGAGCGCAGAAATTCCACCAGCCCTTTGGCGATGGTGGCGTCGCCCGACGGGGTGGGGTCCGACAGGGGCTTCATGGGGGCGTAGAAGGCGATTTTCACAGCCGGGGCGTCTCCTCGGCGTCCGATTCCGGGTCGGCGAACATCCCGGGGGGACTTCCGGCCAGGGCCCGGAAGATGTTCGCCAGCCGCGCGGTGTGGACCGTATTGTCGAAATCGGCCCGCACCTTGTCCCTGGCCGCCGGGATGATCCGATCCCGCAATGCGGCGTCGGTCAGCAGGCGGTGGACGGCCCGGGCCAGGGCCTCGGGGTCGCCGGGGGAAACCAGCAGACCGGTTTTTTCTTCCTCCACCAGTTCCGGGATAGCCGAGACGTGGGTTGCGGCCACGGGCACGCCCATGGCCATGGCCTCCACCAGGACGTTGGGGATGCCGTCGCGGTCGCCGTTTTGCAGCACCTGGCAGCCCAGGACGAAGGCATGGGCGGAGCGGTAGAAATCCAGCACCTGCTCGTGGGGCATGGCCCCATGGAAGCGCATCCTGGTGGCCAGCCCCGAATAGCCCGCCAGGGCTTCGAGCTTCTGGCGGTCCTCTCCCTCGCCGATGAGGTCGAAGGTGAAGTCCAGTCCCTGTTCGGCCAGAAGGGCCAGGGCCCGGATGACCGTGGGCAGGCCCTTCTTGGCCGTCAGGCGGGCCACGGCGAGGATGCGGAAGGGTGGTTCGAGGGGCGGCGGCGGCCCAGGCGTGAAAAGCGACAGGTCGATGCCATGGTAGACCAGATGCACAGGGGTGCGCCCGGCGGCCAGGCGGTCAAGATATTCGCGATTGTGCCCGGTGCAGGTCACGGCGAAGGCGGCGTGGCGCAGTTTTTCGGCCAGGCTGGCGGGATTTTGGGTGTAGACGTCCTTGGCGTGGCCGGTGAAGCTGAACGGCAGGCCCGTAAGCATGGCCGCGTAGCGGGCCACGGAGCCCGGGGAATGGGCGAAATGGGCGTGAAAGTGGGCCGCCGGGGGATCGGACTTCGGGTCTTGCAGCAGATACCCGGCCTGGAGCAGATGCTTGAGGGAGGCCGAACGCCGGGTTTTTATGAGCTGGCGCAGCATGCGGGCCGAGGCCTTGAGATAGGCCGCCGGGCGGGCGCGCAACTGGCGCAGGTTGCGCCTGAGAAATTCGCCCCAGTGCCCGGAGAGCATCTCGGGCAGATAGACCACCTCGGCCTGTATGCGCGACACCGAGGCGTGGGCGAAGGATTCGCGGGGTTTGCGCATGGAGATGATCCGGATGCGCAGCCCAAGCTCCTCCAATATCCTGATTTCGTTTGAGATAAACGTCTCGGAAATGCGGGGATAGCCCTTAAGGACCATGGCCAGAACGGGCCTTTGATCGGCCATGAAACGTGATCTCCTTGTGCTTATGTGACGCGTCCCGCGTCTACCCCTCTACTGCCGCCGCATCCCCGGCCCGTTTCTTTTTCGGCCGCGCCGGGGCCTCGCCCGCCTCGCCCTCCTGGGCGGCGCGAAACTCCGCCACCCGGGCCGAAATCACGTCCAGCCCGCAGAACTTGAACGCCCCCATGGCCCGGCAGTACGGCTCCGGATCATCCAGAAGCGCCCCGATCTTGTCCCGCAGGGAATCCGGCGACAGATCCTCCCAGGGCAGAAATTCGATGAGCTTGCGGCGGCTTAACATCTCCGCCCGGATGCGCTGCTCCATGCGCGGCACCTCCCGGGGAATCACCAGCGAGGGCTTGATCTGGCTCAAAATCTCGCAGGTGGTGTTGTAGCCGCCCATGGTCACCACCGCGTCGGCCAGCCCCAAAAGCACCTCCATGCGCCGGTAGAAATGGTAAAACCGCACCCGAAGGCCCGCCGCGCGCCGGGCGATGGCCTCCCGCTCGGGGCGGGGCATAAACGGCCCCGACACCAGCACGCTGCGAAACGGCGGCTCCCCCATGTCTTCGAGCATGTCCAGGTAGGCCTCCATGAGCGGATAGCCGTCGCCGCCGCCGCCCGTGGTCACCAGCACCAGCCGCTCCTCCCCGGAGATGCGCTCCTCGCGCCGAACCGCGGCCATGGAATGGCGCATGGGCACCAGCCGCGGGATATAGCCCGTAAACACCATCTTTTGGCTGATGCTCTCGGGGATGTCGTATTCCACAATGGGGTCGTAGAGATCCCGGTCGCCGTAGACCCATATCTCGGAATAATACTTCTCCAAAACCTCGTAGACGCCCTTGTCCCGCCAGTCTTTTCGCGTGCTCTCGGCGTCGTCCATGATGTCCCGCAGCCCCAGGATGGTGCGGGTCTTGGGCAGGCGGCGCTTGAGCCACTTGAGCGTCGGGATGACCTCGCGCTTTAAGCCCATGGGGGCCTTGTCCACGATAAAAAGGTGCGGCTGGAAGGCCTTGGCCGTGGCCACGATGATGTTGCGCCGGATGTTTAGGGCGTGGCGGGCGTTGATCTTGATGGACAGGGGCAGATATTCTTCGTTGGTTTTCTTGATCATGCCCGGGATGCGCACGAAATCCACGCCCTCGGGCGAGGAGAAGCGCCCGGCCAGGGGCGAGCCGGTGAGGATGAGGATGTTCACCCCCTTTTGGCGCATGTGCGAGGCGATGGCCAGGGTGCGGCGGATGTGCCCTAGACCGTAGGTGTCGTGGGAATACATCAGGATATTGAAGGTCGTGGGCTGGGCCATACGGCAATAAAGCCTTGTGGTTGGCGTTATGAAAAAAGCTGGCGGGTCGGACGAAAAAGACCGGCGGCTAGGGAATGTCCATGCCGAGCTTGCGGTATTCGTTGAGCTTGTTGCGAAGCGTGCGCACGGAGATGCCCAAAAGTTGCGCCGCCTGGGTGCGGTTGCCCTCGGTCTTGTCCAGGCTTTTCATGATCATGCGCCGCTCCATGACGTCCAGGGTCTCGATGTCCCCGGTCGGCGCCCCGGCCAGGGCCGAAAAGCCTCCCGGAGGCACAAGCCCGCCTTCGGCGTCCGGAGCGTCGCCCGCCGGGATGGCAGGCGCGGGCGCTGTGGCCGCATCCGTCGGAATAGGCGTTTCTGGAGCCAATGTCTCCTCGGCGTCGCCGCCGTCGGACTCCAGGTCCGGCCAGTTGTCGGCGTCGAGCAGGAAGTGGGCCTTTTTGATGGCCCCGCCGCCAGCCAAAAGCACGGCCCGCTCCATGAGGTTTTGCAACTCCCGCACGTTGCCCGGCCAGTCGTAGGCGGTCAGCCAGTCCATGGCCTCGGCCGTGAACCGGATCTTGTCCAGGCCGTAGGCCCGGCAGTATTTTTCCGCGAAATAGGCGGCCAGCCCCGGGATGTCCTGGCCACGCTCCCGCAGGGGCGGCAGCTTGAGCGGAATGACGTTTAGACGGTAGTACAAATCCTGGCGGAACTTCGCCTCCTCCACATATTCCTCCAGGCGGCGGTTGGTGGTGGCCAGGACGCGCACATCGGCCCGCACGGTCTCCGTGCCGCCCACCCGGTCGAACTCGCCTTCCTGGAGCACACGCAAAAGCTTGGCCTGAAGCCCCAGATCCATCTCGGAAATCTCGTCGAGGAGGATGGTGCCGCCCTGGGCCAGCTCGAACTTGCCCATCTTGCGGGCGATGGCCCCGGTAAACGCCCCCTTCTCATGGCCGAAAAGCTCGCTCTCCAACAGGTGCTCGGGGAGCGCCGCACAGTTGATGGCCACGAACGGCCCCTGTGCCCGGTCGCTATGGGCGTGCAGGAAGCGGGCGAACATCTCCTTGCCCGTGCCGGATTCGCCGGAAATAAGCACCGTGGCCCGGGATTTCGCCACCTGTCTGGCCAGGGACAGGACGCGGCGGATGGCCGGATGATCGCCGATGATGGCGAACCGCCCGCACGGGGCGTCGCTGTGGCCCGTCACCCCGGCATGGGCCTGCCTGTCGGCCGGGGCGGCTGCGGCTCGCGACCCGGGCTCACCTGTTCGCAGGCCCGCGCCCGGTTCGCCATCGCGGGGCATGACCGCCTGGATCTTCTCCCAGGACAGGGGTTCGAGCCAATAATCCTTGGCCCCGAGCTCCAGATACCGCTGGGCCTCGGCCGCCGAGCCCCGGTCGGTGAAGACCACCGTGGGCGGAAAATCCCCGGCCTCACGGCCCTTGGCCAGAAGCGACTCCGCCGAATAGATGCCGATCTTGGCCTGGGTAAATATCAGGATGGGCTTGGATTTCTTAAGGAAAGCCAAAGCGCCGGGTAGGGAGTCGGCGATTGCGCCAGTCACCCCGGCCTCTTTGAGGCTCTGGAAGAGCGCCGTCACCGTCTGCGCCTGGGCGACAAAAAGTATTGTCTTTTCCGGCATGAAGGCCCTTTTAGCCCCAAGTCAAACGCTTTTCAATCCACATTGGGCCTTTTTCGCCCCCGCCGTCGGGAAAATAATCACGGACCGGTCGCCTCGCGCAAAAACCTCCCCCGCTCCCGCATCTCTTGACCGCCTTTCGCGGATCGGACTACTCTCGCGCCGCACACATGCGCGGCCCCGCACCAGCGGCCACGCCACGAAAAAAGGATGCCCCCATGCAAAGCCCCGACCCGAATCCGTCCGACTCCACCCCGAAATCCATCTTCGCCCGACGCATTCCGGCCAGATACCTGATCATCGCCGCCGGGTTCATCCTTTTCTGGCCCGTGGCCTTCTACGCCATAGGGCTCTTAAACGGCATCTACGACGCCGTGGACCCCACACGTTTTGCCGACGTGGACGAATCCGTCAAGGCCCTGGTCCAAAACGTGGGCGAGAATTCCCCGCCCCAGGAAAAGGGCGCCGTGCTGGCTGAGGCCATCGTCCATCAACTGGAACGCGAAATGGGCTCCACCTTCGGCTGGTCCGCCAACGACTTTTTCCCCACCCGGTTCCTGGACAACCGGGCCTCGCGCCAAAAAGGCGTCATCTTCTCCACCCGCATGCTCATCCGCTTCTTCTCCACCCGGTGCAGCAAGCACGGGGCCATGGGCGCGGAGCACGAAGGATTGAAGGCCGCCCGGGAAAAACGCCTCGTCTACGCCGAAGACATCTGGGGATTCTTCCATTCCTCCACGGAAAGCGAATACCGGGCCGGCATCGACCTGGTGCGCCAGTACGAAAAGGAACTGGCCGCCGGAACCGCCGTCTTCAACCTGCGCACCGACGACATCTACGACCTTTTGACCTACATCACCGGCCGCGAATTCCTGGACCAGCCCATGGGGCTGCTCATCCAGTCCGGCGACGAGGTCTCCTTCTCCGACGAGGACGACCGGGTCTACTACGCCCAGGGGGCCATGCTCGTGGTGCGCGATTTCCTCTACGCCCTGGTCAAATGCTATCCGTCCATCGGGCAAAAAGGCGGCGAGGAAAACCTCAAGGAGGCCTTCCGGGCCATGGACAAGATCTGCTCCTTCGACCCGCCGTTCGTCGTCGAAGGCTCCCACGACTCCATGCTGGCCGACCACCGGGGCAAGATGGCCCGCTACTACGTGACCGTGCTGACGAGGCTCAATGATGTCACCCAGTCGGTGAACCGGTAAGATATCGGGGGAAACTTTTTTCAAAAAGTTTCCCCCGAACCCCCCTCGATCATCCGGCCGTCCAGGCAGAACGCCCGGGCGCTGCGGGCCTATGAAAAGTGCGGCTTTTCCCCCATGCCGGGGGCTATCTCCGACTCCATGCTGCCGCGATATCTTGCGCCCTACGGGGCTGGGGATTTCGGGGAGGGCGGGACGGTGAACCTGGTCCTGCGCCTCGGCCCGTAGCAACTCCCGCCGCCAGTCCGCCCCCTCCCCATCCCGGGGAACGCCCTGGACTTATGGGTGAATATGGGTGTATTTATGGGTGAGGAGACACACCCGTGCTGCAAACCGACACCATCCGCATCACCCCGGAGCTTTTGAAGCTCATCGCGGCGTGCGACGAATTCAAGGGGGCATGGCGCGCCCTCGGCACGTTGGCCCCCGACCGACTGCACGCCCTGCGCCGCATCGCCACCATCGAAAGCGTGGGATCGTCCACCCGCATCGAAGGGGCGAGGCTCTCCGACAGCCAGGTCGAAAAGCTTCTTTCGCGTCTCACCATCACCCCCTTCGCCACCCGCGACGAACAGGAGGTGGCCGGATACGCCCAGACCATGGAGACGATCTTCGAATCCTGGGCGGACATCCCTTTGACGGAAAACCACATCCGGCAGTTGCACCGCGATCTGTTGCGCCACAGCGACAAGGACGCCCGGCATCGCGGGGAATACAAGACAACGTCCAACAGCGTGGCCGCCTTCGACGCCTCCGGGCGGCAGATCGGCATCGTCTTCGAAACCGCCTCGCCGTTCGACACGCCTCGGCGCATGGCCGAGCTCGTGGCCTGGCTCACCGCCGAGGCCGGGCGCGGCCATCTGCACCCGTTGCTGCGCATCGCCGTCTTTGTCGTGGTCTTCCTGGAAATCCACCCCTTCCAGGACGGCAACGGGCGCTTAAGCCGTATCCTGACCACACTGCTTTTGCTGCAAAGCGGCTATGCCTATGTCCCGTACAGTTCGCTGGAAAGCGTCATCGAGAACAGCAAGGAGGCATATTACCTCGCCCTGCGCCGGACCCAGGGCACGATCCGCACGGATACGCCGGACTGGCAGCCCTGGCTCGTCTTTTTTCTGCGCGCCCTGGAGCAGCAGACGCGCCGTCTGGCGGCCAAGGTGGAACGGGAGAGGATCGTGCTTGCCGCCCTACCCGAGCTTGCTGTGCGGATCGTCGAACAGGCCCGGATGCACGGCCGGGTCACCATGGGGGAGATGATCGCCATGACCGGGGCCAGCCGCAATACGCTCAAGGAGCATTTCCGCAGGCTCGTCGGGCAGGGATTGCTTGTGCGGCATGGCGCCGGCAAGGGGACATGGTACACGTTGCCGTGAATGGAGTTGCCCCCGCTAAACCGGACACCAGTTTAAGACTGTTGGCCACGCACCGCCGCCCCTCTACCCCGCATGCCGCTCCCGCCGACACCGGCGTCCCCTCTCCGCCAGCCGATACCGTTGCAGGCGGCTTGTGGGCCTGTCCGCAATGGTCATCTCCACGAGTCCCTCCGCCAGGGCCGGTCCGAGGTAGCGTTCCCGAAAGGACTTGCGGTCCTGCAACCCCAGGAGACGCTGCAACGCCTCGCGCGACATCTCGCCGCCCATGGCCAGCAGCAATTGCTCGACTTGGGGGGCGACTTGGGGGGCGACTTGGGGGCGGAGGCGATGGCGTCGCTGGCCGCCAGCTATGCCAGGAGCGGCGGCGCAAAAAATGCGGAAAAAGGTCAGCAAGGATCGGAGAGACGGCTCAGCCAAGCCCGACAGCGGCCAGCAGCCCGGACAAGACCTTGGCCGCGTCGAAATGTTCCTCGGCGATCTTGCGGGCGGCCCGGCCGTGGCGCACGGGATCGGCCTCCACGGCCCGGATGGCGGCGACGGCCGCGTCCGGCCCCTCAAAGGCGAAAAGGCCCTCGCCCGTGGGCAGCACCGCGCCAAATCCCGTGTCCTCGTCAATGACCGGCTTTCCGGCCGCCAGATAGCTGGCGCTTCGATCCGAAAACCAGCCGCTTCCAAGCAGCACGTTCTGGTCCTTGGCCAGGGAGAAATGGGCCTTGGAGCCCAGGATGTAGTCGCGGTAGACGTAAGGGTCGGCGGACATCTCCAGGGCGTCGCGCACGATCCACCCCGCGTCGGCGAAACGCGGCGCGGCCTCTTTCATGCCGCTCATGGTCAAGTCCAGTTCCACACCGGGAAGGCGCGACGGCAGATCGATCATGGCCTCGTATTTCAGGCTTTTTCGCCAACTGAGGCGGCGGCCGCCGATCTCCAGGTCGCGGTCCTTGGCGTCCCAGGTGCCGATGGTGGTGTAGCCCCGGCCGGGCGAGACCCCGCCGTCCCACAGATCGAGCACCACGGGCGGGGCCAGGGGCCTCCAGTCCAGGCCCGACAGGGGCACGTCCGGCACGCCGCCTGAGGGCAGGTTCAGGCCGTAGGTGAAAAAATGCTCGTGGGCCAGGACGTAGTCGCGCATTCCCTGGTCGCGCTCGATCTTGACCTGGGTGAAGACCGGGTCGGTGTCAATGAAGGCCCGCACCCTGGGGGCGAGGTATTCCTCGCGAAGCGGAACCACCCCGGAGACGTTGAGAAAAAGGTCGGCCTGGGCGCAAAACCGGCGCATCTCGTCGGGGCTTACGCCAAAGGTGCGGCCCTCGATGTCGCTGCGGTAGAAAGAGCGACCGGCCAGGCCGTGCCGGGCCAGCATATCCGTCAGAACCGCCCGGCCGTGGCTTGAGTCGCTCACGCCATGCCCCACGGCCGGGTCAAAGGGATAGGCCCAGTCCGAGGCGTCCTCCACAAAAAGCACCTCATGCCCCAGGCGGGCAAGTCCCACCAGATAGTGCAGGACCATCCAGGCCTGCCCTCCAAGGGGAAAGCCCACAAAAAAACCGGCCACCACGATGCGCAACGGACGACGGCTCATCCCTTTCCCCGTGCGACGCCCTTGTCCTGAAAATATCGCCGCGCTCCTTCGGCGATCGTCACCGTGGCCACCCCGTTTTTCGCGATCCAGGCCGCAAAGGCCTCCAGGTTGGCGGCGGACCAGGGCTCCCAGCCCACATCGTCGCCCACCCCGTGCAGGCACAACACCAGCCAGCCGTCCTCATCCACCACCACCTTTTTCGTCAGGTCGATGATGGTCTGGGCCGAATCGGCCGTATGCACCACATGGCGCTTGATCCACCAGCGATCCGTGCGGCCGGGGAAATTGCCGTCGTCGCCGCCGGTGACCACCTGGTCGTACAGGGAGCGGCTGAGGTCACGCATGTGGGTGGTCCAGTAGTTGTGCGGGGTGATGTAGGTACGCGCGGGAAATCCCAGTTCCGCCAGAACCTCGCGCGACTCCACCATCTCCCGCTGATAGGACACGGCCCGGATGGTGCCGTCCTCCACATCGTCGGGGTCCAGGGGCCGAAACACCACCTCGCCGATCAGTTCGTCGTAATAATAGCTGCCCGGGGTGGATTTCACGTCTTTTTCGTTGTCGAGCTCCTTGAGGCGCCGTCCGTCCTCGGTCAGCCCGGCCAGTTCCTCATAGGCGTACTTGGCCTCGAACACCGTTTCGCTGCCCTTGACGTTGCGACAGTTTTTCAGCGGCTCCTGGGCGTATCCTTCGGGGATGTCCACGGGCCGCTTATGGGTCAGGCCGTGGGAGGCCACCTCCCAGCCGCCCTGTGTCAGTTCCCGCACCTGGGCCACGTTCATGAAATCATCATCGGCGTTTTTCAGGCGCGCGGCGATGATCCCCGTGGTGGCCGGGATGCCGTATTTTTTCAGAATGGGAAAGGCATGGGCGTAGACGCTGGCCAGCCCGTCGTCAAAGGTCAGGGTGAGCATTCCTGCCCGGGCGGCATTGCCCCCGGCCCAGGCCGTGAGCAGCGCCGCCACAAGACAGCAGACGAAAAGGAACCGGTGCATAGGCCTCCCCGACGGTGCAACGTTTTGCGGCATGGCGGCCGCCATGCCGCGGATGTAGGGCAACTGCGCTAAAAGTCAATGGCCGTTCCGGGGCGTTCCCCCGCGCGGCCAGGGGGTTCACCAAAACGCCCGGCCGCTCCGCAACGGCCCACCGCAGCCAGCAGTCTGCCGGGACGAAGAACATCCTGCGATTTGATCGTAACGGTTTTTGTTGACGGTTCCAAGGAGGGAAACGCCTGGCGCCAAGGACGCCAGCGCCCTTTGCCGAAGAGGAAAAAGCTGGTAGAAAGCGGCATGTCGTTTCGGCGACCTGACGCGTTGCCGATTGTTTCGCCGTTACCCGGAGAAATGATTCATGAAAAAACCGCTGGCCCTTTTCGTCATGGCCTGTCTGGCGTTGTCCCAGGCCCTTCCGGCCCAGGCCTCGGCCAGACATTTCCGCTCCTCCCACGACCATTTTACGGAATACGCCGCCATGGCCTCGGACCTGTTTTTAAGCGCCGACGACCCGGCGGAAAAAAACACCTTGGGGCTTTTGGCCGCCTCGTCGAGCTTTTACGCCGAAAGGGCCTATCTGGTCATGCAACTGACCGATATCCTGGAGAACATGAAGGAAGCGTCGGATGTCGACTATGTGGAAAAACGCATCCAGGACATCAAGCAATTCGTGCTGGAGGTCATCCGCTCCGAGATCAAGCGCGTCGGGGATCTGGCCATGAGCCAGGAGAACCCGGACATCAAGACCGTGGGCAACCTCATCGTTAACGAACTTCGGGTGTTCGAGCGCAACACCGGCAACCTCTGAGGCGTCCCCCGCCCGGCGACCGGCCGCACGTTCTGGAAATCCTGGAAGACGGATCGAACGGCGGCAACTCGAACTCTTCGCTTTTTCCTGAAAAATAGCGGCGTCTTCCCCGACGCGGCCTAGTCGTGCCCCACGGCCTCACCCTTGATCGGCTGCGCCTCCCCGGCCGGGGGGGTGGCGTCGAAATCGCCCAGCTTCGGAAACACCATCTCCACCTGCCGCAGGTCCGCCACCTCCGCCGTGACCGCGCCGACCCGGCCCGCCAGCACATGGCCGCCCACACGTTTGCCCGCAGCGTCGGGGTCGGAGATGAAATGCAGGTGCCAGCCGGGCACGTTCAGGCCACCCACGTTTTTCGGGCAGCGAAAGCCCACCATGGTCCCGGCCACGTTTTCCAGCTCGAACACGCTCTGCTCGGCCAGGGCCTTGGCCAGAGGCGGATAGGGGCGGCTCTGGCCCGGCACGCTGCGGACCTTGAGTTGGCTGAAGGTTCCGGTCAGGCGCACGGCGTAATACAGATTCTTCGTGGGCAGCGCGGCCTCCAGGGCGTCCGTGGCATCGGCCAGGGACGCGCCGCCGGGGATGGCCACGGTACGGTCGGCGGAGAAAAAGACCACCATGGCGAAGGGCGACCGGACGCCCTTGTCGATGACGTTTACCGCGCCGTCATGGGCCACGCGGTAGAACACGCCGCGCGCCACCACCATCTCGCCGTCCAGGCCGTCCACGGTGCCCAGGCCCGTGTCGCCGCGCCGGGAGAGTTCGCCGATGCTCACCCCGCCGTCCAGGCCCCCGGCGGACAGGGAGTCGATGGTGGCGGCCTGGAAAAGGACGTTTTTGCCGGACTTCCCCGCACAGCCCGAGGCCAGGGCCGCCAGGCACAGGAAAAGGGCCAGAACGCGCAGGGGCTTCAAGGCGCGAAAGTTCATGCCGCTCCCTCCAGATCGGTTTCCGTCTCTTCCTGCCCGGCCAGAAACCGGGTCACCACCGGCATGTCCGTGGCCAGGATCTCCTCGGGGGTTCCCTCGAAGACGATGCGGCCGCCGTCCAGCAGGGCCACCTTGGCCGCAATGCGGAAAACGTCGGGGATGTCGTGGCTGACCATGAGCGCCGTGAACCCGAAGGTCTGGCGGGATTGGGAGATAAGGGACAGCACGCCGTTTTTGCGGATGGGATCAAGCCCGGTGGTCGGCTCGTCGAAGAGGATGACCCGGGGTTCGGTGACCAGGGCCCGGGCCAGGGCCACGCGCTTCTGCATGCCGCCTGAGATTTGCGAGGGATATTTCCCGGCCACGACCCCAAGCTCCAGGCGTTCGATCTTGTCCATGACCCGGGCGGTGATTTCCTTTTCCCCCTGCCTGGTCTTTTCGCGAAGCGGCAGGGCGATATTTTCGAACACCGTCAGGGAATCGAAAAGGGCCATGTTCTGGAACATGAAGCTCATGCTGCGGGCCAGGGCCCCCCGTTCGGCACGGCGCATCCCCGTCAGGGACCGGCCCTGGAACAGGATCTCCCCGGAATCGGGCCGCAATAGGCCCACGATATGCTTGAGCAGCACGCTCTTGCCCTCGCCGCTTTTGCCGATGATCAGCGTGATGCCGCCCTCGGGCACGGCCAGATCGACGCCGCGCAGGACTTCCTGGCCTTGAAAGGATTTGCGAAGATTTTTGATCTCGATAAGTGCGTGGTTCATGTCGTGCGTTTCGTCCCGGCGGGGTAATGGGGAACCTCCCGGGCCATAAAAAATCCCGGGGGCGCGGCCCCTTGGCGGACCATGGGGCGCATCGGGCACTGTGAACATTTTTTTCCCCCTTGGCAAGAAAAGGCCCGGCGGCCCGCAGGCGAGCCGGGTTTCGACGCCCCCCCCGGAGCGCCCCGCCTTTGGCCGGGGGGGCGGGGGGGGCGGGGTCTTGCCCTTTTCGTTTCAAGGCGTACATATGTCACATGAAAAAAGCAGCACCCCCTGACGGCAAACATGTTTCCATGCCCGTTTCGGGCATGCATTGCGCGGCCTGCGCCGCACGCATCGAAAAAATCGTCTCCGGCATGGAGGGCGTGGCCCAGGTCTCGGTCAACCTGGCCGACGAGTCCATGCACCTGGCCTTTGATCCGGATAAGGTGGACCTGGGTTCCGTGGTCAGCCGCGTGGCCGACCTGGGATTCACGGCCACCCCACCCCCCGACCAGGCCAGCCTGGAACTGGCCGTCACCGGCATGCACTGCGCGGCCTGCTCGTCGCGCATTGAGCGGGTGGTGGGGGCCATGCCCGGCGTCTCCCAGGCGACGGTGAACCTGGCCGCCGAGACCGGAAAATTCGTCTTCGACCCCGCCGCCGTCACCCCCAGAGACATCCGCCGCACCATCCGCGACCTGGGATTTTCCTCCGAATCCCTGACCACCACGGACTTTTTCAAGACCCGGCGCACCGAGGCCGAAAACAATCTGCACGCCCTGCGCCGGGAGCTTGTCCCGGCCATGGTCCTGGCCGGGCTTCTGCTCTACGTGTCCATGGGCCACATGCTGGGGCTGCCCCTGCCGCCGTTTCTCGACCCGCACTACTCCCCGGCCGGGTTCGCCCTGGCCCAGTTTGTCCTGGTGGTCCCCATCATGTGGACCGGACGCCGTTTCTACACCGTCGGCATCCCAAGCCTTTTTCGCGGCGCGCCGAACATGGACTCCCTGGTGGCCGTGGGCACGGGCGCGGCCTTTTTGCACAGCCTGTGGAACCTTATCGAGATTCTCGCGGGCGTGGACCCGGCGGCCCGGGCCATGGACCTCTATTTCGAGTCCGCAGGCGTTTTGATCGCCATGATTTCGCTCGGCAAATACCTGGAGGCCGGGGCCAAGTACAAGACCTCCGACGCCATCGCCGCGCTCATGCGGCTGGCCCCGGACATGGCCACCCTGGTCAAGGACGGCCAGCACCTGCCCATCCCCCTGGAAGAGGTGGTGGCCGGGGACGTCCTTTTGGTGCGCCCCGGCGACCGGGTGCCCACGGACGCCGAGGTGGTCGAGGGCCAGTCCGGGGTGGACGAGTCCATGCTCACGGGCGAACCCCTGCCGGTCACCAAACGGCCCGGGGATACGGTCACCGGCGGCACGCTCAACACCACGGGGGCGCTCACCGTGCGGGCCGTGCGGGTGGGCGCGGACACCACGCTGTCGCGCATCGTGGCCCTGGTGCGCGAGGCGCAGGGGTCCAAGGCCCCCATCGCCGACCTGGCCGACCGGGTGAGCTTTTATTTCGTGCCCACGGTCATGGCCTGCGCCGTGGTCGCGGCCCTTTCCTGGTACTTTTTGGGCGGGGCGACCTACACCTTTGCGCTGCGCATCTTCACCGCCGTGTTGGTCATCGCCTGCCCCTGCGCCATGGGGCTGGCCACCCCCACCTCGATCATGGTCGGCACGGGCCGGGGGGCGCGGCTCGGCATCCTGGTCAAAAGCGGCGCGGCCCTCCAGGGGGCGGGGGGACTGACGGCCATGGTCTTCGACAAGACCGGCACCCTGACCCACGGCCGCCCGTCCCTGGACGCGGTGCGCCTCGCCCCGGGCACAAGCGGCCCGGACGAAAACGCGGCCCTGGCCCTGGCGGCGGCGGCTGAAAGCCTGTCCGAGCATCCCCTGGCCCAGGCCGTGGTGCGCGAGGCCGCCCGGCGCGGCCTGTCCCTGCACAAGCCCGCCGCCTTCGAGGCCGTGCCGGGCAAGGGCGTGGTGGCCCTGATTGGCGAAAAAAAGATTTTGGTGGGAAACCGGGAGTTTCTGACGGAAAACGGCGTGTCCGGCATGGACGCGGCGGACGAGACGGCCGCTGATCTGGCCGATACGGGCAAGACCCCGGTGCATCTGGCCGTGGACGGAAAATTTGCCGCCATCTTGGCCATCGCCGACCAGCTTCGGCCCGAATCGGCGGCGGTCGTGGCCGAGCTTGCCAGGCGCGGCATCACCGTGGTCATGCTCACGGGCGACGCCCTGGCCACGGCAAAGGCCGTGGCCGCCGCAGCCGGGATAACCCGGGTGGTGGCCGGGGTTTTGCCCGACCGCAAGGCCCAGGAGATCGAGCGGGTTCAGGCCGAAGGATTCCGGGCGGGCATGGTGGGCGACGGCATCAACGACGCCCCGGCCCTGGCCCGGGCGGACCTGGGCGTGGCCATGGGCTCGGGCATCGACGTGGCCATCGAATCCTGCGACGTGGTGCTCATGCGCAACGACCTGCGCGGCGTCCTGGCCGCCCTGGACCTGAGCCGGGCGGTCATGGGCAACATCAGGCAGAACCTCTTCTGGGCCTTTGCCTTCAACACCATCGGCATCCCCGTGGCCGCGGGCGTGTTGCACCTCTTCGGCGGCCCGACCTTAAACCCCATGCTGGCCGGCACGGCCATGGCCTTAAGCTCGTTCACCGTGGTGACCAACGCCCTGCGGCTGCGGTTTTTCACGCCCCGTCAGATCGCCCTGCCGCCTTCGGCTGCGTCCGGACAAAGCGCCCCGGCGTGACCCCCACGGCGCGCCGGAACTGGCGGGTGAAATGGCTCTGGTCGGCGAATCCGGCCAAGACGGCGGCCTGGGCCACGCTGTGGCCCGCCTCCAGGGCGGCCAGGGCCAGACGCAGCCTTTGGCGCATGACGAAGGCATGAGGGGCCAGGCCGAACCGGGCGGCGAACAGCCTATGCAGATGAAAGGGGCTTAGACCCGCATGCCGGGCCGTCTCGTCCAGGCTGGGATTGCGCCGGGCCTGCCCGGCCAGGTAGCTGGCGGCCCGCTCCACCTCGGCCCGGACGCCGCCCCCAGCCGGATCGCCCCCGGGCCACACTGTCGCCTCAGGCAGTCCGGGCAGCGCGCCAAGGGCCTTAGCCAGGGCCGTGCGCCGGGCCTGGGCCGGGGCATCCGCATCCACCAGTTCGAAGAAGCAACGGAGCCACGCGGCCGCGTCGCCGGGCGCGTCGTCGGCTGCGTCCCGGGCCGCTGTCCCGGCCATGTCCCGAAAGGTCCGCCCAGACAGGCACACGGCCCGGTGGGCGTGGGGCGGCGGGCCAAGGGGGACGCAGGCGTGGGGGGTGTCCGGGGGGATGAGGTAGAGGCCGCCCTGGGGCACGTCGAACTCCCCGCCGGGAAGCGACATGCGCCGACGCCCGCGTTCCGCAAGCCCGATGATCCAACTGGCGTGGGCGTGCCGGGAAAAATCCGGGGGCACGCCCACGGCCGCCACCGTGCGCACGTCGCCGTCATAGGGCTCGCGCCCGAAACGCACCATCGCACCGTCGTCCATGTTCCGCACCTCGAAAGCGCACCATAGCGCCGGGACCATGCCTGCGGCGGCAGGCGGGCGGGCGCCCTTTGCCCCCCAAAAAGATCCGGGCTGGTCCCGGCCCGGTCGCGCCCGAACCGGACGCCCCGGGTGATCGCAGGGACGCCGCAGGCATTCCGGCCCGCTACACCAGGGCCGGGGCGAACTCCGCATACAGCAAAAGGCCCTGGTCCCCGGCCCGAACCTCATGCCGGGCCCCTTTGGGGATGACCGCCGCCACCCCGGGCCGATACGCCGCCTGTTTGCCGTCGATGACGGCCACGCCGCTTCCGGCCGCCACCCGATGCACCTCCCATTGCCCCTCATGGACATGGGCGTCAAGGCGGCATCCCGGCGCCACCCGGACCAGATGAAGGCTGAGCGTGCCCCCGGTCTCCCGCCCCGGGACCAGGCAGCGTAAAAACACCCCGGCAAAGGCCGGATGGGGTTTTTCCGGGATATCGGCAAGGCGGATCGTCCTACCCGGGAACACGCAGCACCCTTCCTCGAAACCACTCCCGTTCTCGTTCATGGCCGCTTCCTCCTCGCGTTTGCGTTTCGGGTATCCTGCCCAAAAACGCGGCGGCCGGTCTTGAACGATCCTGCTCTTTTTTGGAGCCCCCGGGGCCTACTTCGTGAGAAAAATAACAAATACACCGCCAAACGCCTTCAAAAATCCGGCGAATGCCGCTATCATGCCGTTAAAAGAGGCAGTTTTCCAGACTGCACCCGTCGGGACCGACCCGGCGGGGAAACAGGCCTCGTAACCGTCAACCACCCGGCAACCCGTCATGAAAATTTCCGACCTGATGCGTAAAAATCTCATCAAGGTGCGCCCCGAGGCCCATATCGGGCATGTGCTCATCTGGTACAACGGCCTGACCGACACCTCCCGCAACACCTACGTGGTGGATGAACGCGGCGGGCTCCTGGGCGTGGTGACCATTTTCGATTTCCTGTTCATGCTGGTGCCCGGGCCGGTCGCCGAGGACAGCCTGGCAGGGCGGATTCAGGGGCGCGATGCGCTTTTGCGGGCGCTTCGGCGCAATATGGCGGCCATTGCCGACACGGAGGTGGGCAGCATCATGGATACGCAGTTTCCCACGGCCCGGGCCGACGACCTGTTCGTCACGGCGCATGGGCTGATCATGGAGCAGCGGGCCAATGCCGTGCCGGTTCTGGACGACCAGGGCATCCTGATGGGGGAGGTGTCGCGGCGCATGATACTGGGATTTTTGGTGCAGAATTTGTAACCTCGCCGCACACGACGACAAAAAAGGCGGCCCCCTTGGACCGCCTTTCTTCTTTTCCGTTCCTGACGCTGCGTCAGGCCATGCGCTATTTTTCAGCCTCGATTTCCGCCCGAAGCATCTTCGCCGCCGCCACCACATTGGCCAGCGAGGCCATGGTCTCGGGCCAGTCCCGGGTTTTTAAGCCGCAGTCCGGATTGACCCACAACCGCTCAGCCGGGATCACGGCCATGGCCTTGCGCAAAAGCCCCGCCATCTCTTCCACCCCGGGCACCCGGGGGCTGTGGATGTCGTAGATGCCCGGCCCGATGTCGTTGGGATATTCAAACTCCCCGAACGCCGACAAAAGCTCCATCTTGCTGCGGCTGCATTCGATGCTGATGACGTCCGCATCCATGGCCGCGATCCAGCGGATGATGGTCCCGAACTCGCTGTAGCACATGTGGGTGTGGATCTGCGTGGCGTCGGACACCCCCGAGGCCGTCAGCCGGAAGCACTCCACGGCCCAGGTCAGGTAGGCCTCCTGGTCCGCCCGGCCAAGCGGCAGCCCCTCCCGGAAGGCCGCCTCGTCGATCTGGATGATCGGCGTCCCGGCCCGCTCCAGGTCCGCCACCTCGTCGCGCACGGCCAGGGCGATCTGGCGGCAGACCTCGGCCCGGGGGATGTCCTCGCGCACGAAGCTCCAGTTGAGGATGGTCACCGGCCCGGTCAGCATGCCCTTGACCGGTTTTTGGGTCAGACTTTGGGCATGGCCGATCCAGTCCACGGTCATGGGCGCCGGGCGCGACACGTCGCCGAAGATGACCGGCGGCTTCACGCAGCGGCTGCCGTAACTCTGCACCCAGCCGTTTTCCGTAAAGCAAAAGCCCCCCAGCATCTGCCCGAAATATTCCACCATGTCGTTGCGCTCGGGCTCGCCGTGGACCAGGACATCCAGCGAAAGCGCCTCCTGCCGGGCCACGGCGTCGGCGATGGCCTCCTGCATGGCCGCCCGGTAGCCTGCCTGATCCATCTCCCCCCGGCGCAGGGCCAGCCGCGCAGCCCGGATGGCGGCGGTCTGCGGGAAGGAGCCGATGGTGGTGGTGGGCAAAAGGGGCAGGTTCAGGCGCGCCTGCTGGGCCTTTTTGCGCTCGGCAAAGGGGCTTTGCCGCGAGAGCATGGCCGGGGTGACGCCCTCCAGGCGACGGCGCACGGCAGGGTCGCAGGCCAGGGGATTGTCGCGCCCGGCCGCCAGGTCGGCGGCGTTTTTGGCCAGGGTCTCGGCATGGTCCCACCCCTCGGCCGCCTCGGCGATGACCGCCACCTCGCGGCATTTCTGCACGGCAAAGGACATGGTCCGACGCACGTCCGGCGCAAGCGCCCGCTCCCGCTCCAGGTCCACCGGGCAGTGCAGAAGCGAGCAGCCCGTACCGATGAGCAGCCGGTCCTCCCCCAGTTTCCGGGCCATGTCCCGGGCGGTCGCCACAGCCCGGGCGAGGTCCGTCTTCCAGATGTTGCGGCCGGAGACCAGCCCCAGGGACAGGGACATGTCCCCGAGGAGCCGGTCGGCGACACCGGAGAGCTCGTGTCCGGCCCGGGTGGCGTCCAGGTGCAGGATGTCGAACCCGGACTCCAGGGCCAGGTCCAGGTTTTCCCCCAGCCCGCCGAAATACGTGGCCAAAAGGAGCTTGGCGCCCTCGGCGGCGGCGCGCAACATGACGCTGGCGGGTTTGAAATAGGCCTTGGCCGCCGTAGCCATCTCCGTGCACAAGATGGGCTCGTCGATCTGGATGACCGGGCACAGGGGGGCCAATTGCTGCAGGATCTCGCGGTAGACGGCCATGATCCCGGGAAGCAGCTCAAAACGATCCGCCCCGTCCTCTGCCCGGCACAGGGACAAAAAGGTCAACGGCCCCAGGAGCACGGCCTTGGGCCGATGCCCCAGGGACACGGCCAGCCGGGCGTCCTCGATCACGGCCTGCCGGGCAAGGCGCGGGGTCATGCCCGGGGTGATCTCGGGCGCGAGGTAGTGGTAGTTGGTGTCGAACCACTTGGTCATGTCCAGGGGCGGCAGGTTTTTTTCGGCATCGCCCCGGGCCATGGCGAAATACGTCTCCGGGAAAAGGGGACGGGGTTCATCCGCAAACCGCCCGGGCAGAAGCCCGAGCATGGCGGCCGTATCCAGCACGTGGTCGTAAAAGGAAAAATCCCCCACGG
Organism: Desulfolutivibrio sulfodismutans DSM 3696; assembly: GCF_013376455.1. Taxonomy (GTDB): domain Bacteria; phylum Desulfobacterota; class Desulfovibrionia; order Desulfovibrionales; family Desulfovibrionaceae; genus Desulfolutivibrio; species Desulfolutivibrio sulfodismutans. The sequence goes on along the minus strand of NZ_CP045504.1, from coordinate 3,987,543 downwards.
CCACCAGCGATAACCCGGCCTCACGCTGGATTTCCCAATGCCGGACGGTCAGTTCCCGGCCGATGTCGACCAGGCCCTGGGCGGACAGTTCGCCGCGCCAGTGTCGTTCCAGGGCGAACTTGAGTTCACGGGAGGCCCCCATGCGGGGAAAACCAAGGACATGCGTTTGCATTGCGCGTTGCTCCTTTCAGAAGTGGTTTCGTGAAAGGGAGCGAGGACAACCCAGGCGAGAACATGCGTAGGGAAAAAGCACGGTGGGCGACGCCCCCGGGAGGGGGCCTGGGACATGCTTTCTTCACACGCCTGTCTGTTTCGCGAGACAGCCCTGCTCCTGGGACAGGACGTCTTCTGGCTTCCGGCCCCCGCATTGTTTCATGCGTGCCCGGTCCTTCCCGTTTCATAAGCGAAACAGTGGCCCGGGCGGGGATCATGCCGGTTACAGCGGCGCGTCCGCGACGGAGTTTCACCGTCTTCCGTTTCCTGTCCAAGTAAGGGGACAAAATAGCCGGACCCGGCGGGAAAGTCAAAACGACGCGGGTGGCCGCCCTGAAGGCGTTGCGGGGGAAGAGAAAAACCACCCAAAATGCAAGGCGGACCCCGAGGCCCGCCTTGTCCGATTTGGCATTATAAGCGCGGCGGCCGCATGCGTGACCGCACACTGGTTTTTCTCCGGTGACTGAAGCCTGGCCCGCCCGGGCCCAGGCCTCCCGGTGAAACCCCGCCCCTTTAGGGCAACGCCACCTCGGCCAATTCCGGGCCGAGATAGATGCGTTCGTTTTCGCCAAGCACGCCCAGGCTCAGGCAGAGCATGGTCCACAGGTGCACGGTGCGCCATGCGCCGTGATAATGCTCGGAAAGTTCCTCGATTTGGGCATGACAATTGTGACAGGGGGTGATGACATAATCCGCCTTCGTCGCCAGAATCTGCCCGGCCTTGACCCTGCCGTAATTCAAACGTGCATCCTTATATCCCGACTGCAGGAATCCGCCTCCGCCACCGCAGCAATAGTTATTGGATTTGTTGGGAAACATATCCACGAAATTCTCTTCGCCCACACAGGCCTTGACGACAAATCGCAGCTCGTCGGCGAAGGCGTCGCCCATGGATTTTCTGACAGCCATGCATGGATCCTGAACCGTAAAACGTAACCCGAGATCCTTGTTCCAGTCCGAGTTTGGGCGCAGCTTGCCCTCGCGAATCCAGCGGGCGTACCAGTTCACGATATGATCGAAATCGACGCCGCTGTCGATGTTGAATCGCTTCAATCCGGCCCAGATGGAATAAAAGGAATGGCCGCATTCGATATTTATCCATGATGAGCAGCCCAGTTTCTTGACTCCCGCCACCTGCTTTTCGAGCACCGCGCGCCAATGATCGTCCTCCGCCGCGAACATGCAATAATTCTCAGCCCCCCAGCCCGTCGTGCCGTAGGTCCAATCCGCTCCGGCCAGATGCAGTATCTTCCAAAGCGGAACCATTTCCTCAGGCTCCTTGACCGGCTCCCGGGAATTCTGGTTGACGAAAAAAAACGCCCCCTGCTTGTCGATGGGAGCTTTCAGATCCTTGAAGCGGGGTTGCGACTCGCGGACCTCCTCCAAGACATCCTCGACGACGAAATGAAAATCCTCGGTGGAGATGCCTACCGCGCTCGCGCCCTGAGTACGCAATCCCTGGTCGCAGGAACCGATGATCCCTTTGGGCTTCCGATCACGGGGCCAGCCGGCCCGCAACTCGTACACCAGCATGGGGATGTTCACCTGCATGGGGCAGGCGTGCATGCAGCGAAAACACATGGTGCACATCCAGACCCAGGGTGTGGATCTGATCTCCTCGTCCAGCCCCATCACGGCCATGCGCAGCAGCCTGCGCGGGTCCATGCCCTCCATGCCCGTGGCGGGACACCCGCTCGTACACGCGCCGCAGGTGAGGCACATGCCCAAGTTCCCCCCCTGCGGCAGCAACGCAGCCATGTCGCCGATCAATGACCCTTTCCGCCTGCCTTCGAGATGGATCGCCGGTTCGCTCATGACCCTCTCCCTGGTATGTTGTTTTGCCCTTTTTCATTATCCGCCCATCCCCCGCCGGAATACGAGCAGAAGCAGGCGGCGGCTTGACAAGGCTCGACTTCGTATCCACCAAGCTTATTTGACATATTCTTTACATGCTATTTGAAAAAATAATAAGTCGTATTCGATAAGTCAATAAATATTTCAAGCTGCAACGTCCGCAACGCCCAGGCAGAACGTCGCCCGGGCGTTTGTTGTGAGCGCCACGCATTCCGCAGGGCTTTCGTGCACGAGGGAAGAAAAAAACAGCTGCCGGTGGATCGGATGATGATGAGGGATGGTTTGGGCTCCGGGGCATCAGGGACGATGCCGCGCCAAGGACCGCATGCGGAAAAAGGTGCTCCCCGCCCGGCGCTTTCCCATGGAAAAGGCGGCCCGGTGGGACCGCCTTCCGCTGTTTCATCGCTGCGAACGCTCGATCCCGCATCGCTGCCATGGGCGCGCCCTTATGCCGCGTTTTTGAAAACGTCCCTGGCCCAGGCCACGGCCTCGTCCTTTTCCGGGCTGCCGTCGATCTTCAGCGACGCCGCCACCACATCGGCCCCAAGCTGCCCCACCTTCTCCTCGATGGCGTCCACGGCCCCGCAGAAATGGGTGTAGCTGGAATCGCCGCAGCCAAATACCGCCACCTTTTTTCCCGAAAGGTTGGCCTTGTCCAGTTCCTCGAAAAAGGGCTGGAAATCCTCCTGCAACTCAATGTCGTCGTCTCCCCAGGTGGAACTGCCGAAGACAACCAGATCGTAGCCGTCGGCCAGACCGGCCGCCTGCACGCCGGACACGTTTTTCACGTCCACGGACATGCCTTCCCCCTCAAGGGTTTTGGCCACATACCCAGCCACGGATTCGGTATTGCCTGTCGTGGAACCGAAAACCACAAGCGCCTTGGCCATGACACACTCCCTGCGCTGATGTTTCGGGCGGGGACGCATCCGGCCGCCGCCCCTCATGCAGCGGAGATACCGATAGTGAGTTTGATTGTCAATATCATGTCGTGGGGGTGCAGGCCACCCTCAAGAACACCGCCCTCCCGCCTCTGGGGCGACCGCCGCCGCGAGCACCCGACAGCCCGTAAATCCCCCGGGGCAGGCCAGGCTCCTGCGGGATCAGACCTCGCCAAGGCCCGCGAACAGCGCCCGGGTGTCGCGGACGGCCATTTCCGCCGACTGCCCCATGGCCATGGAGGCCGCGTTGGCCTCACTGTCCAGGTCCTCCAGGGAGCCCTGCCGGGTTCCGGACAGGGATTCCCGGTCCAGACCGATCCCGGCCGCGCCCGTAAAACTCGTATTCAGGCCAAAGACGCCCCGGGCGTCTTTTTGCACGAACTCGCGCATCGAAAGCTCGCCGTGGGCCGTGAGCTCTCCGTTTTCATAGGCCGATTCCTCGTGGCTCGCCGAGCGCAGCATGGCCGGGATGTCATCCTCGGTCAGGCCCTTGCCGGTTTCGAACCGCGTCTCCTGGGGCATGGGGTTTTCGCGCACCTCTTCGGTGTCCGTGGACACGGCCGCAAGCTCCCCATCCCGGTAGGTCCGGCTGGTGAAGCTTATGCTGTACGGATTGTCCATGTCCCGGTACTCCGCCAGATTTTCAGCCAGGCTGAAGCCTCCGGCGGCCATGTCCGAATCCAGGCCGTTCACGAAGGCGTCGGCCGCCCCGGCGTTCTCCTCGCGGCTGGCGGCCAGAATCCCGTCGGCCGAAAGCGGCGTGCTTCCGCTGAAGGTCTCCCGGGCGATGCCAAAAGTCTCCAGAATGCCCGGCCGCTCCGGCAGTTGCTGCCCAGAGCCCGGGATCAAGGCCATGCTCAGGCTCCCCTCCTCCTGGCGCACCAGTTCGCCCTGGTCGTACCAGGACACGGCCACGGTCTGGGTCAGATCCATGCCCTGCTGCACCTGATCCGTAAGGTTGGCCTGGACCTGCACGTCGCCGTCGGCGTCATAGCGGGTGAACTGCACGGTCAGGGCGTTGGCGTTGGTCAGTTCCCTGGTGGACCAGGCCGCCAGGCTGCCCACGGCCGAGCTTGTCCGGTTGGTCGCATTTTCGGCCTCCAACTGGTTGTGGATGGAGGCGGTCAGGGACACCTTGCCGTCCGCGTATTCCACGATGTCGGCCTGATAGTCACTGTTGACGTAGTCCCGGGTCAGGGTTCCGGCCATGTCCTCCAGGGTTGCGGCCCCGTCCAGTTCGCCGCCGCTGACAAGCTCGGGGCTGACCGAGGAGGCCTGGACGTTCATGCCGTCATGCAGTTCCCGCGTGATCTTGCCGTTTTCGTACCACTGCACGTCCCGGCGCAAGGAGGCCATGGTCTCGGCATCCGTGCCGCCAAGGCCGGTCAATTCGGCATGGGCCTTCTGGGTGACCGCGCCGCTTATGTCGTAGTGCTGCGTATCCCATACGGCCCGGTCGCCGACGATGGAGCCGGTCTCCTTCTTGACCAGCACGCCGTTTTTATATTCGAGACGCTCCATCTTCGCGCCGTCGATGGTCGTGACCTGGGTGTTGCCGTTTTTCAGGGTGGTGGAGCCGCTTTTTAGGCCGAAGTTGGTCTCCCAGGCGTTTGCGGTGGCCTGGGTCGCGGTTTGTGCGGCGTCGCGGGCCGCCACCCAGGCGGCATACGCGGCCTGGCGCTGTTTGCGGTAGGCCTCCTCGGAGATGCTCACCGTGTCCGCGCCGGAGGCAGAGGAGGTCTGGCTCGTCCCGGTCTTCTGGGAAGAGGCGGTGCTTTGCGTGCTGTCCAGGATGTCCAGGCCAAGGCTGCTTGAAACGAGGGATGAGGTGGAAAGCTCGAACGCCATGCTGATACTCCCCTTATGCGACGTGAAGCGGGAAAACGCACCGCCGTGCGGCGGGATTTGCCCCCGCCCATGGGGATATATATCGGAGAGGATAGCGAAAACTTTAGAAAAGAGAGAATACTTTTCCTTCCTCGAAACATCTTTCGGCCATCAGCCGATCAAGCCGGACTATGAAATGTATCTCCTCCCTCAACGACGGTTTCCGGCATCACCATCGCCGGATAACGTCGATACCACATCACTTCATTTACAATGCGGCAGACGGCCCGGTTCACTCCTTCGGCTCGCTCACACGAGCTTTCTGTACCTCGCAAGGGAAAAGGCGGTTGGGCGTGCCTCCGGAGACAGGGTCAAACAATCCGTCATTACAAAGAACATTGATATTGGCTTTTCCATCTGACGGATTTCCCCAACCGAAATCAACCCACACCAACCCGGGAGAAGTCCGTTCGCTGAGCCTGGCCTTGACCGTTATGGTTCCCTGGGGCGATGTCACTTTCACCATCTCCCCCTCTAGGACGCCACGGACCACTGCGTCATCCGGATGCATGCGTACCAGCGGCTCGGGATAGGATTTGGTTATCGCATCGAGAGTTTTGAACTTGGTATGCACGAACTGCGAGGGTCGCCGACTCGTGCCGCGCAAGGGAAATCCCTTTTCAAGACACCGGTCCCGCGACAAGGATTCCCCGGCTGGCTCTTCATATATCGGCATGGGCCGAGCTCCCGCCTGCGCAAACCAACGGGAGAAAAATTCAACCTTCCCTGACGGCGTGCCGCAAGGGCTGTCCGTGTATTTCCGGTAGCGAACTCCCGGAAGGGCGAAGACAATCTGTTCCTCTTCCAGGCGTCGTACGGTCACGCCATGGGCCTTGACCATGTAATCAACCCATCCGCGATCGTCCTGAAATGGATAGTCCCGGTGCAGTCCCATTCGACTGGCCAACGCATATTCGACATCGAAAACCGGCCTCGCATCTCCGACAGGCTCCACAATGGGACGCGCCAGTGCGAAAAAGCCTCCTGCGACACTCGAATAGGCGCGATATCCGTAGCATTCAAATGCGGAGGCCATGGGCAGGACCAGGTCGGCGAGTTCCGTAGTGGCTGTGGGAAACAACTCGGTGACCAGCAGGAAATCCAGTTTCTCCAGGGCCACCCTGGTCCGCTGCTCGTTGGCTTGCACCAGAACGGGATTGCCGTGATGAACGATCATGGCCCTGGGACGATTATGTTCCCCGCCCAGGATGGCCTCCTTGATGGCCGGAAAGGGGACATGCGGCAAAAGGGGAAAGCGATCAAACCACACCCTCCGATTGATCGGCAACGCTTTGGTCGGAAGCGGCGCAGGATGTGGAAACGGCATGAACACGTTCCCGCCGGGAACGTCCAGATTCCCGGCGAGACAGACCAACGTAGCGATGGTGCGCACCGCGTCCACCCCGTTGGCGTACATGTCCAACCCATTGCCTTCATAGATAACCGCAGGCTTGGTTGCGGCATACGTTCTGGCAAGCATATCAATGACACCAGCCGGGATTCCCGTCAGTCCCTCGGCCCATTCGGGGGTGCAATCCCGAACATGCCCGGCGAGTTCCGCCAAGCCAACGGAATACCCGGCCACAAACTCTTTATCGTAGATTTCGTTTGCCACGAGCACATGGATCATGGCCAACCCCAGCGCGGTGTCCGTGCCCGGGTTGATGCGTATCCACTGGTCGGCTTCCTGGGCCGTTGCCGAGAAATAGGGATCAATGCAGATGATTTTCACCCCCCGTTCCTTGAGCCGGGGAAGAATACGATTCATGCCGCCATGGGCCGCATAGGAAGCGAAACGCTTCACGCCCACGGGGTCTGCGCCCCAGAAGATGGCCAGATTCGTGGCGTCGTAGTCGGGCTCGGTTCGCGCTCCGCCAGTGACAGCCCGATAGGCCGTCATCCGGGGCGCCATGCACAGATTGCCTATCCCCGTTAGATTTGGCGATCCCACCTCACCCATGAATTGAAGGAAGCCGTCACGGGAATGGTAGGACACCGGGGCTCCAGTACATCGCGCCAGACTCAACGGGCCATGCTTGGCGAGAATCTCGCCCAATCTGTCCGCTGCATAGTCCAGGGCTTCATCCCAGGATATCCGCTGGAAGCCTGCACGCGTTTTTCTCAATGGGCGCTTCAGGCGATCATCGGCGAGGAGGATCTCTGCATTGGCCTGCGCCTTTGGACAACACCACCCCCGGTTCGAGGGATGCTCCGGATCACCGTGAATGAGCAGATGTCCGGAAGTACTTTTGCGTACCAGCAGGCCGCAGTTGTTATGGCAGAACTGACAAATCGTCCGCAGGAATTGGTCACCCATTGCCGCTCCTGAACCTTTTCCGGCCCCGACCCCCATCATGCGCCGGGCTCGAAGCCAATCTGTAATGCACGGCGTCTCTTCATCTCCAGCCATGCCGCCTGCCCGCAGGGCCAAGGTCCGCCGCAGCATGCCCTGTGGGCAGGCCCTGGCCGGGGTTTGACGCCTTTGCCCCTACTGCTTTGCGGCAGCCTTTTCTTGATAGGACATGTCCACGACACTCTCCATGGGAACCGGCTTGTTGATCAGCCCGACGCTCAGAGATTGCTTCTCGATGGCCTTATGCCCCCCGGCGGTGACCAGTCCGGTGTGGCTGAAAGCCCTCCGGATATCGTCCACCACTTCCTGGCTCACCGAGCCCAGGAAATACTCCGACACCTTCTCGGCGATTTCCGCACTGCTGTGCGCCTTTTCCCACTGCATGGCCCGATACGCCGCAGTGACGAACTTCTGAGCGATCTCCGGATTGCTCTTCAGATAGTCGTCCGTAGCCAGGACGACCTTCAACGGAAACGTGTCCGTCTCCAGAATGGCCTTATGCTGGGCGGGGTCGTTCATATCGGCGAGCACCACGGCCCCACGGCTCAACATTTCCGCTTTCCGGATGCCGCTACCCACCGTGGCGTCGATGTCGCCATTGATATAGGCAGGAAGAATGGCTGTTTCCGGCAGATCAACAAAGGTTACGTCCTTATTGGGGTCGAGACCGCCATGGATGACAATGCTGGTCGCAAAGGCACGCGGGCCGGAGCCAGGCATTTTGGCTGAGATGGTCTTCCCCTTCAGGTCTTTGAGAGACGTGATCTCAGGCCGGGCCAGAAGGCACCAGGGGTGCTTCTCCGTGGTGGTGAGCACAATTTTCAGTATTTTTCCCTTTTCGAACGTCTTCAAAGCCTGATCGTAGCTGGTGAGACAGAATTGGATTTCACCCGCCAGCAGAGACGCGACGGACAAGGGACTCGATTTGAAGTTCATGAACTGTACCGCAAGCCCCTCTTCCTTGAAATATCCAAGCTTGTCGGCAAGATAGAGTGGGATGCCGTAATCGTCATGCCCAGGTTGTCCCACGATGATCTGTTGCAACGATTTTCCATCAGATGCGGCAGATCCAGCATCTGTTGCATTCCCGAAATTTACGGATAAAGAAATGAACATGGCCACTATCACAAATCCAACGCTACATTTTATAAAATTCTTCGCGATGCACATAAACGCCACCTCCTGTTTTTTGATTATTCAACCGTCGGCCTCCACTTGAGGAGCCTTCCTTCCACCATTCCAAGAGCTGTGTTGAGCGCAGCCATGAGCAGCATAAGGACTATGATGCATGTAAAGACTCGCGCAATGTCATACATCCCACCGGCATACTCCACCATCCAGCCCAGCCCGGAATTGGCCCCGATGTATTCACCCACAACAGCTCCGAGCAGAGCAGCCCCCAACCCCGCTTTGATGCCTGCCAGCATCCAGGGAATCGAAGAAGGCAACACCACTTTCAGCATGATCTGCCTATTGCTTGCGCCCATAAGCTTGACGGCGTTGACCAGACTCTGGTCAACATTCCTGAAACCGGCGTAGGAGTTGAAAAGGACAAGAAAATAAACCATGAGCGCGGCCAGAAATATCTTTGATTCAATCCCCAAACCGAACCAAAGGATGAAGATCGGACCAAGCGCCAGCTTGGGAATTCCGTACAAAGCCATGATGATGGGGTCCAACACCCGCGCTGCGGTTTCCGCCTTTTCCAGAATAAGCGCCGTGAGCACCCCCGTGAGCGTTCCGAAAAACAGCCCGGCCAAGGCCTCTTTCAAGGTCACGGCAATGTGGGGAATGATTTCCCCGGAAAAAAACGCCTCCTTCATATCGACAAGGATGGCGGTTGGCTGGCTCATGAAGAAAGGGTCGAGAATCTTGAATCTGGCGAGCATCTCCCAGACGGCCAGGACCGCGAGGATGAGCAGCAGCCGGAGGAGAAACACCATTTTCCCGGAGAGGGGGCCCGTCGCACTAAGCATCCTGGCCGCCCTTGGTCTTTACGACCTCCTCCCGCAAATCATTCCAGATGAGTTTCTGCAATGCGACGAATTCGGGCTGAAACCGTGTTTCAAGGGCCGACCTGGGACGGGGAATGGGGATATCGTATTCGTTTTTGACCGTAGACGGCCTCGCCGTCAGAAGCACGACGCGATCGGAAAGGGTGATCGCCTCCGCAAGGTCATGGGTGACAAAGACAATGGTTTTTTTCGTTTCCTGCCAGACCTTCAGTATCTCGTCCTGAAGCATCTCTTTGGTAAAGACATCGAGGGCGCCAAACGGCTCATCCATGAATAACACTTCCGAATCCGCCGCCAGGATGCGGATGATCACGACCCGTTTCTTCATGCCCCCCGAGAGTTCATGGGGATAGCTCTTCTCAAAACCGCTCAAACCGGCTTTATGGATCAGATGTCTGGCCCGCTCACGGCGCTCTGCCTTGGGCATTCCACGGATCTCCAAGGACAGTTCGACATTCTCGAGAGTGTTCCTCCATGGCATCAGGGTATCAGCCTGGGACATGTACCCGATGCGCTGGGTCACGCCGAGAAGCCGACATCCGTCAAGGAAGACGTCCCCCGCATTGGGCCCTATCAAACCCGACATGATGTTGAGGAGCGTGCTCTTGCCGCATCCGCTCGGCCCTACAATGGCGACGAATTCCTGATCACGGATATCGAGATCAACGGATTGCAGGGAAACCGTGGCGGTCCCTGACGGGGATGCGTACACATGGCTTATCCCCCGAACCGACAACTTGACGCCCTCAGAGCACGCAGCTTCGCCTGGATTTCTTGCTATCCCTCGAAGCGCCTTCTCGGCGGCACCATCTCGCATGTTCATTCCACCATACACGCCCAATTATATGCTCATGAAAACATATTGACGGGGACGCATGCAAACCATTTGGATGTTGCCTCACCAGGGACAACAGGACTCATCACCTAATTGGGAACACCCATGAACAAAAAGGCACAGAGCAGACGCCATGCCACATGCCGATATCGCCTTTCGCATCTCGTCAGGTCTGATGTATCAATGCTTTCAAAGCCCACCCTGGGTATATTTATGAAATCTATTTGTCAAATAGGATTTATCTATATATGAACAACCAACACCTCGAACCCGTCTATTGCTCAAAAAAAAGGCGGGCCTCGCGGCCCGCCTTTCGTCTCGTCGTTCGCTCACGCGCAGCCTCGCGCCTAGGACTCCGTGGACGGCTCGGACACCTCTTCCAGGGGGGCGGTGGCCTTTTCGAAGGCCTCCAGGCGGGCATATTCCTCTTCCACGCGCTTTTGGATGTATTCCACCGAATCCGGCGTCAGGTGCCGGAAGCGCCGTTGCAACTTGAAATACTCCGTCACCGGCTTGGGCTTTTTCACCTTCTGGGTGATGATGTAGCGGCCGCCGACCACTTCATAGAGCGGAAACACCTTGGACTGCACCGCCAGGCGGCACAGTTCCACGCTCTTGGCCGGGTCGCTGCGCCAACCCGTGGGACAGGTGGCGAAGATGTGCAGGTACGCCGGGCCTTCCACGGTCAGGGCCTTGCGCACCTTGTTCATCAGGTCCAGATGGTAGGCCGGGCTGGCCGTGGCCACATACGGAATCTCATGGGCCGCGGCGATCATGGCCATGTTCTTTTTCCAGGTGTGCTGGCCGATGCTTTTGCGTCCCGGAGGCGAGGTGGTGGTCATGGCCCCATACGGCGTGGAGCTCGACCGCTGGATGCCGGTATTCATGTAGGCCTCGTTGTCCAGGCACACGTAGACGAAGTCGTGTCCGCGCTCGAGCGCCCCGGACAAGGCCTGCATCCCGATGTCCGCCGTGCCGCCGTCGCCCGCAAAGGCAATGACCTTGGGCCGCTTTTTCAGCTTCCCCTTGCGCTCAAGCGCCCGGTTGGCCGACTCCACGCCCGAGGCCACGGCCGCCACGTTCTCGAAGGCCACATGCAGCCAGGGCACCGACCAGGCCGACTGGGGAAAAGGCGAGGTGATGATCTCCATGCAGCCCGTGGCGTTGCACACGATGGTCTCGGGACCGGCCGCCTTCATCACCATGCCCATGGCCAACACCTCGGCGCAGCCCTGGCAGGCCCGGTGCCCGGAGGTGATGAACTTCTCCCAGGGAATATTCTTGGCGGTGATTTTCTCATAGCCGCTTAAGTCGACGTCACGAAGCATGGCTTTCCACCCCCCACATCGTATAGTTGCCGGAAAGCTTTCCGGAAACGGCCATGGCGAACATTTCCTTGAATTCCCGGACGGTCACGTCGCGTCCGCCCAGGCCCGCGACGAGGTTGACGATCTCGGGAGCGTCCGGGCGTCCGTAGAAAAGGCTTTTGAGCTCCGAGGCCACCGGCCCGCACACCGCGCCGGGCGACAGGGCCCGGTCGATGACCACCAGCCTTTCGGCCCCGGCGCAGGCCGCCAGGAACTCCTCCTCCGGGAACGGCCGCCACAGCCGGATGCGCGTCTGCCCCGCATCCTGGCCCTCGGCCACAAGCTCGTCCACCGCCGTCATGCACGTCTCGCCCAAAGACCCCATGGTCACAAACCGGGTCTTGGCCCCGGGCTTGCCGTTTTGCTCCACCAGCTTGTAGTGGCGGTCGAAGGCCGCGCCGAATCCGTCCAGCACCTCTTCCACCACGGGTTTCGACCCGATGATGGCCTGCTCCAGCTGCTTGCGGGCCTCGGTATACATTTCAGGCACGCCCACCGGCCCAAAGGTCACGGGATTTTCCGTGTCCAGCCTGAGCACCGGCGTATACGGCGGCAAAAAGGCGTCCACCTCGGCATGGTCCGGGATGATCACCGGCTCGATGACGTGGCTTAGGGTGAAGCCGTCGATGTTGACGATCATCGGCAAAAGCACCCGCTTGTCCTCGGCGATCTTGAAGGCGCACAAGGTCAGGTCCAGGGCCTCCTGGCCGTTTTCCGCAAAGATCTGCACCCAGCCGATGTCGCGCTCGGCCATGATGTCGCCGTGGTCGTTCCAGATGCTGATGGGCGCGGACAAGGCCCGGTTGGCCACGGTCATCACCAGGGGCATGCGCATGCCCGAGACGATGAACAGGATCTCATGCATGAGCGCCAGGCCCTGGGAGGCCGTGGCGGTATACACCCGGGCCCCGGCGGTGGCCGCGCCCAGAGCCGCGCTCATGGCCGAATGCTCGGACTCCACGGGGATGAACTCCGCGTCCAGTTCGCCGTTGGCTACGTATATGGAAAGCTCTTCCACTATATGCGTCTGAGGAGTGATCGGATAGGCGGATACGACATCCACATTGGCAAGTTTCACCGCTTCGGCCACGGCCAGGGACACTTCAAGTCCGACGCGCTTGCCCATTACTCGCCCTCCTTGACCATCGTGATGGCTTCCTTGGGACATTCATTGGCGCAGACTCCGCATCCCTTGCAAAAATAGAAATCCGGATGATAAAAGCCCTCAGCATTTACGCTGATGCAGAACTCGGGACAGTACATGGCGCACAGCGCGCACTTGATGCACTTTTCCTCATCCAGTTTGGGCTTCATGCTCCGCCAGTCCCCGGTCCTGAGTTCCTTGGCGTTGCCCGGCTTCAAAATAGCCGCTCCCAGCGCCAAGTCCTCCCAGGCCATGATCGCTTGCTTGGACATACACTCCTCCTGTTCATTCGGAAAAAAATCCCTGGACCGCCTCCTGCCAACGGTGCGGCCCATGGACCGATTCACATCTCGTGGAATGTCGGTACGTAGCGAAACTACGAGGGCACACGGCCGACGACAATGGTTCCCGGCGCGGTCTGCCCGGCCCGATCCGAGGCCGTCTCCCCCCCGGGACGCCACGGGCCGACCACTCGGGTCATGCCAGCGGTATCGATATCAACAAAGTGACCGGAAAAAATCAAGAGGGCATCCGCTCTTTTGCAAAAAAATACCCCCCCGCCGCATTCGACACCTTCATGACCCCCTGCAACATACATTTATGCGGATTTCAAGGAACTCCTCGCCCCTGTATCTTCTTGTGAAAAAAGTTGCATGGAGCTCCATGTCGCGTTCCTATACCTCTCGCCCGGCCGCATCCGCCGTCCGATCCAACAACACATCCACCGCCACCCCTGTCTCGCGGCTTTGGCGCAACAAAAACACCTTGGCCGCCTCGCCCATGAAATGGTCCACCGGGTGGTGGCTGATGTAAAGCACCTGAAACCCCAGCCGGTCGCCGATCTTGCGGATCAGCTTGGCGAAACGGGGGATCAGGTCCGGCCGCAGCCAGCAGTCCTGCTCGTCCAAGACCAGAAACGGCCGGTGCCGCCCTGGGTCAAGCTGTGACAAGGCCAGAAGCCGGAGTCCCACGGACATGATGTTGCACACCGAGCCCCCCTGCCCGGACAGGATGTCCTCGGGGCCGCCCTGGTTGATCATCTCGAAATGGATCGACAACCGGTTCCCCTTCACCTCCCGCCGGGCCTTCACCTCCCGATCCTGGGCCAGTATCTCGCGCACGGCGTGCGTCAGGTTCACCTCGATGTCGTCCATCACCTCCCCGAAAAGCTCCCCCGTCAAGACCTCCAGCCGTGACGCCGCGCCCGGGGCCAGCTCCAAAAACGCCTCCACCCCGCGTTGCGCCTCGCCGACCTCCAAAAATTCCCGGGCCCGGGACGCCGCCACGCCCGACAACCGGTCCAGCCGCCGCTCAAGTCCCCGGCGTTCATCCTGCAGTTCCTTCAATGCGTCCATAGTTCTCATCCTCCCAGATGGCCTCCGGCGGCCAGGGAGGGGCGCCCTCCCCTCCCAAAACTTTTAGCGGCTTCGCCCCGCGCCCCCGTCGGGGGGGACCGGGGGGAATCATTCCCCCCGGGCAGGGGTGGGGCGCGGGGAGGGGGCGACGCCCCCTCCCCGCTATTCCGCTTCCATCTCCGTGGCTTCCAGCACCCGCAGTTCGTTGGTCAGCGGGTCCACCTTGCCCAGGCGCAAGGCGAAGGGCTGTCCGGGACGAATTTTTTCGCCAAGTTGTTCGCGGTTGGCGCGCACGTAGATCTGGAAATCCGGAAGCGCCAGGGTGACGAAGGCCCCGGCGGCCTCCACGACGACGCCGGTCCACGTCCTGACCCGACACTGCTGCCGGATGTGCAACAGCTTCCAATAGCGGGGCCGAAAACGCTGGATGCGCCCGGCCGCCTCGGTCTGGGCGCAGATGTCCGGCAGGCGTTGCTCCAGTTCGGCCCGGGACCATTTGGGCCTTCCGGCGGCCAGAAACTGGCGCAACTGGGCCAGGTTGACCAGATCCACATAGCGGCGAAGCGGCGAGGTCACCGTGGCGTAGGCCTTGGCCCCGATGGCCGCGTGGGGCCGGGGGGCGAGTTCCAGGCTGGTGGGCGGCAGGTGCTTGACCACGTGGTGGATGTCCTCGGGGCGACTCCAGACCCCGGCCAACTCCTTGGGCAACACGGCGTCCTGGGTGCGGAACAAAAGCGGAAACCCCTGCACGGCGGCAAAGGCGGCGGCCGAGGAATTGGCCAGAATCATGAGTTCGCTGACCAAAAGCTGGGCGTTGGGATAGGCATCCGAAGGCGCAAGCTCCACCTGCGGGTCGTCGGGCGGCCCGACCAGGACCACATCGGGTTCGCTGCGCTCGATGATGGCCGCCCCGGCGGCCACCCGGCGACCGCGCAACAGACCGGACAGGCGTGCAGCCAAGGCCACGCTTTGGCCCGGCGCGCCCGTGGCCAGTTCCGCCTCCACATCGGCGTAGGTCCGGTTGGAAACCGCCGCCACGGAAGAACGCATGGAAAAATCCCGGGGCGCGCCCGCCGCATCCAGGTTCCATTCCATGATCAGGGCCGGACGCGGCGACGCCTCCACAAGCGAATACAGATCGGAGGCAAAGGCTTCGGGCATCATGTGGCTTGTGCCCTCGGGCAGATAGATGCTGCTGGCCCGGCGGGCCACGGCCCGGTCCAGGGGGCCGTCGAAACGCCACCCCGAGGCCGGATCGGCCAAGGCCAGGCGCAGCAAAAATCCGTCGTCCGGCAGGGGCTCGACATGAAAGGCGTCGTCGATGTCCCGGGTCGTGGGCGAATCCACACTGACGAAGGGGATGGGCTCGGGGTCGCGGATCGTGTCCGCACAGGCCTGGCGCATGGCCTCGATCTCGCCATCAAAACGCCCGGACCAGCCGTCGCCGGCCTCATATCCGGCCTGATCCAGGAGATAATTATAGTGCGGCGGCACCACTCCCCACTGCTCGGCCAAAACCAGGGGCAAAAAGGGATGCTCGGGCAGGCCCTTGCGCAGCGTCCCCCACAGCACCGCCAGATCGGCATTCTCCGGATCGGCCACCAGCCCAAGCAGAAGCTCGCGCAGCTTGTCCGCCGCCTCGGGGTCGAGCCGGGCCGCCAGTCTGGCCGAGTCCCGGCCCGTTCCCGAGGCCCAGGCCGTCCACAAGTCCTTGAAAAACCCCTGCCCGGCCGTGACCACCCGCTCCCGTTCAAGCGCCGCCGCCTGCTCCACGAGCCGCCGCTCCACCACCTCGGCCGGATAGACCTCGAATTTCGGCGGATGAAATTTGAAATGCGTCTTGCAGGCCAAAAGGGCCCGCCCCAGGCCCGCCACCTGGTCAAAGCCCGGCGACTCCCACACAAGCCCGGCAAACCAGCCCACCGTCTCCTCGCTTACCTCGCCCTGGGCCAGCTCCCATATCTCCATGGCGTCCACTTCCGAGGCCGCCTTGGCCCGCCTTGTCTCGCAGGCGGAGAGCCGCTCCAACATTCCGCCACGCTCGCGTACCGACGCATCGCACGGCCCCACCCACGGCAACACCCGGGCCGCAGGCAGCTTCATCTCACGCTTGTTGATCGTGTACAGGCGCAGCCGACCGCCCGTCTCCTCCAGTACCCAGGCCAACTGCGGCTCGTTGCCGTGCATGAATTCGACGATACACCCCGAGCCGGGAAACTGTTGCATGAATCATCCTTTACGATGCTCTGATGTGAGAAGACCTCGGGAGGGGGCGACGCCCCCTCCCCGCCTCCTATTCTCCGAAATCCCTGTCGATGGCGTCAAGTTCCTGGCGCACGGCCTGGATATGGTTGCGGTAATCGGCGACCAGGGCAGCATTTTCCTGCCGTTTGGATTCGAGCAGCCGGGCCAGTTCGTCCGGGTCGGCGGTGCCGTACTCGGCCAGGGCCTTTGTTTCCAGTTCCGCGAGTTGCGCGGTGAGGTTGGCCAGGTCTTGCTCGGCCCGGACCTTTTCATCACGTAATTTGACGTAGTCGGCCTTGAGGCTGGCCAGTTCCTTTTCCAACCCCTGGTCGTCGAAGGGGCTATTCGGCGTTTTCGGCATGGGTGACCTCGCGGTAGAGTTCCCAGATGAGGCTGGTCTCGGGATTTTCGGGATTCAGGTTGGCCTGGAGGAAGGTTTTGAGTCCCGCGCCCTCGGCGGTGCGGCGCATGGCCAGGCGTTCGAGCCCCAGGAGGAACCGGGATTCGGTCTGGGGGATGTTGTTTTCTTCCGGCGGAAAATCGGCGTCGGGAAAGACCTCGTTGAAGGGCAGGCACGGCAGGGGGACTTTTTCCAGTTCGGTGCAGCCGGGCCGCCAGATGGCGGCGGCCGGGATGCGGTCGCGGGAGCGGGGGGTGAAGGAAAGCCGGGTGATGTTGCCGGGGTTGACCCAGGTGGTGCAACCGGACGTGACCGAGGGCTGGGGCCGGTGGATGTGGCCGTTTATCAGCCAGGTGACCCCGGGGATCTCGCGGATGTGCTGGAAGCGGTCCTTGAATTCGGGAAAACTGATGTTGTGGTGGGTGAACCACGCGGTTTCCAGGCCGTCGGCATGGTCGAAGGACAGGGGGATGGGGGTGGCGTCGGGGGACGCGCCCAGGATGGCCTGCCCGGTGGGCGTGTCGATGCGCAAAAAGGGACCGGGTTCGTCCAAAAGCCGCACCACGCCTGCGGCGGCGAGCACGGCCAGGGAGGTGTCGGAGGTGAACCGGGCCTGGTATTTGTCGTGGTTGCCCACCAGGGTATAGGGCGCATGCGGCCGGAAAAGGTCGATCAGGCGCACCAGCAGGGTGTTGGGATTCTCGCGCGGCCAGTGGAAGAGATCGCCGAGGAAAAGGGGGATGAGGTCATGGGCGGCGGCGTAGTCCAGGCAATAGGCCAGCTTGTCCATGACCTGATCGGTATAGCCCTCCAGGCGGTGCCCGGGAGGGGTGGCGGCCACATGGGGGTCGGGGATGACGAGCACCCCGCAGGTGGTGCGGCGCGGCAGTTCCATGAGCGATCCTTGGGGCCTAAGTGGCGCGCCGGGGGGCGTCGAGAAAGGTTTCGGGACGCAGATCGCCGCCGCACAAGGGGCACACGCCCACCTGCCCCAGGCGGGCCTCGATATCCGTATGCAGGCTGGCCAGACGCGCGTCGCGTCCGGCCAGGACGTCGGCGGCGGCATCCCGGCGCTGGCGCAGGGCGCGCATGTCCCGCACCAGGGCGGCCAGGGGCGCGGCGCTTTGGGCCTCCGGGGGCGGCGAAAGGTGTTCGCGCCGGGCAAGCGACTTTTCCAGACGCGTCATTTTGGCGGCCAGGGCCCGGCGTGCGGCCAGGTGATCGGCCAGGGCGGCCACGGGAAAGACCTCGGGGGCCGGGGCCAGGACGGCCAGGGCGGCGGATTTTCGGGACATGCGGCGGTGGGCGGCCCGGACGTGGGCCATGTCGGCGGCCAGACGGTCCATGGCGGCGGTGGCGGCCAGGGTCGGCGGCGCGGCCAGGGCGGCCAGGGCCGTGATGCGGGAGGCGGCCTGTTCCCGCGACCGGAGAAACGCCGTCTGCCTCTCGACGACGCGGGCCAACGGGGCCACGGCAAAGGGCTGCGGGGCTGGCGCAAGCGTTTGCAGGGCGGCCGTCCTGGCGGCCAGGGCGGCCAGACGGCGTTTGAGACTTTCGCGGCGCGAAAGGACGGTTTGAAGGGCCGGGATGTCCCGGGCCAGGACGGCAAGCCGGTCTTCCGTGTCGCGTCCGACCTCCAGGGCGCATTCCAGGTCCGGCAGGCGGGACAGGCGGTCCAGGTCGCGGCGGGCGGCGTCGGCGGCGGCCTCCAGGCGGCGCTTCTCGTTTTTGGCCTTGCGCACCTTGTCCGTGAGCAGGTTCTGCATGGCGATCAGGTGGGCGCTTTCCGAGGACGCGGCGAAAAACGAGGCCATGACCGACCCGGGCTTGCCGAGCAGAAACACGGGTTCGCGCTGGTTGCCCAGATGCACGTCGATGTCGTCCGATCCTTCCACGGGGACGAGGTTCAGTCGCAGGGCGGCCAGGACGTCCTCGGGCGGGGTGCGGTTGAACTTGGCGTAGGTCTGGGGCTCGGAGGCCCCGGGCGGGGTAAGCTCGTAGACGGCGTATTTCGGCTTTCTGACCCAGGCTACGCGGGTTCCGTCGGAAAGCTCCACGGTCACCCGGGCCTCCTTGGCCCCATGGCGGATGACGTGCTTGGGGATGGGGTTTTCGGCCAGGCAGCGCAGGGCCTCGACCACGGCGGATTTTCCGGTGTTGTTGGGACCGGTGAGGACGTTTAGGCCCGGGGCGAATTCGAAGACGCTTGCGCCGTGGGCCAGGAAGTTATCCAGGGTCAGTTTGACGATCATGGGAAGAAAGACAAACCAGATGCCGGGCAAACAATCAAGCGGGTTTTTCACCCGGCGGGCAGCCTTCCGCGCAAAGCCCCGCCGCCTTGACGCCTGGGGGAAAACGAGGGAAGGATGACACTCGGCAAGCCAGGAAAAGGCCAGCGCCGCAACATGCGAGACGAGGACGGGCCATGACGACGCAAAGCACACCGGGAAGCGAGACAGACGCGCAGTGGTACAAGGATGCGGTCATCTACGAAGTGCACATCAAGGCCTTCATGGACGCAAACGGCGACGGCATCGGAGATTTCGCAGGCCTGACCAGCCGCCTGGACCACCTGGAGCGGCTGGGGATCACGGCCATATGGCTTCTGCCGTTTTATCCCTCGCCCCGGCGCGACGACGGCTACGACATCGCCGACTACCGGGACATCCATCCCGACTACGGGACGCTTGCGGAGTTCCGGGCCTTTTTGCGCGCGGCCCACGCCCGGGGCATGAAGGTCATCACGGAACTGGTCTTAAACCACACCTCGGATCAGCACCCCTGGTTCCAGGCCGCCCGCAGGGCCAAACCCGGTTCGGCGGCGCGCGATTTCTACGTCTTTTCCGACACCCCCGATCGCTACCCCGACGCCCGGATCATCTTCAAGGACTTCGAACAATCCAACTGGACCTTCGACCACGAGGCCAAGGCCTACTATTGGCACCGGTTTTATTCCCACCAGCCGGATCTCAATTTCGACAATCCCCGGGTCAAAAAGGAGATGCTGCGGATCCTCGACTTCTGGCTGTCCATGGGCGTGGACGGATTGCGCCTGGACGCCGTGCCGTATCTTTTCGAGCGCGACGGGACCAACTGCGAGAACCTGCCCGAGACCCACGCCTTTTTGCGCGAACTGCGGGCCCATGTGGACGAAAATTACCCGGGCCGCATGCTTTTGGCCGAGGCCAACCAATGGCCCGAGGACGCGGCGGCCTATTTCGGGGCCGGGCGCGGCGACGAATGCAACATGGCCTTCCACTTCCCCATCATGCCGCGCATCTTCATGTCGCTGATGATGGAGGACCGCTTCCCCCTGATCGACATTTTCGAGCAGACCCCGGCCATCCCCGAGACCTCCCAGTGGGCCATGTTTTTGCGCAACCACGACGAACTGACCCTGGAGATGGTCAGCGACGAGGAGCGCGACTACATGTACCGGGTCTACGCCAAGGACGCCCGGGCCCGCATCAACCTGGGCATCCGGCGCAGGCTGGCCCCGCTTATGCTAAACAACCGGCGGCGGCTGGAGCTGATCAACTTCATCCTGTTTTCCTTCCCCGGCACGCCCATCATCTATTACGGCGACGAGATCGGCATGGGCGACAACTTCCACCTGGGCGACCGGGACGGGGTGCGCACGCCCATGCAGTGGAGCCCGGACAAAAACGCCGGGTTCTCCCGGGCCAATCCCCACAGCCTGTACCTGCCCGTGGTCATCGATCCGGAATACCACTACCAGGCCGTCAATGTGGAGAACCAGGAACACAACCTGACCTCGTTTCTGTGGTGGATGCGCCGGGTCATCGCCATGCGCAAGCGCCTGCGCTGCCTGGGCCGGGGGAGCATGGAGTTCGTTTTGCCGGGCAACCCCAAGGTCTTGTCCTTCGTGCGCCGTCTGGACGACGAGGTCATCCTGGTGGTGGTCAACCTGTCGCGCTACGCCCAGGTGGCGGAGATGGACCTGTCGGCCTACGCCGGGGACGAACCCGTGGAGGTCTTCGGCAACACCCGCTTCCCGGTCATCCGCGACACGCCCTATGTGCTGCCCATGGGCTTCCACAGCTATTTCTGGTTCCGCCTGACGCCGCCCCGGACGCCGGACGCGGACGGCATGCGGCGCGGACGGCGCGGCCGCAGCCGCTGGACGCCCCCCGAGGTGGAGCTTCCCGAAATCGACAGCGGCGAGGTGGGACGGCGTTTCCACCGCACCCTGGCGGAACGGGTGCTCCCCGTCTATCTGCCCCGGCTTTTCCCCGAACTGTCCGGCCTGTTGCGGGTGGAGACGGCCGCCGTCCATGTCCTGCCCGGGGGCGACGACCCGGTCTGGCTGGTGCTGGCCGCCGTGTACGCCAGGCAGGGGTCGCCGGTGACCCTGCCCCTGCTTCTGACCCTGAGCCGGGGCGAGGCCGGAACGCGGCTGGCCGGGGAATATCCCGGGGCCGTGGCCGCCCGGGGCCGTCTGGCCGGGGAGCAGGCCCTTTTAGTCAACGGCTTTGCCGTAAGCGCGGCCCGGACAGCCTTTTGTACGGCTATGGTCCGGGGACGGAAGGCCCTGGCCGGGCAGGAGGAACTGTCGGTTACGCCCCTGTCCCGGGCCCGTCCGGCTGTGGCCGTTGGCGCGCCGTCCCGTTTTTCCCGCGACGCCCGCGGCAACATGGTCGTGGCGGCGGACAACGCCTGGGCGCTCAAAACGTACGCCCGGGTGGAGCCGGGGCCGCATCACGAGGTGGAGCTTCTGGAATTTCTGGCCAAAAGCGCCTGCCGCGACCATGCGCCGGTTCCGTATGCGGTCCTGCGCCATCGCCCGCACAAGGAGGAGGCCACGGTCCTGGCCCTTCTGACCTCCCATGCCTTTGGCGCAACCCCGGCCTTCGACCTGGTGGCCGAGGGCATGGCCCGGGCCCTGGAGAACGTCCTGGCCTCCGGCCCGGAGGCGGCGGGGAACCCGCCTGCTCCCATCACGCTGCACGCGGCCCCGCCGCGCGAGGCGGCCCGGATTCTGGCCCGACGCCTGGGGCACTTTCACCTGGAGATGCTCGACCTCCTGGGGAAACGCATCGCCCAGATGCATCTGGCCCTGGCCGCCGACGCCACGGACGCACGTTTCGCGCCGGAGCCCTTTTCCCTGCTCTACCAGCGCTCGGCTTACCAATCCATGCGCAACCTGGCCAGGCGCACCCTGGCCGCCCTGCGAGGCCGTCTGGCCGGGCTCGGCGACGAGGATGCGGCTTTGGCCCGGGAGGTCATGGCCTCGGAAAAGGCCATGCTCGGGGTGTTCTCCCGCTTTGCGGCAGGCAAGTTCGTCACCGTGAAAACCCGGCTGCACGGGGATCTGACGCTTTCCCGGGTGCTGTACACCGGCAAGGACTTCGTGTTCGGGGATTTCGAGGGCGACACGGACAAGCCTGTCAGCGAACGGCGCATCAAGCGGTCGCCGCTGCGCGACGTGGCCGGGATGTGCCTGTCCATGTTTTTCGCGGCCCATGTCGGCGCGGCGAGGCTGTGCCGCGAACGTCAGAGCGACGCCGCCGCCCTGGGCCCGTGGGTGGAGTCCCTGGCCTTCACAGCGGCTTCGGCCTTGTGGTCGGGCTACCGGAAGGAGGCGGCGGGCGCGGCGTTCGTCCCGACCTCCGACGAAACCTTGTGGACCATGTTTCACTGTTTCCTTCTGGAACACGCCCTTGAACGGCTGGCCCGGGCCCTGGCCCAGGACGAGGGGGAGGAGATTCCGGTCATTCTGGCGGCCCTGGTCGGGATACTGCGGGCCTTCGGATAGCCCGGCGATTGGAAAGCAGCTCGCCAACCACCTCGACGATACCTGCGCCGAGCGAGACCTCATGATCGACTCATCTCCAAAACAACACAACGTATATTGACAATACTTTTGAATCAAGGATAGAAATTCGACCAGAGATGTTCCTGGCCGGACGTCATGTATGGTCGCTATAGGTTGCAATTTCTCATGTAGTTATTTTTAACTACATCTGTTTCTGACAGCGCAGCATTCTTTTCTCTGGACAAGGCATGCGTGTAGTTATTTTTAACCACACTACTCCTGACCATCGAGATATCCCGCACACGGCCATGGACATCCGACGTCTCCAGGGCAAGGCGGCGCGGCGCATGCCACCGGCCTGAGCGGCGCATGCCGATCCGTCCAGGGTCACGGCCGCAGGCGTCTGTTTTTTTTCCGAAGCTGCCCAGGCGTCGTGTTCCCTTTGCAGCGTGCCAGGAAAGGAATTCTCCTTTCCGTAGCGCATGATGCTCGGCAAAAATGACCGGTGCGTATTCATTTTTTCGGCAAGGAGTATGTCATGCAACATGCAAGGATTCGCCATCTTCTTTTTTCACAATTCATCATGGCCTTCATCCTGTGCGCATCGGCGGCCATGGCGGCATCCGATCTGACCTTCACCCGTCTGGCCCCGGCCGACGCCCCGAACTACACCTTCGGGGCAGGAAAAACGACAGGCATCACCCGCTCCGCCGACGGCGCGTTCTACATCGTCAACGCCACCTACAACGAAATCGAGAAGCGCGACGCTTCCGGGACATGGACCACGCTGAGCGGTCCCGACGCCTCCGTCGGCGGCTTTACCGACTCCCGCGCCATCGCCGTGTCCGCCTCCGGAACGATCTACGTCCCGGACGGCGACAACGACGTCATCTTAGTGCGGGACAGCGCCGGAGCATGGTCCCGGATCGGCTCCACGGGCACGGCCGCCGGGCAGTTCGACAGGCCCCTGGGCCTTGTGCTGGACGCTACGGGCAACCTCTACGTGGCCGACACCAATAACAACCGCCTCCAGGTCCGCGACACCGGAGGGTCGTGGACGACCATCGGTGGCCCGGGGAGCGGCCTGGGCGCGTTCGAGAGTCCCGTGGGCCTGGCCCTGGACGCCTCGGGGGCCCTCTACGTGGCCGACACCAGCAACAACCGCATCCAGGTCCGCGACACCGGGGGGAACTGGACGTCCTACGGTTCCTACGGCACAGGCGCCGGGCAGTTCATCTGGCCGGCCGGCGTGGCGGCGGACGCCGCCGGGGCCCTCTACGTGGCCGACTCCTACAACAACCGGGTCCAGATACGCGACGCCGGGGGGACATGGACGGTCTACGGCGGCGCGGACACATCCGACACATCCTTTTTCAATTCTCCCACGGGCATCGCCCTGGACGGCGCGGGGGGCATCTACGTGGTCGCCTCGCTCAGCGTCCAGGCCGGAACGAAGGACACCGTGGGCGTGTGGCCCGTGTTCTGGGGCGGGAGCAGTTCGCTGCCCGGCTTCTTCGACACCCCGGTTGGCCTGTCCGCGGACAGCGCGGGAAGGCTCTGCGTGGCCGAAATGGGCAACGCCCGCATCCAGGTCCGCAGCGCCTCCGGCGTCTGGACGGCCATCGGATCCTACGGCACGGACCCCGGGCAGTTCATAGGACCGCAAGGCGTGGCCTGCCGCGCCGACGGCACGATCCACGTCGCCGACTCCTCCAACTGCCGCATCCAGACCCGGGACCCCGCAGGCAACTGGACCAGCGACGGAACGCTGGGCTCCGGGGTCGGAGAGTTCATGATGCCCTGCGGCGTGGCCACGGACACCGCCGGGAACGTCTACGTGGCCGACACGATCAACAACCGCCTCCAGGTCCGCGACACCTCGGGCGTCTGGACGGCCATGGGCTCGTCCGGCCAGGGGACCGGAGAATTCACCGGGCCCACCGGCATCTTCGTGGACGCCGCCGGGAGGATCTACGTGGCCGACACCGGCAACAACCGCATCCAGATCCGCGACACCTCCGGCGTCTGGACGGCTATCGGATCGGAGGGGACAAATCCCGGCCAGTTCATACAGCCCCTGGCCGTGGCCGCGGACGCCGCCGGGAAGATCTATGTGGCCGACGCCTACAACAACCGCGTCCAGGTCCGGGACACCTCGGGGAACTGGACGGTCTACGGCGGGGGATCGACTGGAACGGCGGAGGGATGGGCGGACGGACAGTTTTCCTATCCCATGGGGCTGACCGTGAGCCCGTCGGGCGCGCTCTACGTGGCCGACACGCACAACAACCGCATCGAAACGGCCGCGCCCGGCGCCGCCGTGCCCGCGCCCACCGGAGCCCTGCTCCTTCTGATGGGTGTGGAATAGCCCCGCCGGGGAAGGCGCGAACCGTCACCCTGCGGCGAGAAAAGGAAAAGCGGGAGGGGGCCATGCCCTCTCCCGCTTTTTTGCGCGTCGCCGCGAGACGGCCCGGACATCACTCCGGCCCCTTAAGCGGCAGGCGCACGAAAAACGTGGTCCCTTCCTCCTCGGAGGTGGAAAACCCCACCTCGCCGTCCAGGTAGCGTTCGGCCAGAAGCTTCATGGAATAGGTGCCCAGGCCCCGGCCCGCGCCCTTGGTGGAGAAGGACCGGTTAAACAGGTGCAACTGGACCTTGCGCGGGATAAACCCCGGATTGTGGACCGAAAAGGTGATCCAGCCCCCGAGAACCGTGGCGCTTATGGTCACGGCCCCCCCGGACGGCGTCCCTTCCAGGGCGTTTTTGATCATGTTTCCCAAAACCCGCTTCAACAGCGCATAGTCGCTGCGAAACTCCGCCTGCTGCGCCCCGGCATCGATCACCAGCCGCCGGTTTTTCGCCTCGTCCGTATTGCGGAAGGTGCGCTGCAACACCTCCAGAATGTCCATGGCGGAGAGATCGATGACATTGACGTCTAGTTCGTTGCTTTCGGCGGCCAGAAGCTGTTTCTGGCTGACGATCTCCTCGGACAGGGAGATCATGGCCCCGTGGATGAGTTCGGCATCCTCCCGCAGGTGCTCCGGGGCCTCCTCCTTGACGAATTCCAGGATGCCCTTGATGCCCCCCAGGGTGTTTAAGATGTCGTGGAAAAAGATACGTTCCAGGATGCGGCGGCGCTTCTCGTGGCTTACGTCGGTGATGGAAAAGACCACAAACGTCTCCCCCTTGACCGTATACGGCGCGGAACACACCCGAAGGTCCAGCGACTCCGCCCCGCCGCCCAGGGCGGCCTCGCGGTTGATGTTGCACTCCATGACGTTCCACTCGCCGCGCAGTCCCTTGAGTACGGAGCGCACCGCGCCGCACTCCACGCAAAACTCCGTGGTGCCGCAGCCCCCGGGCGTCAGATCGGAATGGATGCAGCCAAAGGCCTCGCCGGGACGTTTGCCGAGCATCTCCCGCACATCGCGCGCGCCCACGGCCTGCAGGAACATCCTGTTGCCGAAGACCACCTGGCGGTTGCCGTTGAGCACCATGACGATGATGGGGACGGCATCAAGCAATTGCGGAATCTGCTGGTTGGTGATGATGGCGTATTGGCGGTCGAGTTCGTTTTCGGGGCTGCGTGCGGGGGATGCGAAGCGGGTTCCGAGTGCTGTCTGGGGCATGGCGACACCTTATCCTACCGGTACGTATGCGAAGTGAAACGGCAACTCCTGGAATGGACAGGGGAGTATGGCGCACGATCCCTGTCGATACAGGTTAACCTCATTCATAAAATTGTCCAGCCGCCCAAGGGCGGCCGGGGTCATCTGGCCAGCACCAGCACGTCCACCCGGCTGGCCCCGGCCGCCAGCAGGGCCCGGGCGGCGGCCTCCACCGTGGCCCCGGTGGTCATGACGTCGTCGGTCAAAAGCGCGGTTTTGCCCCGGACGCGGGCGGGGTCGGCGGCAAAGGCCCCCCGGATGTTTTCCCGCCGCAACCGGCCGGACAGGGTGCTTTGGGGGCGGGTGTCGCGGATGCGCGACAGCGCCTGGGCATCGACGGGCCAGCCGTACTTCCGGGCCAGGGGCCGGGCCAGTTCCAGGCTTTGATTGAATCCCCGCCAGGCCAGCCGCCGGGGATACAGGGGGACGGGGATCACCACGTCCGGTGCAATTGGCGCAATTGGCGCGACTGGCGCATGTGGCGTGGCGGGCGCCGTGCCACCCTCCCGGACGCCCCGGGCGGCGGCCCGCTCAAAGGCCAAAAGGAAAAGATCGCGCAACACGGCCCCGTACTGCGGGCGTTCCCCGAACTTGAAGGCGAGGATCATGTCTCGTAAAAGCCCGCCGTAGGGGGCGTGGAAGGCCAGGGCCGAAAAGGGCCTGGGTTCGAGCAGACAGGCGGCGCACAGGTCGGGGTCGTCCGCCGGGTCCGCCTCCATGGCCCCGCACCGGGGACAAAACCCGCCCCGCCTGGGGGAAAGGCTCTTGGCGCAGGCCGGGCACAGGCCGCGCGGGGGCCAGTCCGCCGTGGCCGACGCCCTGCCATCCGGCCCTGGCGGGACCGGATCGCCGCACACCCGGCACCGCCTGGAAAGCAGGTCGCGCCAGGACACGGCGGCAAGCAGGCGTCGCACAAAGGCCATGCCCCCTCCGGATCAACCGGCCATCTTTCGCGCCGCAAGCTCCCGCCACAACTCCCCGCCCCGCCAGGCCAGCCGGGCCCCCACCGTCGTGTCAGCGGACAGATCCCCGGCCGCGTCGTAGCCGCGAAGCAGCGTGGGCTCGGCCAGGGCCAGGCCCATGGGCTCGAAAAAATACTTCAGGCTCAAAAGCGCCCCGTCAAAAAGCTTCGCCCCCTTCTTGCGCCCGGACACCAGGATGACGTGCACCTCGGGCCTGTCCGCCGCATCGCCGCCCTCCGCGCCCGCAGCCGGAGGCACGGCGGCATGAAAGCGCTGCCCCCGGTCGATGAGGGCCTTGAGGCCCGCCGGGACATGGTAGAAATAGATGGGCGAGGCCAGGACGATGGCCGAGGCGTAGCGCATGGCCGCAAACAGGGTCTCGGCGTCGTCCTTGTCGCCGAGCACGCAACGATGGCCCGGGCTTGCGGCGCAGGCCCCGCAGCCCACGCACGGCAACACGCAGTGCTCGCGCAAATAATACGTGCGGCTCTCCCCCCCGGCGGCCAGAACCCCCCGGGCCACGGCCTGCCCGGCCAGATCCGAGTTGCCCCCGGCCCGGGGACTGCAACACAGGACCACCACCGGGGCCGCCGGGGAAGCGGACTGCCCTCCGACAGCATCAGGACGCGGCGCGTTCATGCGAACTCCGAAAAAAAAGGATTGTGCCGCCGTTCCTCGGCCACCGTGGTGGCCGGGCCGTGGCCGGGATAGACCGCCGTGTCCCCGGGCAGGGTGAAGATGCGCTCCTTCACCGAGGCCAGGAGCACGTCGGAATCGCCGCCCGGGAAATCCGTGCGGCCCACGGACCTGGAAAACAACAGATCGCCCACGAAGACCACGCCGTCGTCGGGGAAATAAAACGACAGCCCGCCCGGGCTGTGGCCCGGAGTGGTCAGGATGCGGCAGGTCCGTCCGGCCAATACGGCCTCGCCCGGCGAGGCGTCCGTAAACGTAAACGGCGCAACCAGGGGCAGCCCCATAAGCCCTCCGCCGCCAAGCTCCGTGTCCATGAGGAACCTGTCCGCCGGGCTGGCCCACACCGGCGCGCCCGTGGCCCCGGCCAGCGCGGCCACGCCGTAGAGATGGTCGCAGTGCAGGTGGGTGGCCAGGATGTGGGTCAGAGTCAGGCTGTTTTTCCGCAGATAATCCAGCATGGGGGCCGGATCGCCGCCCACGTCGAAGGCGGCGGCCAATCCGCCCGCGCAGGCCAGGTAACTGTTGGTCTGCAAGGGGCCCAGGGGAAACGTCTCGACCTTCATGCCTCGTCTCCGTGCAACGGTTCCAAAAGCAACTCCTCCAGGGGCCTGCGGGTGCTGCTCCCGGGTTTGGCCGGATGTCCGGCGGCCACCACGGCCATAAGCGCGTACCGCTCGGCGTCGAGGCCAAGGGCCCGGGTGACGTCCGGCTCGTGATTGATGATCTCTCCGATCCACACCGCCCCAAGCCCCAGGGCATGGGCGGCCAGGAGCATGTTCTGCAGGCAGGCCCCGATCCCCTGATGGTCCTTGACCGGGTGGTAGGCGGCCTGGCGGTCCAGAAACACGGCCACGACAAAGGCCGCCTCGCGCAGGATACGGGAATAGGCCGTGTGCCCGGCCAGGATCTCCCGACGGGAATCGTCTCCGCGCACGGCCAGAAACCGCCAGGGCTGCTTGTTCTGGCCGCTGGGCGCGCATCGTCCGGCGTCCAGGACGGTCAGGATGTCCGCGACGGGGACCGGTTCGGGGGTGAAGTGCCGGATGCTTCGCCGGGTTTGGATGGCCTGCAAAAGTTCCATGCGCCGTGCCGCTCCTTCGCGCCGGGGCGCGTTTTGCGGCACACTAGCCCAAGCCCTGTCCCCGGGCAAGCCTGCGGGGCCACGGTCCTGAAATGCAAAGGAATCGGATGCCGCGCGAAACGTCCGCAGGCGGCCATGATCGCGGCGGCGGCCTTCCGAGACGCGCACCCGGCGTACGCCGATGTCCGCCTGGGCCGCCGCGGCGGAAAATCCTCCGGACACGGCCCGGGGCAGCCGCCCTACGCCCCCCCGCGCCCCCGGCCTGCACCAACTACGGCGCTAGAGCGCGACCACGGAGTTGTCGCAATCGCCGAAGGGGCTGAAGGCATATTTGTCCGCTGCCGGATCGCTTATCCAGGTGGTGTCGTCGATGAGGTAGCGAAACTGATATTCCCGACCCGTTTCCAGGTCCAAGGTGACGGAGAAATTCCCATTTTTCTGCTTTTTCAAAAGCGTGGCCCCGGTCTCCCAACCGTTGAACTCACCCACCAGGGACACGGTCACGGCGTCCTTGGCCAGTTCCTTGTCCACTGTAAAAGTGACCTTGCATATGGGCTTGCTTTTGAGAAATTTCTTGCCAAGCGACATGGGTGCCTCCTCCCGAAGACGGTATGTTTCCCTGAGGGAATCATCCCGCCTGTGCGCCGTCTGCGGCGCGTTCATGACGCCAAAGCGAATCATCGTGGCATGGCATCGTTTTGCCAACCGTGACAGTACATCAAGGCCTACCCAAGAACGTTGCGGTTGTAAATCGTTTTGGCGACGGGCCTTTGACAAGGGCCTTCCCCCTCGGAGAACGCCTGCGAACCGTTTTGGGGCCTATTTATGGGTGTGGGAAAACATGGCCATGAGCCGGATGGCGGCCGGGCCGAGAATGATCAGCAAAAGCGTGGGGAAGATGAAAAAGACCAAGGGCATGAGCAGTTTGACCGGCAGCTTGGCCGCGATCTCCTCGGCCCGCTGGAACCGCTTGGTGCGCATGGCGTCGGCGTAGACCCGCAGGGTCTGGGCGATGCTCGTGCCGAACATGTCGGCCTGGATGAGCAGCGCCACCAGACTGCCCACATCCTCCAGACCCACCCGGGTGGCCAGGTTTTTGAGGGCCTCGCGACGGGATTTTCCGGCCCGAAGCTCCAGGGTCAGAAGCCTCAGTTCGGAGCTTAAGACCGGCTCCTTGTGGGCCAGTTCCATCCCCACCCGCTGGATGGCCCCGTCCAGGCCCATGCCCGCCTCCACGCACACCACCAGGAGGTCCAGGGCGTCGGGCAGTCCGTTCTGGATGGCCCGCTGCCGTTTGGTCACCAGATGGTTGAGAATCAGGCCCGGGGTGTAGAAAAAAACCGCCACAAC
Organism: Desulfolutivibrio sulfodismutans DSM 3696; assembly: GCF_013376455.1. Taxonomy (GTDB): domain Bacteria; phylum Desulfobacterota; class Desulfovibrionia; order Desulfovibrionales; family Desulfovibrionaceae; genus Desulfolutivibrio; species Desulfolutivibrio sulfodismutans. The sequence goes on along the minus strand of NZ_CP045504.1, from coordinate 3,957,402 downwards.
GCCCGCGCCGACGACGAACTTGTATTCCGGACGCATGGTGGGCATGACCACCAAAACCAGGGCCGCCGCCAGGCCGATCCCGAGCAGGGCCATGCCGATTTTTATGCCCCAATAGATCTCCACGGCGTTTTGGCCGCGAAACCCGGCGTGCAGGAGGGTGGCCTTGGTGGCGGAGATGTCCTCGGCCTTGGAGGGCTGGACCTTGCGCCCGAAGGACTCGGCCGCAGACAAGAAAAAGCCTGCCAGCCAGCCCAGGGCGCCGGGACGTCGCCGGGTCGCGTCATTGGGGGTGAGTCCCAGGGTGCGGCCCATGATCTCCCGGCGGCGGCGCAACTCCTCCAGGTGGGCGAAGACGCCGAGAACCAGGGCGAACACCGTCAGATGGGCCAGCATGGCCACGGCCAGGGCGGCCAGGAGCGTTGCGTCCACGAAAATGGCCTCGCTTTTTTTGCGCGGTCGTTCAGACCGCGATGCGGATCATCTTGCGCATCACGAGAATGCCGAAAAGCATCATGCCGCCGCAGGTCCACAAAATCATCCGGCCCAGGGGGTCGTCGACCAACAGCATGATGTAGCTGGGGTTGCTGGCGTAAATGGCGCCGGCCACGCCAAAGGGCATCAGCGACAGCACCAGCGCCGCAAAACGGCCCTCGGCGGACAGGATGCGGATGCGCCCGCGCAGCTTGAACCGCTCCCGGATAAGCGACGAAATGTTCTCCACGATCTCGGCCAGATTGCCGCCGGTCTCACTCTGGATCTTCAGCGACACCACGAAGAAATTGAGGTCCGGGCAGTCCACCCGGTCCATGATGTTGTCCAGGGCCTCCATGAGGGTCACCCCGAAATTGATCTCCTCCAGGGTCTTGCCGAACTCCATGCGGATGGGATCGCCGAACTCCTGCCCCACCATGGCCATGCCGCTGTTGAAGGTATGCCCGGCCTTGAGCGCCCGGGCCACCAGGTCCAGGGCCTCGGGGAGCTGTTTTTCGAAGTGGGCCATGCGCCGCTTGCGCTTGAGGCGTATCCACCAAAAGGGCAGGGCCGCCAGGGCGGCGGACGCGAGACCGGCCAGGATCGTATTCCGGGTGGCCGTCTGGACAAAGACCGCTCCGAACACGGCCAAAACCAGGGAGGACAGCACGAACACCCCAAGCGGGGCACGGATGTCGGCCTGGGCCAACATGCGGTCCACGGCCGAAGTCCAGCGTTGCCGGGACAGGGCCGTGTCCAGCCAGGGCACGGCGCTCAACTGATGTTTTTTGACGATGTCCAGGGGGGCCGCGTCAGGCTCGCGCCCGGTCAGTTCGGACAACCGGCGCGACAGGCGGTCTTTTTCGGCTCGGCCCCGGGCGTGCCAGACCAGAACCGTGGCCACGGCCAGGTAGGCGAAGGCCGCAAGGACCAGAACGGATAGAAGGGTCGGCATGTGGGCTGGGCCTCCCGGCGCGGCGGCGTGCGGTTGGGGGTGAGGGGGGGCGCAACCGCCCGCCCGGGACAGGCGCCGTCATCCTGCGTTGTGCAGCGGCCCTAGACCTCCACCACGTTCCTGGGGTCGAAGATGGTCTCTGGGAGCTTGATCCCCTTGGCCTCGAACTTGGAGGCGAACTTCGGGCGGATGCCCCGGGACAAAAATGCGCCCTTGACCCGGGCGTCCGGGGTCAGCCCGCGCTGCTCGAAGGCGAAGATCTCCTGCATGGTGATGACCTCGCCCTCCATGCCGGTGATCTCCTGAAAGCTCGTCAGCTTGCGCGAGCCGTCGGAAAACCGGGCGATCTGCACGATCACGTCCACAGCCGAGGCGATGTAGCGCTTCAGCGACAGCGGCGAGATGGCCAGACCGGCCATGGCCACCAGGGTTTCCAGGCGCATAAGCGCGTCGCGGGGGCTGTTGGCGTGGATGGTGGCCAGGGAGCCGTCATGGCCGGTGTTCATGGCCTGGAGCATGTCCAGGGCCTCGGCCCCGCGCACCTCGCCCACGATGATGCGATCCGGGCGCATGCGCAGGCAGTTTTTGACCAGGTCGCGCTGGGTGACCTCGCCCCGGCCCTCAATGTTGGGCGGCCGCGACTCCAGGCGCACCACATGGTCCTGCTTGAGTTGCAGCTCGGCGGCGTCCTCCACGGTGACGATGCGTTCGTCGTGGGGAATAAAACCCGAGAGGCAGTTGAGCATGGTGGTTTTTCCGGTACCCGTGCCGCCGGAGATCAGGATGTTGAGCCTGGCCAGGACGATGCCCCGCAAGACCTCGGCGATGTCCGGGGTGATGGCCTTGAAACCGATGAGATCCTGGGCCGTGAGCTTGTCCTTGGAAAATTTGCGGATGGACAGGGCCGGGCCGTCGATGGCCAGGGGGGGGATGATGGCGTTGACCCGGGAGCCGTCGGGAAGGCGCGCGTCCACCATGGGGGCGGACTCGTCCACCCGGCGGCCCACCCGGGAGACGATGCGGTCGATGATCTTTTTTAGGTGCGAGTTGTCCTTGAAGCGCGACCCCGTGAGCACCAGCTTGCCTTTGCGCTCCACGTAGATCTGGCGATAGGAGTTGACCAGGATGTCGTTGACGGAATCGTCCTTGAGGAAGGGCTCCAGCGGCCCAAGGCCCAGCATCTCGTCCTTGACCTCGCCGATCAGGCGCTCCCGCTCCCCCTGGTTAAGCGGGGTCTGCCCGAACTCCTCGCGCAAGAGCTTCTCCACCAGCCGCCCGATCTCGGCCGCCAGGGCCTCGGGATCGAGGGAATCGAGCAGGGAGAGGTCGATCAGGTCGATCAGCCGATCATGGATGCGTGTTTTGACCTCGTAGTATTCGTCCCCGGCCATGCCCGCATCCTTGGTCACGGCGGGCGTCTCGAAGCGGGGGGGCATGCCCCGGATGGCGCGGCGGGGAGAATTGTCCATGGGGCGTTATCCTTGGCGTTTGCCTGCGGACAAAAACGGGAGGCCGAACAGTCCGCGTCCTTTCTTGGCCTCGCCCGGGGGAACCAGGGCCCGGGCCAGATCCCCGATGGACCGGGTGACCTCGGCCTTGGGGGCGATCTCGGCCAGGGTTTTGCCCTGGTTTATGGCCGCCAGCGTGGTCTTGTAGTCGTTTTGTATCCTGCGGAAGACCTTGATGCCCAGGGCCTTTTCCATGTCCTCCACGGACAGGTCGCTCTCGGGCAGGTGCCTGTTGACCACCACCTTGAGTTTTTGCACCAGCTCCCCCTCCACGCCCCGCACGTTCTCCATGAACCGGCGCACGTTGGCCAGGCAGGGCAGGTTCTGGACGCACACCAGGACGATGTCGTCGGAGATGTCCATGACCTTGAGGGTGATCTCGTCCAGGTACATGCCCAGGTCGATGACCACGGTGTCAAAAAGCGACCGCATGCAGGTCAAAAGCGCGGAAATGTTCTCCGGGGTGGCCATCTGCAAGTCCTCCAGGCGGCTGGGGGGCGGCAGGAGGTAGAGCCCCGAGGCGTGCCGGGAGACGATGCTCATGAGGTAGGTGGCGTCCAGGCGGGCAATGTTGCCGATGATCTCGCCCCAGTGGTAGCGCGGATGCAGATCCAGGAAAAGCTGCACCTCGCCAAAGGGCAGGTTCATGTCCATGAGCGAGACCATGGCCCCGCTTTTTCCGGATAAAAAGGAGGCGGCCAGGTTGACGGCCAGGGTGGTGGTGCCCACCCCGCCCTTGGCCCCGAAGACGTTGATGATCCGCCCCTGCCTGGCGGCAGCGCCGTTCTGGCCCTGGCGTTCGGCCAGACGCTTGTCGCGGCGCTCCTTGAAGCGCCACAGGGCCATGCGGATTTCGTCCTCGGGGGAATCGGCCTGGAAAAATTCGCGCACCCCGGCCCGCATGGCCTGCATGAGGGTGTCCGTGGACAGGCGCGGGGCCACCAAAAAGACCTCCACCCCGTGCGCGGCGTCGAGAAAGGGACGCAGGTCGTCGAGCTCCGGCCCGATATCCTCGGAGGCGGCCTCCCGCACCACCAATTCGACCAGGCTCGTCGCGGCACCGAGCACCTCGAAATCGGCAAACTCCGCCAGACACCGCTCAAAGGCGGCGCGCACGCCGTGGTCGGCGACATCCAAAACAACGGCGATCTTTTCCTGCATGTGAGCCTAAAGGAACCGTCGCGCCGACAGGCCATGGCCCTTTGCCGGGGCGGCAATCCGCGTTGGTTCGTTGGCGGCGCTGCGCCGCAGGCGCGACGCCGGACAGGGCTGGCCCCGTCCCGGGCGGGAACCGCCGACAGGCGGCGGGGTGCGGCGCTCAACCAGGTCACGTGGAAAACAACATACGCCGTTTCCGGGGGGATGAAAACCGCTCCCCGGCCTGGAAGACGGGCTTAATTCCCGGACGTTCCGCTGTCTTTGGGGGTAAAAAGCACGGCATCGGTCATGCCTCCCCCCCCCCGGCCTTGGCCCCGGCCTTAACGGGGGCCGGCTTGTTCTGGTACTGGCCCATGGTGTTGGCGGCCTTCTGGCCATCGTAGCCGCTGACCGGCGTGCCCACAGCCCCGGCGTCGGGGTTGAGCTTCTGATTGGCGAAGACCGTATGGAAGGACTCCCCGAAATGCATGTCGCTGTTGCGCGTCACATCGTTGCAGCCGCCGATCCCGCAGACCAGAAGGGCCGCAAGGGCCGAGGCGAGGGAGAGGGATGTGCCGTGGGTCATGGGGGCTCCTTGGCCTGCGCGGCCTGTCACTGGGCCAGTTCCCGGGCCTGGGCCACGGGCGGCAGGGCCGCGCCGAACTGTCCGTCAAGGCCGTTGGCCTCGGCGGTCCTGGCGGGACCGGACTTTTTTTCCGTGACCGGGTTCGGGGCGATGTTGAGGAAAAATTCCATGTCGTCCGGCGGGGTGTAGTTGTCCGTGGGCAGGCGGATGGCCGACTTGTCCAGGGGCTTGGCCAGGTGCGCGGTGATGATGATCACCAACTCGGTTTCCTTGTTGGTGTACTGGGTGCTCTTAAACAGGCTGCCCAGGATGGGGATGTCCCCCAGGGCCGGGAATTTCTCCAGGCTTTCGCCCGAAATCTGCTTGAGCATCCCGGCGATGGCGAAACTTTGCCCGTCGCCAAGCTCGATGGTGGTGGAGGCCTTGCGGGACAGAAGGGCCGGCCCGGCGGAGGTGCTGATGCTGTCGTCTATCTCCGACACCTCCTGCTGCAAGACGAGATTTATCCGCTCATCAGCCAGGACCGTGGGGGCGAACTCCAGCTTCACGCCGTAGTCCTTCCATTCGATGCCCTGGTTGAAGGCGCTGGAGATGGCGTAGGGAATCTGGCCGCCCGCGTTGAAATAGGCCTTTTGTCCGTCCAGGCACACCAGGGTGGGCTCGGCCAGGATCTTGGCCAGGCCGTTTTTCTTGAGGATGTCCACCACGCCGGTCCAGGTGACGTTGTTGGGCTGGCCGTAGTTGGTGTTGTAGCGCACCACGCCCGTGGCGTTGCTGCTGACGGTGGCCGTTTGCTGCACCTCACGGGGCTGGAAGGTCGAACTCTTGGCTGAGACGGGTGGGAAGACCGCGTTGCCATCGTCGTCTTGCAGATAAAAATAGTCGTTTTGCGCATTGATGATGTCCATCATGGTGCCGTCGATGGAGCTCAGGCTTCCCAGCAGGGAATAGGCGAAATTGCCCTGGGAGATGGCGTTGATGTTGATGCCCATGCGGTTGGCGATGTCCTTGGACATTTCAGCCACCCGCACCTCCAGCATGACCTGATGCACCCCGCCCACGGTGACCAGGTTGACCACCTTGCCCGGGGCGTGGACCTCGGCCAGGGCCAGGGCCTTCTTGAGGTTCTCGGAGTTTCTGGCCGACCCGGCCAGGGTGATGGAATCCTGGGAGGCCATGACCGCAAGCCCCGGCTCGTCGGGCAGGACGTCGTGGAGCATGCGCTTAAGGCGCGTCACATCCGGGGCCACATCCAGGTCGTAGATGTCCATGACCTTGTCGGCGCGGTCCCAGACGGTCAGCGAGGTCATGCCCGGGGCCTCGCCGGTGATATAAATCTGTTTGCCGGAGAGCAGGACGAAATTGGCGATCTCGGGCTTGGCCACGGACACCCGGCCGATGTCGCCCCGGGTGCTGGTGTAGATGATGGATTTGCCCATGGCCAGTTCCAGGCGCTGGGCGGGGCGCACCGAGGCGGGGGCGGCGCTGATGATCCCGGCCCCGGCCGGGCCGGAAAAGACCACGAGCCAGGCCAATGCCCAGACCGTCATGGCCCGGAGCCGGGAGATGGTGCGTGGCGTGGCGGATGTCATGGTCCGTGCTCCTGGGTTTACGGAATGACCGGCTGGGGGCCGATATCACTGTCTTGCGCCGGTTTGCCGTCCCCGCCATCCGGTGTGGGAAACAGGACGACGGGCAATGTCCCGGCCGCCTCACGGCTGCCCGGGGCCACCTTTCTCTCCACCGTGTCTTCCTTGGGCTGGCGATGCCGTTTGGACAGTCCCCGGATGACCTCCACGGGCGGGTCTTCGACCAATGCCGGGTCAGCGCCGGGGGCGTCGCGGCGTTCCAGGACGGCGGTCAGGTCCGCGCCGGAGGTGGCCACGGCGTCGCGGTCGGCCGGAGAACGCAGGGCAAAGGACAGCACATGGTTATTGGCGGCGAAGGTCAGTTTTTCGGCCTCGGCCGGAGTGACCTGGAGGGTGAAATAGTCCGTGGCGGAGAGTTCCTCCCGGCCGTCCTTGCCGATCTTGGGCTCCATCTCCGTGCCAGTGGCCAGAACCGGGATATCCGTCAAAATGAGCTTGCTTTCCTTGATCTCCGGGGCATCCGGGTCGGGGCTTTCCTCCCGCTGCATGGTCATGATCACGTCCACCCGGCTGCCCGGGACGATGAGCCCCCGGCCCCCAGCTCCTTGGAGCCTCTGACCGTGACCGCACGCCTGCCCGGCTCCACGAGCTGCTCCAGCCCGGCCGTGGCCGCGCCCTTGGGGAACAGCTTGTCCTCGGTGATCGGGTCGCCCGGCGACAGCCTGCGGGAGAGCGTGCGGCCCGCCAGCTCGTCGGGGTTGGCGAACGACTGGGGAGGCACGAGGTCCGGATCGTAGGGCACGGTTTTGAGCATGTCCGGCGACAGGCGCAGGCCCCGCTCCAGCCCCTTGGCGGCGACCACCAGATTCTGGGTCTTCACGGGGGGCGCGACCTCCACCGGGGCCATGTCGGCCTGCCGCAGCGCGGGCTTCTGCCCGGACAGCCAGCGCAGGGTGAGCCCTCCGGCCACGGTGGCCAGGAGAATCGCCAGCACGAGATGAAGTGCGGCCTTGGATTTCATGCCTCACACCCTTTTGGTCTTCCGGTTCGCCGGAAAAGCCCGCCACCTCCGGGCCACGGCCCGCCACACGGCTGGCCTGCCTCGGCGACTGAGACGAAGCAAAAGGCGTGCCCAAGACCCGCTTCACGCCAAAACCTCCCGTCAGGGCGCGCCACAGGCCGACCCGGACCATCCGGACGGCATGGTCCGCGCCCGCGCCCCGGGTCCGCCGGGATAAGAAACGTGGAGTGTTTTACGGGATGAACGAGAATGTGTTTAAAAAAGTGAAACGGGCAGGCGCCGGGTCAGGCCACCTGGCCGGAAAACCGGGCCGGATCGATGCCGTGTTTTTGGATCTTGTTCCATAGGTTCTTGGGGCTGATCCCCAGAAGCGCCGCCGCCTCCTTCTGCACCCCGTCCTTTTTGGCCAGGGCGGTCTCGATCATGCTGCGTTCCACGTCCTCCAGGGTCTGGCGCAGGGAGGCCACATGCTCCCCGCCGTCCGCCGCCGCCCCGGGGGAATGGCCTTTTTCCTGGCCTGCCGCATGGGCCCGGACCTGGAAGGCGTCGCGAAAGTGGTCGGCCTCCAGCACCTCGCCCGTACTCATGATGGCCGCCCGCTCCAGCACGTTGGCCAACTGCCGGACGTTGCCCGGCCAGTCGTGGGCGTACAAAAGACCCATGGCCTCCCGGGTGATCCCCCGCAGGTTCATGCCCAGCTTGACGTTGATGCGGGACAAAAAAAACTCGACCAGAAGGGGCAGATCCTCCTTGCGCTCACGCAGGGGGGGAATACGGATGACGGCCACGCTTAAGCGGTAATAGAGGTCGGCGCGAAACTTCTTTTCCTCCACCAGTTGGGGGAGATCCTGGTTGGTGGCGGCGATGATGCGGATGTCGATGTCGATGGGCCTGGCCCCGCCCACCCGCTCGATCTGCCGCTGCTCCACGGCCCGCAAGAGCTTGGGTTGCAGAAAAAGGGGCATGTCCCCCAGTTCGTCAAGCATCAGGGTGCCGCCCTGGGCCAGCTCGAACTTACCCTTTTTCAGGGCCAGGGCCCCGGTGAAGGCCCCCTTTTCGTGCCCGAAAAGCTCGCTTTCCAGCAGGTTTTCCGGGATGGCCGCGCAGTTGACCTTGATAAACGGTCCCGTCGCCCGCTTGGACAGGGCATGGACGGCGTCGGAGACCACCTCCTTGCCCGTTCCCGATTCGCCCGTGACCAGGACCGTGGTGTCCAGTCCCGCCACCCGGTGGATCAGCTCCACCACCCGACGCATCCCTTCGCTTTGGCCCACGATTGTCGGGCCGCCCCGGGCCTCGCGCAGGCTGGTGCGCAGGGAGGCCAGCTCCGCCCGCAGTCCCCGGCGTTCCAGGGCCCGGCGGATGACGATCTCAAGCTCCGTCAGGCTGAACGGCTTGGAAAAAAAGTCGTAGGCTCCGCGCCGCACGGCCTCCAGGGCCTTTTCCCGGGTGGAATAGCCGGTCATGACGATGACGTCGGTGGTCGGCGCCATGTCCCGGATGAGGCTTATGGCCTCGATGCCGCTTTTCCCCGGGAGCATGACGTCGGTCAAGACCAATTCGAACGGCGTCTCCCCCAGCCTGCGCAGGCCCTCCTCCACCGAGCCAACGCTCTGGGGTTCAAAGCCTTTGGAGGTCAGGGCCTCGACGAGCATCTCGCGAAACGCCGCGTCGTCCTCGATCACCAGGATTTTTTCGGCCATCTATCCGCCTTGGTTGGCGTTTGTGCAGCACTTGCGCGGGAACGCTTCTCCCCTCCCGGCCGATCTTCAGGCTGCTTCGTCGCCGGGGAAAAAGCTGGTAAAGACCTCTTCGATGCTCTCCTCAACGCCGCCGACCAGCCCCTTGAGATCGGCCGAAGACAGGGACAGGGCCTCCGCAGCCTCGGGCAAAAGGGCTGGAACGCGCCATTCGCCGCTGGTTCCGATCTCCAGCGCGTTGCACAGAAAATCCGCCACATGAATCACCGCCGGTTCCTCGATAAAAAGCGGTTCCGTCAGGTCGTGGTGGTAGCGCACCATCTTTTCCAGGGCCGCCGGATACTGCCATTTGCGCAGCAAAAGGCCGCCCAGATAGCCGTGATCGAAGGAGAAAAGCTCCTTTTCGAGCATGGTCAGGGTGCAAAATTCCTCCCGGGAGCGGCGCAGGGCCAGGCCCGACGGCCCGGGCAGATGCTTGTATAGAACCAGCCGCCCGATATCGTGCAACAGCCCGGCCACAAACGAACTTTCCCCGCCGCATACCCCGGAGTGTTCGGCCAGGGCCCGGGCGATCATTCCACAGCCGATGCTGTGTTTCCAAAAGGCCTTCATGTTGATGTATTCCGGGGGGATGTCCCGGAAAATGGGCAGCACGGAAACCCCCAGGGCCAGGGTGGCCAGCTGCTTGCCGCCCACGATCATCACCGCCCGGGTCAGGCTGTCCACCTTGGCCGGGAACCGTCTTTCCACGGCCCGGGAGGCCCGGCTGTAAAAGGCGCTGTTGACCAGCTTGAGCAGCGTGGCCGAAAGGCTGGCGTCCGTGCCGATGATGCGCGCCGCTTCATCCACGCTGCTGCGCGGGTTGCGCAACACCTCGTTGATGCGCGTGAACACCTCGGGCAGCGACACCAGTTGCGGATCCTCGCGCAGCAAGTCCTCGGGAGAGGGGATGGGCCCGGCCGCCGCCACGGGCGCGGGCCGCGCCCCGGACGGGGACTGGGGCTTTGGCGCCGGGGCGGGCTTGTCGGCCTCTTCCAGGGCGGCCCGGGCCAGCCGTTTGGCGGTCCTGGCCACGCTTAAGCGGAAGACCGTGGCCGCGACCTCCTCGCGCAGATCCACGAACACGAACCGGCCCTTGACCGCCTCCATGGCCTGTTCGAGAAAATCGGCGGGTTTCGGCCGCTCGGCCGCAGGCGGCTGCCCTGTTGCGGCGGCGCCCGTTTCCCCCGCCGGAGGGGAAGACGCGCCGACCACGTCCAGTTCGGCGATCCCCCATCCGGCCAGGGTGGTCAGATGGGATCGCTCAAGCCGCGTGCCCCGGGGCATGAGAAACCGCCCGCTCGGGGTCATGGCGTCCTCGGCCAGTTCCATGCCCGGGGACAGATCGGAAAATCTGACTTTGACCATATCCTTGAATTCGTCCTTCGCCGTAGCGGAACCATGTTCCCCAAAACGACTCCATGCCGGATATGGAGACAAACGACAGGGAGTGTCAAGACGCCACGACACGCCCCCGCTCAATCCGGGACGGGCAAGTCTCCGAGCTCCACTTCCGTGCAAAACCCTTCGCTGTCGCGCACAATGCCGAAAACGCCGTGATTTTCGTTTAAATAGTTGATGAAGGCCAAAAGTTCTGGATCGTCCCGGACAGGATCGGCCCCCACGAAAGCCGCCCCCCGGGCCCGCATGACCACCCGCACCCGGCCGTCGCCGCCGCGTTCGGCTTGGCAGGCGATCTCCCCGGCGCGCCCTTCCTTTGCCGCATCGCGGACCATGGCCAGACACCGCAAAAGCCCGTGGCTGACCTTGCGCCTGTCCGCCTGGGCCACAACCCCGGAAGCGTCCCGGATGGACACGGACAGCCCCCGGGCCGCGCATTCCGGCCGGGCCTGTTCGACGGCTTCCGCCAGCGCCCGACCCATGTCCACGGCCTGGGTCAGGCGTCCCCGGCTTTTGCGGGCGTCGAACAGGGTCCGCCGTCCCTCAAGCTCGGCGATCATCCGGGCCTTGACCTCGCCCATTTCGGCCAAAATCTCCAAAAGCCGGGGCACCGCGCGCCCCAGAAGGGCCGCCTCCAACGCGGCGATGTCCTCCACCACCGGGCCGTGAGTGCGCTCCAGGGCGGTTTCCGCCGCCTGCCGGGCGGCGGCGAAGGCCTCCCCGGTGCGGGCCGCCGCCTCCAGGGTGCGGCGCATCTTGAGAAAAAGCCCTTCCAGGGAGGTCAGGGCGTTGCCGGTGGTGTGCAGATAGGTTCCAGCCGATTCCACCAGCCCGGCTTGAAAGGCGATTTCCGCCTCTTTTTCGCTTAAGCGTTCCCGCAGCCGCGATTCCATGAGGGCCTTGGTCTTGGCCGCCAGCTCCTCGGTACGGCTGGCCACGCGGGCCTCAAGCTCCGCGTTGGCCTGCTCCAGTTCGATCTCGGCCCGACGCCTGCGCACGATGTTGCCGGTGGACAAAATGACCAGCCCAAGCCCCCCCAGGGTCATCAGTCCCATCATGAACAGGGCGTTGCGCGACTGGCGCACCACCCCGGTGACGGCCAGGACGTCCGTAAACGAGGAGGTCACCCCCACCACGAAGTTCATGTCCGGCGCCCGCACCGGGGCCCAGGCGATGATCTCCTGCCGGTTCCCGGCCTTGGCGACGAAACGTCCCGCCCCCTCGCGCCCGGACGAAGCCTCGGCCACCAGCCGCTCCATGCCCGACGGCTGATCGTGCCCGTTCTCCCCGGCGGGCGCGTCAAGCGCCGCCCCACACCAGGGGAGACCGGGATCACGGCCGCAGTCGGCCTGTCCCGGGGAAAACATCCAGGCCCCGCCGCCCAAAAGGCTCACGGGGGCCAGGATACGCTCACGTATCTCGGATTCGATGACCGGCGGCGGCAACTCGCCGTGCCTGGCCCGTATGAAGTTCTCGGCGCTTCTGCCCAGACTGCGGGCGAGTTCAAGCTGCGTTTTGCAAAACGCCACGGATGTGCCCGCACGAAGCGCAGCCTCGTAATTGAGCACCAGATACCAGCCAAGCACGATCCCCAGCGTGGCCACAATGGGCAACGTCATGTCCGCTTCCCATCGAAATCGCGCAAATACGCCAGTCCGACCGGACAATCGTCCGGTCGTCCCCTCCTCCCGACTCGCCATCGTTGCCCCCCGCACCTGTCGCCTCCCCGGCCCCCCCTGCCGCACGGGCCTCCCCCCGTTTGGCCGGGACATGTCCGAACGCATCGCACATGGCCGGGCGACCATCATGAACACGGTCGTGGATGATCGTACCGGAATCCCCGCCTGCCGCCAAACAAAAAACCCCCGTCCGGCCGCACCGGCAGGTGGCGGCGCAAACAGGGGCAAAGCGGCCGGGGCCGACCGAACGCCTGACGCGGGAGGGACTTAGGTGTTCAAGCTGAGGGAATCCAGGCGGCGCATTTCGTCCATCCGCTCCAGCCACTTATAGTGGAATTTCACATCGTTGCCCATGATGCTGCCCTGGGCGGGGATATCCAACTTGCTGCGCAGGGAGGTTCCGGAGTTCTGTCGATGCACGCAGGTCACCGTACCGCAGTACATCACCTTCCAACCGGCCAGGCACAGTTGCAGATCATGGTCCGTGTCGTCGATCTGGGATGGGCTGTAGCGAATGTCGAACCAGGGGGCGTCGGCCAGGGAGGCCACCCGAAGAAGATGCTGGCAGCCCATGACCACCCGGGTTTCCCGGATCACGTCGTACAGTCCGATGTCATACTGCATGTAGGGCACGGGGATGCTGGCCCGGATGGCCTCCTCCGTGCAAAAGGAGACGTGTCGATACAGGTATTGCAACAGTTGATACGTCCCCGGGAAGACCACCTTGCACCCCACGTTGCCGATTTTGGGGTCGCTCTCGGCCACGGTGAGCATATGGCTCAACCAATCCGGTTGCAGGTAGATGTCGTCGTCGAGAAAGGCCACATAGTCGCACTCCCGGGTGGTCGGCTGGCTCAGGAGCCAGTTGCGGGCGGCGGGCGCGCCGATGTTCACCGGCAGTTCGATGATCTCGAAGTCGTTGTTCGGGAAAAGCCCCCTGGCCTTGGCCACCACGGCGGCGCTGTCGTCGGTGCAGCCGTTGAGCAAGACCTTGATGCGGGCCGGGCCGATATCGGTGGCCGCCAGGCTTTCCAGGGTCTCGCCCAGGATGGTGGCCTTGTTGTAGCTGTAAAGATAGACGCAGACGTTTTTTGCGGTCAAAAGTCCGGCGTCGAGGACGAAGGGGTGGCGCAGGGCCTTGGCGCGCAGGGCATAGGGACGCTGCCAGGGGTCCAGGTCGAAGGCCCGCTCGTACAAGGCCACGGCCGCCTCCGTCTGCCCGGCCCGGCGGTGCATCTCGGCGGCCCGGGCCAGGGCGATGGGTTCGTTGATCTGGGATTTGAGCCTCTCCCACAACGGCCAGGCGGCCTCATCGTGGCCGAGGGTGGCGAAGTGGTCGAAAAGGCGCTTGTCCCATATCAGGCGCAGGGCCTTGGGGCAGTTGAACCGGGACAGAGGCTCGCAGGGCGGCGTCCCGGCAAAGAGATCAAGGCTCAGCAGCATGTCCGCGAAGCGGACGGCCATGGGATGCTTGCCCAAAACGGCGATGCAGGCCCGGCGGAGATCGGCGTGGAACTGCTTGAACGGGGCCTTGCGCATCTCCTTGAACGTCTCGTGTTCCACATGGGTGGCCTGGATGATCTTGAGGACCACCTCGGCGCCGGGGGCCAGGCCGGAATTGAGGCCGATCTGCAAGACATCGGGATCCAGCGGGGCCAGGTTCACCGCCGATTTGACGGCCTGCTCCAGAATCGGACGGACGACCGGCGACCGTGAGGCCCCAGGCTCCCCCGAAACACGGCTGATGAAATTGACGGCCAGGGGGAGATCGACCTGAAAATTATTGAGGTAATTTTTATAATACAGGCAGGCTTCGTCCAAAGACAGGGCGAACATCTCCCCGGCGATGCCCGTGGGCTGCACGTTTTCGGCGGATTGCGCCATGGCCGTCTCCTTTTCCTGGTCCAAGGGATGCCACGAGCGTATGCAATACTCGCACCAAAAAGTCCCGGGGCCGCCTGAGACACGACAGGGCGGCGGCCCCGGAAAAAAAGAACGGCCTATTCGGAGACGGAAATCCCGTATTCGATGCGCTCCAGGCCATCCACGCCGTCGGCCATGCCCGGCTCGTCGCCCTCTTCAACGATGCGCGGCTGGAACACCTTGGCCTTGCGCCGTTTCTTGGCCATGATCTCCTTGAGCAGCTCGTCGCGTCCCATGTAACAATCCATGCACATGTCGTCGCGGGGGCTGAATTCCTGGACCCGCTTTTTCAGGTTGCACACCTTGCAGGCGCGCAGTTCACGGCTCTCGGCGATAAGGTCGTCGTCGTCATCTTCCTGGATGTCGAATAGGGGGTCGAGACCGGGCAAATCCTCGTCCTGCGGTTCCGCCCTTTCGCCGTGCTCCGCCTGTTCCGGCGTGGCGGCCTTGGCCACCTTCTCCCCGCGTCCCGCCCCGTCGGCCTTGCCTGCGGCCTTGACAGGCCGGGCCTTGGATTTCTCTTTGCCGCCTGCGGCCTCGGCCCGCGCCCGCTTGCCCGTTTCGCCCGACAGGGACCACGGCCCCTTGCGGGTCTCGATGACCACCTCGGTCAGGCAGACCTCGGGGAACAGATCGGCCAGGATGCGTGTCAACTGAAATTTTTTGTCCAGCCCCTTGCGCCGGATGCGGATGTAGGCCCGGTTTCCCTGCACCGTGGGCCAGATGGCCTTCTCCAGATTCGGATCGCCGCCTTCCAGGAAACGGCCCTCAATGACCAGTCCCCGGGAACAGATAAAGTATTCTTCATCGGCGTCTCCTGCAAAATATTCCGCATCGCGTGGAATCAGCTTCCAGTCCATGTGTCCCCCCTTGTCGGCCGTCTGCGAACCGTGGCCCGGACGTTCTGCTCCCCCGCACGGGGGTGTTAAATGCCTAAATCCTGATCGATCAGGACGACCTTCACCCGTCCTGCCGGAAAGGATTTCTCGGTGATGGTCCACACGTTGCAAATGCGCTCCGGGCTTTTACAGTCCTGGCAAAACGAGGTCTTGGCGCAAGGCGTCTTTTTGTCCAGGCGCATGGCGTTGGCCGGTGCGGCGAACTGCTTGATCCGGCGCATGCCCTCCGTGATCCCGGGGACGATCTTGTTGCGGCCGACCAAAACGATGACGTGCCTGGGGCCAAAATGCATGGCTCCCACCCGGTTGCCGATCATGTCCAGATTGACCAGTTGCCCGGTCTCGGTGACGGCGTTGGAGCCGGTCAGAAAACAGTCCACCAAAAGGGCCTTTCGCCGCAGTTCGTACATGTCCGCCGGGGCCAGGCCCTTGTCCGTGGTATTGAGGACGGTGTATTCGGGATTGTCCAAAAGCGCCGCCACCAAGCCCAGGGCGGCCACCGTGCCCGATCCGCCGAAGGAAAAGCTTTTGGCCCCGGTCTCGGGGACAAGCCGCGTCAGGACCAATTCCGCCGCCGCAGCAGCGTCTGCCGCCACATGCACGTCAAAGTTGTTGGCCGCAAGGGCTTTTTTGACCGCCTCCAGCCGTCTGGAGGAGTATGCGGCGATAAAATTTTCCATATTTTATCAACACTTCCAGTCGGTTACCCCAGTGAAGCGGTCTCCCCGGCGTCGGCCGGGCGCATACTGAAACGGGGCATGAAAAAAAGCAAGCCGAATACCGCTGAAAAACCGGATTTCTCACCGGTACAGGGTGCGCAACTCCTGGATGAACTTGCCCACGGTGCGGTCGTTTTTGTCCTGGCGGGCCACCACCCACACCCCCCAGGAAATGGGGATGGAGCGATTTTTTCCATCGACGTACAGGGCGTTTAAGCCCTCGACGATGCGCCCCACGGTGAGGCCTTCGAAAAAGACGTCGGTCTGGCGGGCGATGCTGGTCAGGATGTCGCTGCACATGGTGTATTCGTTTTGCAGGATGATGTGCAGGATGCTCTCGCTTAAATTGAGCCCCTCCAGGACGCCGATGACCAGATCGGTCTTTTCCGCATTGTCCAGCCGGTTCCAGTAGGCCCCGTCCCGATTGCCCTCGGCCCTGGCCCGATCCGCGCCCAGGGCGCTGGCGGCCAGGACGAAAGCCAGGGCAAGCCCGGGAAGATACGCCGCTCTCATGGATGATGGCCTCCGTGACCGTCAAATGTCGTATTGCCCCCAAACGCACCGGACGCGCCATGTGCAAAGACCCACGAAACCCTCCTACGCCACTGGCTCGCGCAATTCAACACGTCTTGGGGCGTCATCCGACAAATATGAACGACTTCGTATTTCAGGCGCGGCGCGGCTCAATACGTCACCATCCGCGGCGGCAGATGGGAGACGTCGAAAGCCCCCAGGCGCGGCTGCGGCCCCACAGACAGCCGGGCAATGGCGCCGTTTGGCACCGCGAAGGCCTCACGGAACCCCCGGAACCGGGCCATGGCCCGGGGGTCGGCGGCGAACTCCCCCCCGATCCCGCCGAAAAACCGCAAATACGCCGCCCGGATGAATTGGCCGTGGGTGCAAACCACGGTCAGTCCCGGCGGCACGTCCGGCCCCTCCACATACCGGCAAAAAAAATCCTCCACCCGCAGCACCAGTTCGGCAAAGGTCTCGGCCCCCTCGCCCTGGCGGTGGAGCGGGTCGCACCGCGCCCAGTAGTCCTGGATCTGGGGACGGCGCATCTCCCGGGTGGCGCCCTGGTAGCTTTCCAGGTCCAGGTACGTGAACTCCTGGACGGCCGCGACGGTGACAGGCATGTCCGGAAAACGGTCCCGGAGGGGCTTGGCCGTGTCCATGGCCCGAAAGTAGGGCGAGACGATCAGGCGATCCGGGGCCGCTTTCAGGGCCTTGGCCACGTATACGGCCTGTTGATGGCCAAGGTCGGTCAAGGCCGACCGGCTGGGATGCCCGGTGGGCAGTCCGGCGTTGGAGATGCTTTGTCCGTGCCGGATAAGCCACAACTCACTCATGATCCCCCCGTTTTGCGTACGCGCGGCGGCACGGCCGCCAACCGGCTTGCGCGCCCGGCGCGGGGTCTGTATAACCCCGACCCATGCAGCAGATCATCCTGATCCGCATCACCGGCGACGACAAGCCCGGACTCACCGCCACCCTCACCGGCCAACTGGCCCAGACCCGGGTGGACATCCTGGATATCGGACAGGCCGTCATCCACGACACCCTGTCGCTTGGCATCCTCATCCGCATTCCCCGGGAATCCGAATCCGCGCCCATCATCAAAGACCTTCTTTTCACCGCCCACGAACTCGGCGTCAACCTGACGTTCACGCCCATCCCTCCGCAGCGGTACGACAAATGGGTCGACGCCCAGGGCAAGGACCGGCATATCGTGACCCTTCTGGCCCGGACCATCACCGCCGAACAGGTGGCGAGCATAAGCCGGGTCATCGCTGAAAACGACTTGAACATCGACGTCATCACCCGGCTTTCGGGCCGCGCCTCCTTAAACGACGAAGCCCCCCTGCGCCAGGCCTGCGTGGAGTTTTCCGTACGCGGCGCCCTGGCCGACCCGGCCCGCATCAAAGGCCAGTTCCTGGCCATCGCCGCCGAACTCGGCGTGGATATCGCCTTCCAGGAGGACGGGGCCTTCCGCCGCAACCGCCGCCTGGTGGCCTTCGACATGGACTCCACCCTGATCGCCGCCGAGGTCATCGACGAACTGGCCAAGGAGGCCGGGGTGGGCCGCGAGGTGGTTGCCATCACCGAGTCGGCCATGCGCGGGGAGATCGATTTCAAGCAAAGCCTGCGCAAACGGCTGGCGCTTTTGCGCGGCCTGCCCGCCGACACCCTTTCGGCCGTGGCCGAGCGCATCCCCATGACCGAGGGGGCCGAACGGCTTATCAACAACCTCAAGCGCTTCGGCTACAAGATCGCCATCATCTCCGGCGGCTTCACCTATTTCGGCCGCCGCCTGCAGGACCGCCTGGGCATCGATTTCCTTTTCGCCAACGAACTTGAGATCGAAAACGGCCGTCTCACCGGAAACGTGGTAGGCGATATCGTGGACGCCGCCAAGAAGGCGGAAATTTTAAAAGACATCGCGGCCCGCGAAGGGTTAAGCCTGCAACAGGTCATCGCCGTGGGCGACGGGGCCAACGACCTGCCCATGCTCAACCTGGCCGGCCTGGGCATCGCCTTCCACGCCAAGCCCGTGGTCAAGCAGGGGGCGAAGCAGGCCATCTCCACCCTGGGACTGGACAGCATCCTCTATCTCATCGGCATGCGCGACCGGGACACCGTCACGTAAACGAAAGGCCCAAACCGCAAGGAGAATCTCGTGGAAACCGCGCTGCAACAAGAGCTGACGACCCTGCGGGTCAACATCTTAAAGATGCTGCACATGGCCTCCGAAGCCGTGCACAAGGCCACCCAGGCCGTTTTCGACAACAACGCCGACCTGGCCCGGCAGGTCATCGACGACGACCGCCACATCAACGCCCTGGAATGCCTCATCGACTCCGAGAGCCTGCGCATCCTGGCCCTGCACCAGCCCGTGGCCAAGGATCTGCGCTTCATCGTGGGCTGCATGCGCATGATCGTCAACATTGAGCGCCTGGGCGACGAGGGAGCCAACATCGCCGAGCGGGTGCTCATCCTGCACGAACGCCAGCGCATGGAGATCAACCCGGCCCTGCGCCAGTTGTCCGAGATGGCGCTCGACCTGGTGCGCAAGACCATCACGTCGTTCATGGAGCTCGACGCCGAGTTGGCCAAGGAAATTTTCGACCGCAACATCGACGCCATGAACTTAAACGTGCGCATCTTCAAGGACACCACGGACTACATGATCCGCGAGTCGCGCACCGTGGAGCGGGCCGTGCAGTATTCCTTCATCGCCCATAGCCTGAAACGCATCTGCGACCAGTCGGCCAACATCGCCGAGAGCATCATCTTCATCAAGGAAGGCGAGAACTACAAGCACAAATGCGGGAAATAGCCCCCGGGCAACCCGCCCCGCCAGGGGATGACGCACCCCGACGCCCCTGCACAGCAAGGGCGCGACAGATGCCCTTTCGGCCCGACGGTCAATCCGTCGGGCTTTTTTTTGATTCAAAACGGCGTTCCGGGAAAAGCGACGGCGTGCTTGGCGGCTGCCCCGCAGAGCCTGCCGACGCTTCCAGCCAGGGGCTGGCCATCTTCCGGCAGCGCCCAGACCCGGACGTCCCCTCGCGCCCTGCCCCGCAGCCCCAGACGACGCCGCCCCCCATGCCTTCGGATTGGCCCCGTACCGCACGGGATTTCGAATGGACGCCAAAATCTCGCCGCACACCTCCACACTCAGTTCGAGAGAAATCTTTTTCACCCCCGATAAACGAAGGTACCTTTTCATCTTGACATCCACCCTCCAGAGTCTTACCTCTTGAAAACAACGAAGGTACCTAACCAAATAACACCAAACCATGGAGACATTCATGTTCGGACACAGAACACACAGATCTCGCGGTGGTCACGGCCACGGCGAATTGGAAAGGCGCGGCGGGCGGCGCTCGCACGGCCGCGTCCTTGGCGGGCCGCTCCACCATCGCAGAAAGGACGCGGAGGCGGGACCGGGTACGGAGACAACCAAAGACGCACTGAACATCAACCCCCTCGCCACGGCGGCGACGGGCGTGGAGAACTGCCCCCTGTGCGACAAGCACTGCCCGATTGACGCCCTGTCTTGCGGCAAAGGCAGGCGCATGGCCGCACGAAGCATCCCTGACGGGAAAAATCAAGCATGAACGAACCACACGACAGCCTGCCCCCCATTGAATGCCTGGACCTGGCCATGCTCTTTCGACGGGCCTCACGGCTCATGGCCCGGGCCCACTACAGCCGCGACCACGCGGGGCACGCCCAGGAGCATGTCCTGTCCATCGTGCGGCATCGTGGCGGCATCAGCCAGGCAGAACTCCTGGCGATACTGGACGTGCGTTCCGCCTCCCTGAGCGAACTGCTCACCAAATTGGAAAAGGCCGGGCGCATCGTGCGTAAACGCAACCCCGAGGACCGGCGCGGCTTCGTCATCTCGCCTCTGGCGGGAAGCGCCGAACCCGGGGAACAGCCGCCGGGCGATGGGCCAGACGATGCCATGCGCGAGAGCGCCGCGACCCTCTTCGGCGTGCTGAACCCCAAGGAGCGGCAGCAGCTGTGGAACTTGCTGAACAAGCTCATCGCCCCTCTGCAGGATATGGAGACAGGGCCGCATGGCAGCAGGCGCGGATTTGATAAACGGCACGGCGGCAGACACGGACGCAACGGCGGCCCCGGACGACGCCGCCACGAAAAACCGGAGTGAGGCCTCACGAGGCTTCAACAAAGGAGTGCGACATGACCAAACACAGCTACACCGTCACCGTGGACGAGGCAGGCGAGGCCGGACGGCGGCTTGTATTTCCCATGCACAGCCACGACGACATCATGCTTCTGGCCGAAAAGGCGGGCGCGGACGATCCAAACAACCTTCGCCTGCTCCTTGGGGTGAAACTCCTGGGCGGGATACTGCTGGAGGACCGCGACGACCCCCTCTACACGAACTTTCGCCATCATTTCGCGGCGTTCATGCAGGCCATCAAAGCCCGCCGCAAGCAGGACCAGCCCCAAACCGCGCCCTGAAGGCCCCGCCTTTCGACGGGTCGGGGGCGTACACCGCAACAGCCGCCCATGCCAGCCCCCCGCGTCACGGACGCCTGGACTTCGGGGGCCAGATCCGACCCTGACGGGCGTGGCACATCCGCCATGCCGCGCAGTTGCCCCTTATGGATTGGCCTTACGGGTTTTCTGGTAGCGGTTGACGGCGTTGATGTGGTCGTTGAGGTTTTTGCTGAACTGATGAACGCCGTCGCCCGTGGCCACGAAATAATAAAAGTCGTGGATCTCCGGCGCGGTCACGGCCAAAAGCGAGGCCAGCCCCGGGGAACAGATGGGGCCCGGGGGCAGGCCGGGACGCTGGTAGGTGTTGTAGGGATTTTTGGGATCGTCCAGGTGGGCCCGGCGCAGGTTGCCGTCGAAGGCCTCGCCCAGGCCGTAGATCACCGTGGGATCGGTCTGGAGCAGCATGTTCTTGGCCAGCCGGTTAAGAAACACCCCGGCCACCCGGGCCCGCTCGGCGGGTGCGCCCGTCTCCTCCTCCACGATGGAGGCCAGGGTCACAACCCGGTACAGATCCTCGCCTTCCAGGGGCTTGCCCGGCCAGACAACATACATCTGCCGCCGGAATTCCTTGAGCATGGCCTCCACCACATAGGCCGCATCCGTGTCCGGGCGGCGGGTGAACAGGTACGTCTCGGGGAATAAAAACCCCTCGGCCGTGTCCGCCGGGATGTCGTATTTTTTGAGAAGCTCCTTGTCCTTGGCGGCCCGCAGGAAACTCTCGGCCGTGCCGAAGCCCGCGTCCTCCACCACCCTGGCGATCTGGCGCATGGTCAGGCCCTCGGCCACGGCCAGCTTGCGCTGGATGCCCGCCGAGGTGGTCAGTTCCTCCAGGACGCGGCCCGGGGTCCAGCCCGTGGACAGGGCGAACTCTCCGGCCTTCACCTTGCCGCCCAGGTCCGTGTATTTGGCATAGAGCCGAAAAAACAGGGCGTCGGAAATGACCCCCTGCTCCGCCAGCCTGTCCGCCACATCGCCGAAACGCTGCCCCGGCTCGATGGCGAACACCACCTCGCGTCCCGGATCCTCGGGCGGCACGGTCAGAAAGGTCCAGGCATGGTAGCCGGCCGCTCCGGCCGCCGCCAGGACGGCCAACAACACGGTCAGGATCACGTAGCGCATGGGTCACCGCTTCACGGCCGATGGGCCGCCAGATACGTGTTGACGATGCGAACCGCCGCCTGGGCGTCCAGGGCCTCCCGCAGGCGCCTGCCCGAAAGTCCGGCGGCGCGCAAGTCCTCTTGGGCCTGAGCCGAGGACAGGGTCTCGTCCACAAAGGCGATGGGCAGGGGGGTGCGCCGGGCCAGACTTTTGGCGAAGTTTTCGATCTGGCGCACGGTCTCGGCCTCCCGGCCGGGCACGCCATCCATGGGCTCGGGCCTGCCGATGACGATCTGCTCCACGCCCTCGGCCGCCATGACGGCCGAAAGCGCCTCAAACAAAGCCGCACGGGTGGTGCGCACGACGACCCCGCGCGGAAAGGCCAGACGCCCGTCCGGGTCGGTGACGGCCAGTCCCACGCGGGCCAGCCCGAAATCGATGCCCAGGATCTTCATGGAATGCGCCGCGGGACGTGGGACGCCGGGGCGCGACAACCGCCCTGCCGTCTCCGGTTCCCGTTTTTTGTGGTGTGCATATCCGGCTTTGGCCCGGGCGAAAAGCAAAAAACGCACCCGGCCGGGGGCGGCGGGTGAGCGGCCCCATGGGCGGGAAAGCTTATGTCCTCACGCTTTTCCCCTTGACGCTGCCGGAAGTGCTGTTTAGCTAACAGCCTGAGGGCGGTCATTCTTACGCCTTCTGATACCACATAACCCGATTGGAGGCGGCGTCATGGCAAGACCCATTGAAGCGACGCCGGTGTTGAAGAGGAAGGATGCCGCCACCTTCATAAAAGGCGCGCAAAACCCGAAACCCTACACCCCGCCCGTCTTCGACACCGCAAAAATGCACGACGCCGTACAGGCCGCCGCAAAGCGTCGTGCAGCGGAATAATCTTGCGTTCGGCGATTTCAGGATAAGCCCGGTTCAAAATTTTTCGATCTTCACGGGGTTTTCCTGTCTTGCGGATACCGACACGGATCGCGACCTTGAAGAGTTCATCCGCCACGATGCGGCTCGCCATTTCCGCGACAAAATCGCCATCAGGTACAAGCTTCAGACAGCCGCAGATAACATTCCTGACAGCGAGCCGCTTGGGTTCGCCACGTTGCAAAACGATGCCATCGTTGTGGAAAGCGACGGCAACCTCCCTGGCGTTTGCAGCGAATATCCTTACCGTTCCTATCCGGCCGTCAAGATCGGACGGTTCGGCATCCGGATCGATCTTCAGGGGAATAAGCTCGGCAGCCTTTTTTTTGTACATGATAAAACTGCTCTTTATCACGAGCAACAGGACAGGGTGCCGGTTCGTCACCGTCGATGCGCGGCGCGACAAGAAAAACAAGGTTGACGTCAGACCTTTCTATGAGAAGAACGGATTTGGGATTTTGCCGTGCAGACCGCGAACCTCAACCTATATCCCCATGTACTTTGACCTAAAAAGCCTGGAAAATGGTTCTCCCGGCTAAATTCCATTCTGCCTCTACCCATCTATAGCCTGTTCGATCCCTGTGCTTCGACCCTCGGCGCGGCCGCGATGCTGGCCCGTCCCCGCTCCAGGCGCAGCACCCGGCCGATGCCGGGCAGGATGTCCCGCGCCCGGTGGGTGACCAGGATCACGGCCGCGCCCCGGGCCATGATCCCCTGCACGGCGCAGGCGGCCGTGTCCCGGGCGGCGGCGTCCAGGCTGGAAAACGGCTCGTCCAGGATTAAAAGCTGCGGGGAGTGGACCACGGCCCGGGCCAGAAACGCCAGCCGCCGCTGCCCCGTGGACAGGCTGGCCAGGGGGCGCGCGGCCAGATCGGCCAGGCCGAACCCGGCCAGGGTGGTCCGGACGGCCTGCGCCTGGGCCTGGGACGGCGTGAAAAAAAGCCCCACCCCGGCGAAAAAGCCGCTGGCCGCCACGTCACAGACCGTCGTGTGCGGCGGATAGGCCGATTCCAGGTCGGCGGACACGAACCCCACCCGGGCCTTGATGTCGCGCAGGTCGGTCCCCGCCAGCTCCACCAGTCCCGGACGGCGGATGGCGCCCCCTTCGGCCGGATGGATCTCGCCCAGGATCAGGCGCAAAAGCGTGGTCTTTCCCGCGCCGTTTGGGCCGAGTACGGCCCAGCCCTCCCCGGGCATGACCCGCCAGGTCAGTCCCGTGAGCACCCGCCTCCCGGCCAGAAAAACGTCGGCGTTTTCGATCTCGAAAAGCGGCGGTGCCGCATCGGCCCGGGCTGGCCCAGCTGGCCCGGCAGACGCGGCGGACGCGGCGGACGCGGCCTCGGCCTGCGACCCGTCATCCGCCGTCCCGGAAAAGGGCATGTCCGACAGCAGGCCGCAGGCCACAATGCGCCCCTGCTCAAGAACCACGGCCCTGGTCACGCCGGGCGGAACATCCTCGGGCCGGTGGGCCGTGGCCAAAAGGGCCGTCCCCGAGGCGGCGGCCACGGCCATGGCACCCAGCACCCGGGCCCGGTTGTCCGCGTCCAGGCCGTCCAAAACCTCGTCCAGGATCAGCAGCAGGGGCCACGGGGCCAGGGCCCGGGCCACCAGCGCCGCCCGAAGCCGCCCCTCGGACAGGGCGGCCATGGGGGCCTCTTCCAGTCCCGCCAGCCCCACCTGTCCGATCACCTCCCTGGCCCGGAGGCGTTCGTGCGGCGTCGGCGGCTGGTGCAGCAGGCGGGAGTCGAAAAATCCGGCGCACACGGCGTCGAAAACCGTGACCGTCCCCTCGTGCCCGCGCCAGAAGTCCCAGTCCGGGCGGCTGACCGATCCGAAGCGTTGGCGCAGGCCAAGCGCGGTGGATTGATCGCGGCCGTCGGCCACATAGCGGCGGCGGCCCGCGCCGTCCTGGTCCGGGGGGATGTCGCCGCGCACCAGCCGCAAAAAGGTGGTCTTGCCCGCGCCGTTTCGGCCGAGAACGGCCCAGGCCTGCCCGGGAAACAGGCGAAAGGACACGGCGTCGAGGATGCGGCGGCCGCCGAGGCTGACGCTGGCCCGGTCGAGGGTCGCCAGAGGCGCGGCGGCTAGGTCGGGGGATAAATCCGGAAATGATTTTTTTGGTGTGAGCATGGCGCATGAAAAAGGGGATCCCCCGAAGAGGATCCCCCTGGGGTGTCGTGTTCGGCCGCGCCGCCTAGACGAGCCCGGCGGCGGCCAGGATGGCCCGCAGCTTGTCCTGGTTAGCCGGAAGCATCTCCACCATGGGCAGCCGCGTCTCAAAGCCCAGCCTGCCCATCCAGCCCAGGGCCGTCTTGGCCGGGACGGGGTTGGTCTCCAGGAACATGCCCCGGCACAGGGGGGCCATACGATAATGCAGCTCCCTGGCCTTGGGCAGGTCGCCTGCGAAAAAGGCGTTGCACATCCCGGCCATCATCCCGGGCACGATGTTGGAGACCACGGAAATGACCCCCATGCCGCCCACGGCCAGGGTGGGCAGGACCGTGAAGTCATCTCCCGAGAGCACGGCGAAATCCGGGCCGCAGTATTCGATGATGTCCGAGATCTGGGTCAGGTTGCCCGTGGCCTCCTTGACGCCGACCACCTGGGGCACGCGCTTTTTAATCTTCACCAGGGTCTCGGGCAGCACGTTGACCGAGGTCCGGCTGGGAACGTTGTAGACCACAAAGGGCAACGCCACCTCGGCGGCGATGGCCGCGAAATGCTCCACCAGCCCGTGCTGGGTGGGCTTGTTGTAATAGGGGGTGATGAGCAGCGCGCCGTCGGCCCCGGCATCCTTGGCCTCCCGGGTCAGGTCCACGGCCTCCCGGGTGTTGTTGGAGCCAGCCCCGGCCAGAACCGGGATGCGGCCTTTGACCTGCTCGACACAGATGCGGATGACCCGTTTATGCTCGGCATGGGACAGGGTGGCGGACTCGCCCGTGGTTCCGCAAGGTACAAGTCCGTGAATTCCTTGCTCGATCTGCCATTCGATAAGGGCGCGGTAGCGGTCCTCATCGACTTCGCCGCCGGAAAAAGGCGTCACCAAGGCGGTAAAGGCTCCCCGAAACTCCATGACTGTCCTCCTTGCCGAAAAAAGTGGGTCCGTCCCATTTTCTAGCCCGTTTCCCGGAAAACGGCAAGGCGCGCGGCAGCGGCATTTCCCTCTTTTGCAAATAAGGATCATGGGCTATGGGGTGGTCACTGGTTGTGATCGCAGGGAGAATGAGCCTCCTTCCCCGCCGCCCGCCCCCCTGACCCTCCAAACGGAACCCCGACATGCTTGATCGCGATCTGGCGAGCGACCTCTCCCCTCTTCCCCGCCTCGATCTTCCGGGCCTGCTGACGGCCCTGTCCCCCTATCTGGTTCTGGCCGCCGTGGTCTTGCTCGGTGTGGCCGTGGGCCATCTCCTGCGCACCCGCCGCCGCCTGGAGCGCACCCTGGCCGAGGCCGCCCGGGCCAAGGCCGCCCTGGCCGAGAGCGAGGAACAGTTCCGGACCCTGGCCGAAATGGCCGCCGCCGCCATCTTCGTCTACCGGGACGGCCGGTTTCTCATGGCCAATCCGGCCATGACCGCCATCACCGGCTATTCCCGGGACGAAATCCTGGCCATGACCCAGATGGACATCGTCCACCCCGACCATCGGGTGGCGGTCATGAACCGCGCCCTGGCCAGACAGCGCGGCGAGGACGTTCCCGACCGCTACGAGGTCAAGCTTTTGACCAAAAACGGCGAGACGCGCTGGGTGGACATGTCGGCGGGCAGCATCACCTTCCAGGGACATCCGGCCAGCATCGGCACGGCCTTCGACATCACCGAGCGCAAGAAGGACCAGGAGCGCATCCACTTCATGGCCCAGCACGACACCCTGACCGGCCTGCCCAACCGGGCGCTTTTTGCCGACCGCCTGGAACAGGCCCTGCTCCTGGCCAGACGCGCCGCCACCCGGGTGGCCCTGCTCTTTCTGGATCTGGACGATTTCAAGCCCGTCAACGACACCTTCGGCCATGCCGAGGGGGATCTGCTGCTCAAGGAGACGGCCCGGCGCATGCGCCAGCGGTTGCGGGAGGCGGACACGGTCGGCCGCATCGGCGGGGACGAATTCGTGATCCTGCTTGCGCCGGTGCGCTCGGCCACGGACGCCGCGCAGGTGGCCGAGGAGATTCGCCGGGAGATCGAACGGCCCTTCGACCTGCCGGGCGGCCGCCGCCAGATCTCATGCAGCGTCGGCGTCGCGGTCTTCCCGGAGCACGGGGATGCCGCCATGGACCTGTCCAAACATGCGGACATGGCCATGTATCGGGCCAAATCCCTGGGCCGCAACCGGGTGGAGGTCTACCGGGAGGGGTCCCCTGAAGACGGGGGGGGCTGATCGGGAAACAGGAAGGCGGCCATATTCCCCACGGCAAGGCCGGTGATCCCGGCGACACGCCCCATGGCCGCATACGTCAGCCCCATCCAGCGCACGGCATCCTACAGCATGCACCGGTTGGTGAAGGGCCGCACCTCCGTTTCAAAGGTCAAAGGCTGCACCACCGTTATTCCTGAAACAACAGCAGGATCATCCCCCCGGCCGCCGCAGCCTTGTATTCGAACGAGCCCGTAACCCATGCCCCCTGGTTCCCGGCCGCGTCCAGGGCGCGCACCCGCCAGTACCAGATGCCTGTGCGCGCCAGGGCCTCGATGTCGGCCAGGGTATAGGAGGTTCCGGACACGGTCCGGTGCACCAGCGGCGACGAGAAGTCGGCGGAGTCGCTGACCTCGATCAGGTATTGCGTGGCCCCGGCTACGGCCGTCCAGCGCAGGGTCGGCCGGCGGGTGGTCTGCGTGCCAGGGTTTTGCCCGGGCGGGATGACCGGATCGCCCGGGGCGGTCAGGTCCACGGTCCAACTGGCGCTGGTCGCCGCATCCGTGGACTGCCAGTTGCCCAAGGCGTCGGCCACGACCACGTACAGGGTGTGCGCGCCCTCGGCCAGATCGCTCAGGAGGATCTGCTGCGCCACGGGCCGCGCCGCGCTCCATGCCCCGGCATCCAGCCTGTAGCGGTACTGCGTCACGCCCTGGCCGCCCACGGTGACGACGGCGGCGGTGGTGTTGACCTCGCCCACGGGGACCCCGGTCAGTTCCGCCGTGGGGGCCGTGACGTCGATGGTCCAGGAGGCGGTGGCGGCCGAGGATTCGGCCTGCCAGTTCCCGGCCGCATCCCTGCCCACGACCTCCAGGGTATGGCTGCCTTCCGCAAGGCCCGTCCGGGTGATCGGCGTGGCCACGGGAACCGCCTCGGCGCTCCAGGCCTCGGCGTCGAAGCGGAACTTGTACTGTGTCACGCCCTCACCGCCCACCGTGACCGACACGTCCCGCGTGGCCACCGTGCCTTCCGGCGCGCCGGTCAGCACGGCCACGGGCGATTGCAGGTCCACGGTCCAGGTGGCGGTGGTCGGCGTCTCCTGCACGTTGCCCGCTGCATCGCGCCCCTTGACCGAGAGCGAATGCGCGCCCTGCGTGGCAAATTCCAGGCTGATGGACGGATGTTCGGCCACGGTCAGGAACGCCCCGTAGCCCCCGGAGTCGAACAGGTACTGGTAGGCGACCACGCCCTCGCCGCTTATGCTGACGACGGCCGAGGTCTGGTTGGTCGGATCGGAGGGCACGTTGCCCAGCATGACCTGCGGCGAATCGGTGTCCACCACCCAGGAGACCTTGGTCGATATGGACTCGGGCTGCCAGTTGCCGGCCTCGTCGCGGCCCAAGACCCAGACCGAATGGCCACCGTCGGGCAGGTTTTCGAGGACGATGGGCGTGGCCACGGGGGTCTGGGCCGAATAGGTCTCGCCGCTGTCAAGGCTGTACTTATAGTGGGTCACGCCGTCCCCGGCCACGGTCAGGGTCGCGGCGTCGTTGTTCGTGGGAGAAGACGGCACGCCGGTGACCGTGGCGATGGGCGAAAGGGTGTCCACGGTCCAGGAAACGGTGGTCGGGCCGGACTCGGACTGCCAGTTCCCGGCGGTGTCGCGGCCGATGACGAACACGTGGTGGGTCCCGTCCGAGAGGCCGCTCTCAACCACATGGGTGGCCACAGGGGTTTCCGCGCCATATTCGCCGCTGTCCAGACGATACCGGTAGGCGACCACGCCCTCGCCGCCGACGATGATATCGATGGCCGTGGCCGAGGTCGGATCATCCGGAGTCTGGCCCACCGTGGCCAGGGGGGACTGGGTGTCCACCACGAAGGCCAGGGTCGTGGCCGAGGCGGTGGCCTGCCAGTTCCCGGCCGCGTCCTGGCCGATGATGGAAAGCGTGTGGCTTCCGTCGGTGAGGTTTGACAGGTTGATGGCTGTGCCTACCGGAGTGGACGAGCCGTAGCCTGATCCGTCCAGATCGTAGCGGTAATGGGTCGAGTCCTCGCCGGATACGAGGTTGACGGTCAGGGCGGTCTGGTTGGTTGGGGTCGGCGGGGCGGCGGTCACGTGGATGACCGGCGGCGTGGTGTCCACCGTCCAGACGATGGGGGTGTAGGTGGTCTGCCAGTTCCCGGCCGCGTCCTGGACCTGGATCCACAGGACGTGCTGTCCCTCGCCAAGGCCCGCAAGCGTCAGGTGCGTGCCCACACCGTAGGGGCCGCTCCAGGTCTGGCCGCCGTCCAGGGAATAGCGATACTGTGTAATCCCCGCGCCGCCGATGGTGATGTCCGTGCCGGTGGCGTTGGTGCTCTCCCCGGGCTGGCCGGTGATCTGGCCCTCGCCATCGCCTGGGGCCGTGGTGTCGATGGTCCAGGTGTAGGTGGTGGGGGAGTCCGTTGCCTGCCAGTTGCCCCACGTGTCGCCTCCCACAAGCTCCAGGGTGTGGCTCCCCTCGGCCAGGGTCAGCGCGAGGGGCGTGGCCACGGGGGTGATGGCGCTCCAGGCCCCGCCGTTGAGGCGGTAGCGGTATTGGGTGACGACCGTGTCGTCCACGCTCAGGGAATAGCTGGTCTGGTTCGTCGCGGCAGGCGGCGGGGATTCGAGCGTTGCCGCCAAGGCCGCTGGAGTCCCTTTCTGGATGCGGTTGTTCGCGCTTTCCGCCACATAGACGTTGCCGGAGGCGTCGAAGGCGATGCCGACTGGAGAGCTGAACTGCCCGTTTGCTGACCCGTTGCTCCCCCATTTGGCTTGGAACACGCCGCTTGAGGAAAATTTCTGGATACGATGGTTACTGGTGTCCGCCACATAGACGTTTCCGGAGGCGTCGACGGTGATGCCAAATGGATAGAAGAACTGCCCGTCTGTTGATCCGAAGCTTCCCCATTTGGCTTGGAACACGCCGCTTGAGGAGAATTTCTGGATGCGGTTGTTGTCTCTATCCGCCACATAGACGTTTCCGGAGGCGTCGACGGCGATGCCAAATGGCTGGATGAACTGTCCGTCTGCTGTCCCGCCGACCCCCCATTTGGATTGGAATACGCCGTCTGAGGAGAATTTCTGGATGCGGTTGTTAGAGGTATCCGCCACATAGACGTTCCCGGAGGTATCGACGGTGATGCCACGTGGATAGGCGTACTGCCCGTCTGCTGACCCGTAGCTCCCCCATGTGGCAATAAACGCGCCGCTTGAAGAAAATATCTGAATGCGATGGTTATAGGTATCCGCGACATAAACGTTTCCGGAGGCGTCCACGGCGATGCCATATGGATCTTTGAACTGCCCGTCTGCTGATCCGTAGCTCCCCCATTTATTCAAGAACGTGCCGTCGGAAGAATATTTCTGGATGCGGAAGTTACGGGTATCCGCCACATAGACGTTCCCGGAGGCATCGACGGCATTGCCATACGGATACTGGAACTGCCCGTCTGCTGACCCTTGGCTCCCCCAGTTGGTGATGAACGCCCCGTCTGAGGAGAATTTCTGGATGCGGTGATTCTGGCTGTCCGCCACATAGACGTTCCCGGAGGCGTCGACAGTGATGCCATTTGGATAGGAAAATTGTCCGTCTGCTGACCCTTCGCTCCCCCATTTGGCCTGGAAAACGCCGTCTGAGGAGAATTTTTGGGTGCGGTGGTTAGAGGTATCCGCCACATAGACGTTCCCGGAGGCGTCGACGGTGATGCCATCTGGATACCTGAACTGCCCGTCTGCTGACCCTTGGCTCCCCCATTTGGTGATGAACGCCCCGTCTGAGGAGAATTTCTGGATGCGGTGATTATTCCCTTCCGCCACATAGACGTTGCTGGAGGCATCGACGGTGATGTCTTGTGGGAGGTTCAACTGCCCATCTGCTGACCCTTGGCTCCCCCATTTGGTTTGGAACACGCCGTCGGAGGAGAATTTTTGGATGCGGTGGTTGGTGAAATCAGCGACATAGACGTTTCCTGAGGCGTCAACAGCAACCCCTCGTGGAGAAGAGAACTGCCCGTCTGCTGACCCTTCGCTCCCCCATTTGGTAATGAACGCGCCGCTTGATGAGAATTTTTGGATGCGGTGGTTGTCTCTATCCGCCACATAGATGTTGCCGGAGGCGTCGACGGTGATGCCAAATGGAGACTGGAACTGACCGTCTGCTGACCCGTGGCTCCCCCATTGGACTTGGAGTGCGCCGCTTGAGGAGAATTTCTGGATGCGGTGGTTATTGGTATCCGCCACATAGACGTTGCCGGAGGCGTCGGCGGCGACGCTATGGGGATTATTGAAACTCGCATACGTGAACTGCGCCGAATCCGGCGGGGCGAAACGGCTGAACTGGAAGGTGTCGGCGGCCAACGCCGCCACCGGCAGCATAAGCCCAAGCAGAACGACAAAAAGGCGCGAGACGGCGACACCGTGACGCATGGCGGGCTCCTTGGAGAATGTGACCAGGGCGGCACAAACGGCGGCCCGGGGGACACCCCCCTCCCGGCAGGAACGAAGGGGTTGTCGAAAGCCTGCGGCGATTCTGAACGGCAATATATACTGAGAAAAAATTATCGAACACAGCGCCTCGATGCAAGCAATTTCTTTGCAGCACAAATCACTTGCATCGCATCCAAGAACAATTGCTTGCCTTCTCTCGCCATCACGCTCGATAAAGCGACACTTTTTGCGGAGTATTAAAGAAATGTTACAATTCATGCATATTTCAATATTTCCAATAATTTATACAAACACAGCAGCATAAATGACTGCGCGATTATTCCACATGAATTCCAGTCACCCTGCGTTTGAAATACAACCATCAATGCATATCGAGATACAGCGACAAAAGAACACCACTGAACGACTGTGCGACATACGTCATATCGGAACCAGACAATTTGATTGAACGACGCGGAGGCCCAACGGAATGCCACCACGCCATGCCGACAGCCATCCCCTGGCCCGCTGCAACTTTCCAAAGAGGATGCACATGTTCCTTTTGCATGCCGCTCCAACCCCAAGCACCTCCCATACCGTCATGGGAAGAAGCTTCTCCAGCCGCAGCCCAAACGCCCCTGCAGGTTGCGCGACCACAAAAAAAGACCCCGGACTGCTCCAGGGCCTTTTTTTGTGTTTGGCCTTTCGGTTATACACGCGCCGTCTGAGCTATTCCTGAAGCAACAGCAGGATCATCCCTCCGGCTGCCGCAGCCTTGTATTCGAACGAACCCGTGACCCAGCTCCCCTGGTTCCCGGCCGCGTCCAGGGCGCGCACCCGCCAATACCAGACGCCGGTGCGCACCAGGGCCTCGATGTCGGCCAGGGTATAGGAGGTTCCGGACACCACGCGGCTGACGAGCGGCGACGAGAAGTCGGCGGAGTCGCTGACCTCGATCAGGTATTGCGTGGCCCCGGTCGCGGCCGTCCAGCGCAGGGTCGGCCGGGCGGTGGTCTGGGTGCCGGGATTGTCGCCCGGCGGGATGACCGGATCGCCCGGGGCGGTCAGGTCCACGGTCCAACTGGCGCTGGTCGCCGCATCCGTGGACTGCCAGTTGCCCAGGGCGTCGGCCACGACCACGTACAGGGTGTGCGCGCCCTCGGCCAGATCGCTCAGGAGGATCTGCTGCGCCACGGGCCGCGCCGCGCTCCAGGATCCGGCATCCAGCCTGTAGCGGTACTCCGTCATGCCCTCGCCGCCCACGGTGATGACGGCGGCGGTGGTGTTGACGCTGCCCACGGGGATCCCGGTCAGTTCCGCCGTGGGGGCCGTGGCGTCGATGGTCCAGGTATACGTGGTGGCCGAGTCCGTTCCCTGCCAGTTGCCCCATGTGTCACCGCCCACAAGCTCCAGGGTGTGGCTGCCGTCGCCCAGGGTCAGCGCGATGGGCGTGGCCACGGGAGTGATGGCGTTCCAGACCCCGCTGTCGAGGCGGTAGCGATATTGCACGACCCCCGTCCCGCCGACCGTCAGGGAATAGCCGGTCTGGGTCGTGGCGGCAGGCGGCGGAGATTCGAGCGTCGCAGCCAGAGGGACCAGCAGCCCCTTTTGGATGCGGTGGTTTTCGGTATCCGCCACATAGATGTTTCCTGCAGCGTCGACGGTGACTCCCCGGGGGTGAAAAAATTGCCCGTCACCTGATCCAGAACTTCCCCACTTGGCCAGGAACACTCCGCTGGAGGAGAACTTCTGGATGCGCTGGTTATTGGAATCCGCGACATAGACGTTTCCGGAGGCGTCGACCGTGATGCCTTGGGGTACATTGAATTGCCCGTCGCCGGAGCCAGAACTTCCCCACCGGGCCTGGATGTCGCCGTCGGAGGAGTACTTCAGGATGCGGTGGTTACCGGAATCCGCCACATAGATATTTCCGGAGGCGTCGATCGTGATGCCCTGGGGTTGGCCAGAACTTCCCCACTTGGTCAGAAAGGTGCCGCTGGAGGAGAACTTCTGGATGCGTTGGTTAGCGGTATCCGCAACATAGACGTTTCCAGCGGCGTCGACCGTGATGCCTTGGGGTATGTTGAATTGTCCGTCGCCGGAGCCAGAACTTCCCCATTTTGTCAGAAAGGCCCCGCTGGAGGAGAATTTTTGGATGCGGTAGTTACCGAAATCCGCGACATAGACGTTTCCGGAGGCGTCGGTCGTGACGCCAGGAGGGTAGGAGAACTGCCCGTCACCTGAGCCAAAACTTCCCCACGTGGCCAGGCAGGCACCGTCAGAAGCGAATTTTTGGATACGGTGGTTATCCTTGTCCGCCACATAGATGTTTCCGGATGCGTCTACGGTGACTCCTGCAGGATAGATGAATTGCCCGAGGCCTGATCCAGAACTACCCCACTTGTCCTGGAAGGTGCCGTCGAAAGAAAATTTCTGAATGCGGTGATTACTATTATCCGCGACATAGACGTTTCCGGAGGCGTCGACCGTGATGCCGTGGGGACTCTTGAATTGTCCATCGTCTGATCCAGAACTTCCCCATGTGGCTTGAAAGGTGCCGTCGGAGGAAAATTTCTGAATACGGTGATTACTCTGATCTGCGACAAAGAGGTTTCCGGAGGCGTCGACCGTAATGCCGTGTGGACTCTTGAATTGTCCGTCTCCTGAGCCAGTACTTCCCCACATGGCCAAGAAGGCCCCGCTGGAGGAGAATTTTTGGATGCGGCTGTTGTTGGTATCCACCACATAGACGTTTCCTGAGGTATCGACCGTGATGCCGCGAGGATATACGAACTGCCCTTCTCCTGACCCATTGCTTCCCCATGTGGTCTGGAAGGTGCCGTCGGAAGAAAATTTCTGGATGCGGTGATTAAAGAAATCCGCCACATAGACATTTCCGGAGGCGTCTATAGCGACGCCATGGGGAAAAATGAACTGCCCGTCGCCTGAGCCATGGTTTCCAAACGTGGTCACGAACATCCCGCTGGAGGAAAATTTTTGGATGCGGCTGTTATTGGTATCCGCGACATAGACATTTCCGGCGGCGTCAACAGCGACACCACCGGGATAGGCGAACTGCCCGTCATTTGAGCCAGAACTTCCCCACGTGGTCAGGAACTCGCCGCTGGATGAGAATTTCTGGATGCGATGGTTAAAGGTATCCGCCACATAGACATTTCCGGAGGCGTCAACAGCAACACCACTGGGAGAACTGAGACTTGCATACGTGAACTGCGCCGAATCTGTTGGAACAAAATGACTGAACTGGAAGATGTCGGCGGCAAATGCCGCCGTCGGCAGGACAACCCCAAGCAGGAGGGCAAGAAGGCGCAAGAAGGCTATCCCGTGACGCATGGCGTGGCTCCTTGGGAAATGTAGACCGGGGCGTCGGTATCGACGCCCCGGTCACAAAACCTCCTGGCGCGGACGGAGGGGTGCTGTGAAAAATCTGCAATGATATCGGCAGAAAGTATAATTTTCTTAATCATTACCGAATACACGGACGCACGACAAGCACTTTCTTTGCGTTCGTCGCAAGCATGCATATAAATACGAAAAATATCAAAGTATTTTTCTATTTCATACGTATCCACAAAACAATCTCGATGGTCGCAGACCGAAAGCGAGCGGCGCACACTACTGAAAACCATTCTGCCATCCACCGACACGACACTGTCGCACCATGAATGATGTATTACCACATTCCATGTCAAAGCAGGGTCCATATATCATGAAATAGCGTCGTATATCCGCCAATCCAGACACAGACGGATTCCCTCAAAACACGCCATGCCATTTGTACCCCAAACCACTCTATCATATTTCTCTGATATATTAGGCAGTCTATTATCTCTTGCACATGCACATATAGACACTATTCAGGTCTGCATCAGACCCGTCCAGTTTGACGCGCCACGCATCTTCGGCCTTGACTTCAGATCCTCCTCAACGAAAAAGGCCCCGGACTGCTCCAGGGCCTTGTTTTTATGCTTAGCCTTTCGGTTATAGACGCGGCGGTCGCGATGCGCCGCAGCAGGCGGCGGCTTTTTTTGCGCAGCTTCACCGCCTTGTGCGGGATGACGATCGTTTCCCGCCGCCGCATGCGCTATTCCTGAAGCAACAGCAGGATCATCCCTCCGGCTGCCGCAGCCTTGTATTCGAACGAACCCGTGACCCAGCTCCCCTGGTTCCCGGCCGCGTCCAGGGCGCGCACCCGCCAATACCAGACGCCGGTGCGCACCAGGGCCTCGATGTCGGCCAGGGTATAGGAGGTTCCGGACACCACGCGGCTGACGAGCGGCGACGAGAAGTCGGCGGAGTCGCTGACCTCGATCAGGTATTGCGTGGCCCCGGTCGCGGCCGTCCAGCGCAGGGTCGGCCGGGCGGTGGTCTGGGTGCCGGGATTGTCGCCCGGCGGGATGACCGGATCGCCCGGGGCGGTCAGGTCCACGGTCCACGTGGCGCTGGTCGGCGCATCCGTCGATTGCCAGTTGCCCAGGGCGTCGGCCGCGACCACGGAGAGGGTGTGCGCGCCCTCGGCCATATCGCTCAGAATGATCTGCCGCTCCACGGACCACGACGGAGTCCAGAATCCGGCCCCCAGGCGATAGCGATACCACACCGCGCCCTGGCCGCCCACGGTGACGACGGCGGCGGTGGTGTTGACGCTGCCCACGGGAACCCCGGTCAGTTCCGCCGTGGGGGCCGTGACGTCGATGGTCCAGGTGTAGGTGGTGGGCGAATCCGTTGCCTGCCAGTTGCCCCATGTATCCCCGCCCACAAGCTCCAGGGTGTGGCTCCCCTCGGCCAGGGTCAGCGCGAGGGGCGTGGCCACGGGGACGGCGGCGTTCCAGGCCCCGCCGTCGAGGCGGTAGCGGTATTGCACAACACCAGTCCCGCCGACTGTCAGGGAATAGCCGGTCTGGGTCGTGGCGGCAGGCGGCGGAGATTCGAGCTGCGCCGCCATGGCGACGGGCGTCCCCTTCTGGATGCGGTTGCCGCCGTCGGACACAAAGAGGTTTCCCCCGGCGTCCACGGCCACGCCGACAGGCGCGTTGAATTTCCCGTCGCCGGTCCCTGCGCTGCCCCATTTGGCTGCAAAGACCCCGGCGGAGGTGAACTTCTGCACCCGGGAGTTGCTGTTGTCCGTCACGAAGACGTTGCCGGAGGCGTCCACGGCCACCCCGGTCGGGTACGCAAACTGCCCGTCGCCCGTGCCGCTTGTCCCCCATTTTGCGGCGAAAACGCCGTCCGCCGTGAATTTCTGGATGCGATGGTTGTAGGTGTCCGCGACGTAGACGACGCCGCCCGGGCCGACGGCCACGCCGGAGGGCCTGTTGAACTGCCCGTTCCCGGCGCCGCTTGTCCCCCACTTGGCCGCAAAGGTTCCGTCGGAAGCAAATTTCTGGATGCGGTTGTTGCTTTTATCGGCCACATAGACGTTCCCGCCGCTGTCCACGGCCAGATCCTCGGGAAAAGAGAACTGGCTGTCGCCCGTGCCGTTCGACCCCCATTTGGCCGCAAAGCCGCCGGTCGAGTCGAATTTCTGGATGCGATGGTTGTAGGTGTCCGCGACGTAGATGTTGCCCGCGGCGTCGACGGCCACCCCGCACGGTCTGGAGAACTGTCCGTTGCCCGATCCGGAAAAGCCGAACAAAAGCGAGGTCTCGCCATCGGCATTGTACTTCTGGATGCGGTTGTTGCCCCATTCGGCGACGAAGACGTTCCCGGAGGCGTCCATGGCCAGGTGCTGCGGCATGTTCAACTGGCCGCTGGCGTTTCCGACGGAGCCGAGCTTCATCAGGAAATTTCCCGCCGCGGAATATTTCACGATCCGGTTGTTGAGCGTGTCGGCGACGAGAATGTCGCCCGAGGCGGCCACGGCGACTCCGGTCGGATATTCGAGCTGGCCGTCGCCTACGCCATAGCCGCCCCAATTCCCCAAAACGTCGCCTTCGGAGGTGAATACCTGAACGCGGCTGTTGTTGTAATCCGCCGCATAAACGTGACCCTGCGTGTCGACGGCCACCCCATGGACCACATTGAACTGCCCGATTCCGGAACCCGCCTCCCCCCAAATCGTGATGCAGAAGCCCTCCGGCGAGAGCTCCTGGATGCGGTTGTTCCCCGAATCCGCGACATAGATGTTTCCCGAGGCGTCCACGGCCACGCCGCGCGGATCCGAAAACTCCCCGTCCCCCGATCCGGGCAAGCCCCATGCGGCCGCAAAGGTTCCGTTCGGGGCGAATTTCTGGATGCGGTTATTGCCGGTGTCCGCCACATAGACGTTTCCGGACCCGTCCACGGCCACGCCGCGCGGGGACGCGAACTGGCCGTCTCCATTCCCCAGGCCGCCCCATTTGGCCGTAAGAACCCCGTTTGACGAGAATTTCTGGATGCGGTTATTGCCGGTGTCCGCCACATAGACGTTCCCGGCCCCGTCCACGGCGATGCCGGCCGGCCCGGAAAACTGTCCGTCCCCGGTCCCGCTTGTCCCCCATTCGGCGAGCAGGACGCCTGCCGCTGAGTACTTTCGGACCCGGTCGTTGCCGGTGTCCGCCACATAGATGTTGCCTGCGGCGTCGCCCGCGACCCCGCTTGGCATATTCAGATCCGTATAGGCGAACTGCCCCGTATCCTGCGGCGCGAAACGGCTGAACTGGAAGGATTCGGCGGCCGGGGAGGCGACAGGCAGGAGAAGACACACGACAAGGACTGACAGACAGGAAAAGGCATTCCCTTTACGCATGAGGGCCTCCAACAGGGGGAGATGATCCCGGCGGCATGTGCGGCAGGGTCCGCCTGGGCCTCGGAGTACGAGCGGCCGAATGGCCGTGTGCATATTCTACAGAAGGCATCGGCTTCCCGCAATATTTTTTAATTGCCGCATCATGAATTTGATACCGCCTCAGACACGAACAGATGCGTCATACCTGTCGCGCAATCGATGACATCCATCAACACTTACAGCGATATTCTAGGTCAAAATAATGATGCGTACGGCAGGCAGCAAGCGCCACGACGACTTTATTGCACCGCATCATGACGAATTTCCCATCCCCACCGCTCGACCCGCCATTACACCATTTGCGACCTCTTCTCCCGTCACCTTTCGACAGCCCTGCGCATCTGTCGACACCGTCGGAAAGGCAATCCCTTGTGCAGGTCCGCCGTCGCCCCTGGCGCACCAAGAAAAAGGCCCCGGACTGCTCCAGGGCCTTTTTTTTGTGTTTGGCCTTTCGGTTATAGACGCGGCGGTCGCGATGCGCCACCGCTGGCGGCGGCTTTTTCTTGCGCAGCTTCACCGCCTGGTGCGGGATGATGATCTTCTCCATGGTCATGGCCGTTTCTCCTTACCGCGCGGCAGGCGCGATCCGCTGCATATCCGGTAGGCGACCCGCTGTAAACGGCCGTCCTATTCCGGGCCGCCGTTTTCTTTGGGAGGCCGGTCAGGAAACAGGAAGGCGTCCTTGGGATTTTCAATGTCCCCGGTTCCGACCGCCCCGGTCTTTTGGGCAATGAGCGAGCAGACCTTGGCGTATCTGGCGTTGACGGCCCGAAACCGCCGCACCCGGGCCGCAAAGCCCGGTCCTTTTTCCGCCGTCCGGGCCGCAAACAGGTCGCAGGCAAAGGCGTACAGTTCCATATCCGCCGCGTTTTTCTCCAGGGCCAGGTGGACGTCCGCCTCGCTTATGTCCTCCTTGACCCCCTTGGCCAACACGTTGCGCCGCTCGTAAGAGACGTTTTGCAGGCCCAGAACGTCCCCGATCAAAAGCAGGCTCTCGTCAAAACGCTCCTTGAGGCCGAAGCAGCAAAACACCGTCTCCAGATGCCGCTTGGCCGTGTCCAGGGCCTGGCGCGGAAAGCCGTCCAGATCGAAATCACACCCGGACACAAGCCGGGTCATGGGATTTTTGCCGCGATACTTCAATTCCCGGCGCATACTGGTCACGTAATCCTGGAAAGTGACGGCGTTGTCGTTTAAAAACCGGTACAGCGCGGTCTCCGGCCAGGTTTTCAGGAAGACGTATTCGGAGACCAGCCGCTCCACGGGATGGCGTAGGAAGGTGAACACCCGCACCGGCCGGGAATACATCATCGGCGGATCGTAATTGTGCAGCAGGGTGTGGCCCTGAATCAGGCGGATGCCCTCCAGGGCCGTGGCGTCGCAGCCCTCCAAACGCATAAAGTCGCTGTCCCGGTACAGGGACAGCATCTCACCTGGCCGAAAATTGCCCCGCAGGATGTCGTTGACCGTCGTCCCGGCGGTGCGCGGCAGATGCAAAAAGAAAAAAGGCTCGGCCATGAGGCGTCTTTCCTCCGAAGGGACGGACGAGCCCGGTCAGGCGTGAACGTCCGGGACATGCCCGGGCTTCCCGGCCACGCAGGCCGGGCGTCACCGCGTTGTCGGCCGTACCATCCGGGGAGATTTCCAGCAAATCCCGTTCCAACCCAAGCAGGCCTCCAGCCCGCGCCCTCCGAGGCCGGGCCGGGCGGCGCACAAGGTTTCCAGGGCGGCATTTCGACTGCAAACCCCGCCGCGACGGCTGGGCCGCCAAATCGACGCTTGACACCACCATCCAGTGGTGACACTATGCCGCCACAACAAGGTGGTGACACATGCCCGACCCTGCGTCCCTGGCCCTTTTAGGGCTGACCTCCTACGAGGCCCAGGCCTACCTGGCCCTTCTGGGCCGCCCCCGACTCTCCCCGGCCGAGGTGGCGGCCCTGGCCAAGATTCCCAGGCAGCGGGTCTACGACGTGCTGGAGTCGCTTACGGCCAAGGGCCTGTGCCTGATCCGGGAGGACTCGCCCAAAAGCTACGCGGCCCTGGAGCCGGGGCAGGCCTTGGAGATGCTCGGCCAGGAGCGGCTCACGGAGCTTGAGCGGGAGCGGGCCCGGACCCGGGCCGCCGTGACGGCGCTTACCGAGGAACTGGGACCGATTTTTTTGGCCGGAAAAGGCCAAAACGACCCCCTGGCCTATGTAGAGGTGCTGGCCGGGGCGGCCCGCATCGGCCACAGGGCGTTGCTGCTGGCCGGGGCGGCCAGGGCGCGGGTGAACTCCTGCGTGCGGCGGCCGCTGATCTTAAGCCCCGATCAGAACACGGCCTTCATGGAGGTTCCCCTGGCCCGGGGGCTTTGCTACCGGGCGCTGTACGAGGAGGCCGCCCTGGACGACCCCCTGCTGCGGGGGTGGATCGACGATCTCTCGGGCCGGGGCCTTGTGGTGCGCCTGATCCGCGAGTTGCCGCTCAAGATGCAGGCCTTCGACGACGAAGTGGTGCTCGTGTCCATGCAGGATCCCACGGCGGGCGAACCGGGGTTCACCGCCGTCGTCATCCGCAACCGGGGCATGGTGGCCATGATGAACCTGGCTTTCGAGCATCTGTGGGAGTCCGCCCGGCCCTATGTCGGCTAACTCGCGTCCGTGAAAAGCGCACAAGGCTTTCTGCGGACAAAAACGTGAACGCATGAGCATGGATAAAAAACCGTATTTTCCAGGGGACGCGCCACGAGACGTTATCGGGAGGAAGCAATGGATTCGACGCGAAAGGTGGAATTGCGCGAGGGCTACGAGCCCGGGGCGGTGGGCCGCATCGTGGAGTTGCACGGCCGGTATTATGCCGGGGAATGGGGCTCGGGCGCGCCGTTTGAGCTGTTGATCGCCCGAGAGGTGGGCGAATTTCTGGAAGGCTACGACGTAGCCCACGACCTGCTGGTCACCGCCCATCTGGGCGAGGCCATGATCGGCTCCCTGGCCATGGTCGGCCGCACGGCCCGCCCAGGCTGGGCCCAGATGCGCTTCGTCATCGTGGACCCGGCCTGCCATCGCCGGGGAGCGGGCAAGGCCATGCTGCGCCGGGGGCTTTCCTGGAGCCGGGAACACGGTTTTGCCGGAATTTTTTTGTGGACCGTGGACAACCTGCCCGCATCGCGGGCCATGTACGAGAAAGCCGGGTTCCGGGTGGCGGAATGCTGTCCCGACGACCGCTACACCCTGCCCCGGGACTGCCTGCGCATGGAACTTGTCCTGTGACCGATCCCTACGGGGCTCAGACCGGGCCGAACGCCGATTCGGGCCGGATGTTCACGGCCGCCACGCCCGGGCCGCCGTCCGTAAATTCCAGCAGGTTGAGGCAGCCGTAGTCCTGGCCCAGACGGAAGAGATTTCCCAGGGGCATGTCCAACAGCCCGCACAACAGCGTACGGTTGACCCCGCCGTGGGCCACGGCCAGCACCTCGGCCCAGCCTCCGTCCCGGTCGCCCAAGGCCGCATCCGCCCCCCCGGCCTCCCGAACCTGGCCAGCCTCGGAAATGAGGGCCTCCAGGGCCGCCCCGGCCCGGGCCTGCACGTCGGCGAAGCTCTCGCCCCCGCTCGGACGGAACCCGGCCAGATCCGCCCCCCTGGCCTCGTAATGTCCGGGAAACCGTTCCCGCACCCCGGCCACGGTCAGCCCCTCCCAGTCCCCGAGCGCGATCTCGCGCAGCCGGGGTTCCCGGCGCAAGAAAATGTCGCGGCCCGCAAGCATGATCCGGGCCGTCTCCAGGCAGCGGGAGAGGTCCGAGGCCACGGCCAGGGCAAAGGGAATCCGGGCCAAGGCCGAGGCCCAATACCCGGCCTGCCGCCGTCCGGCCTCCGACAGGGCGATGTCCGACTGGCCCACGAACCGGCGCGGGGAAACCTGGGGCAACTCCCCGTGCCGGAAAAGCCACACCCTTACCCGGCGCACGCCCCGCCCGCCTCGCCCGCCCCCACGACCATCCCGGCCAGGGACAGGATGGCCGCCGCATCCATGCCCGCCTCGCGCTCCACCCGGGCCAACACGCCCCGGGCCCGCTGGCGGCGGCCGCGTATGGCCGTCTGGGCGGCGGCGTCGCCCTCGAACATGTCCAGCTTCTCCCGGAACCTGGCCTCCAGGCCTACAAAGCGGTCGCAACGCACCAGCTTGTCCGCCAGATAGACGATCTCTTTTTCAGTCAAGGGGTCGGTCTCGCCAAGGTTGGTATCCCGGTGGCAGGCCACGATGTCCGCCAGGATCGGGAACCCCAGCCGCAGAAGCTCCCGGCCTCCCTCGGCCTCGTGCTGCGGTCGGCCCTTGGCCAGGTCGTGCAAAAGGGCCGCCGACTCCACCAGCCGCACGTCGAGTCCGGCCCCCAGGCGGTTCAGGGCCCGGGCCAGGGCCACCGCCGCCCGGGCCACGGCCTCGGCATGGGCGCGGCCGCGCGGCGGCACGCCGAAATAGGAGGTGAGCATGAT
Organism: Desulfolutivibrio sulfodismutans DSM 3696; assembly: GCF_013376455.1. Lineage (GTDB taxonomy): Bacteria > Desulfobacterota > Desulfovibrionia > Desulfovibrionales > Desulfovibrionaceae > Desulfolutivibrio > Desulfolutivibrio sulfodismutans. Next base: position 3,914,657 of record NZ_CP045504.1, on the reverse strand, counting down.
CCGGGCCTCGTCGGGGCCTGGCACATCCAGGCGGGCCAAAAGTCCCAGGGCCTTGAAATAGGCCGCGTCGTCGTCCATGTCGAAATGGATCTGGGCGCAGGCCACCTCCACATCCTCGCCGTCCAGGGCGGTAAGCGCCCCGCAAAGCCCGCCGTCCCCGTCCCAGGCCAGCACCTCGGGGATCATCGCGGCCCGCAGAAGCGGCGGATGCCCCCTGCGCCCGCCGTATGTGGGGAAAAGGACCGGCGCGGGGGAGCTGGCGAAGCGGTCCGTAAGCCGCATATGCACATGAGAGCGGACCAGGGGAATGTCCACGGGATGGACGAACACGCCCTGCGCGTCGCCGGACACGGCGGCCAGCCCGGCGCACACCGAGGAAAACATGCCGCGTAAAAAATCGGGGTTGTGCACGGCGCGGGCTCCCAGCCGCACGGCCTCGGCCCCGACCTCGGCAGCCCGGTGCCCGGTGACCACGATGATCTCGCGAATCTTTGCCTGACGGCAGGCCCGCACCACCCGTCCCAGGGTGGAGGCGTCTCCCAGGGGCAAAAGGGGCTTGAAGGCCGGAAGCCGGGAAGACAGCCCGGCGGCGGGAATGACGGCGGCGAAACAGTGCTTCATGCTCTCTCCATGTACCCGTGACGTGCTCATGTTGTGCAGGTACGGTCTGTCCTCGGAGGTTGCGGCCGGGATGTCAAGTCCGGTGGTCATCCGGCGTCCTCTCTTTGCTCCCGACATGCGGAAATACGCTTCATATTTCATGGCAGATTCTTTTGCTGGCCGGGGCGGCGCCATGTGCCGACGCCGGTGGCTGGTTGTTGCACTGTCTCCCCGACAACTCTCTACGATTTCCAAGCCATTACGCAGGCTGGCGACGATATTTCGTGGCATTTACCAAATATTAAAATCCGTTTGCTCTGGGTACAGCTTTTCCGGTATCACGCTTGTGCCCGTAAAAACGAGCCCTCTCGGAAAATACCGAATCTGTATATTTTTACGCCTCAGATTCTATTTCCCGGAGACACAGGCAACATCCTTGCAAGTATACTCCGGGAAAGATATAGACGGGGCAGATTTCCCAGCCATTGGGTTCTTGAAGAACGTGCTTGCTTTCTTGAGCTGCCGAGTATCCGTAGACTTCGGCGAAACCTTGAAAAACAGGGAGCGGCTCGAGACAGGTATGACAGCGAAAACAAACACAACTGCGACATGAACGCTTTCCGTCCAAAACCAGAGTAAAGATACTAGATTTTAAACGATAACAACCGACACCTATTTGTATATTTAAAAAAACACAGCATCATATCTCTATTTCACACCAAGGAGCACACTATGAAACGCTATTTCCGTCAAACAACATTAAATTTTTGCTTATTAACATGGATTACATTAATATTTTGCAATGCCGATTCGGCCATTGCCGGACGCCCAGACGTGGGAAGATATTTTTGGGAACAGACATCGTACACCATTGACGGAAATGAACCCATATCGAAGCAGCTTATAAACAATCTGAGCTACAAAATACATGTTTATGGACATTTCATGGATGGCACTTATATTGAAAATGCGCCATACAGCTTTGTAAAATTCAACAACGGGAAAGGCGAGAAGCAGGACTCTGAAATCCAACTTATCTCCCTTGGGAAACTCTCTGACGATGGGAAAACAGGTGGGGCATTCCTTTTATCCGCCTTTGACGGTGCAAACCATGGCGAAGAACATTTGTGTGTCATCACGCACGATCAAGATGCATACCACGTCAATCAGGTATTATTGTCTTCGCGTGGGATTCATTTAAAATCCATTAAAATCGCCAACGAGACCATTATCCTTGATGTAATGTTCAGAGGCCCAAAAGATCCTGCCTGTTGCCCTTCACAAAAAGGATCCCTTGAATTGCAAATGCGCAACGGTGAACTGGTTGAAATTGTTCGGGACAAGTCAGGGAAGGCTGCAAAAATCCTCGACATTGCACATGCAAAAAGCGACGGCAGTCCAACCAATAACAGTACCCCCCTCCTCAATCAGACACCAACCAACAAAAATGTTCCAATAAAAGTCGCCATCGTTGACATTTCCCATATACTTGAAAGCTCGACTAAATTCGCTGCGATGGTTGATATCGACATGGTCAGATCCCGTAACAGCAGGAATTCTGGCTCATCAAGGAAAATGACATCGAAACTCGCAGAATTCATCGGTGCATCCCTTGGAGAGTTTTCACAAAAATACAGCTACACCATCGTTATCGACCAGGAAAGATTCAATAGCTATCTCGCAGGAAGATCCAGCTTGTCAGCAAACGATTTCTTGTACTACATCGATATTGCAGCAAATCCCTTTCTCAGTTTGGCGAATGGACCGAACGGAAGGAGCTATGTGCAGGAGCTTCAACCTGTAAACATCAACAACGCCATCGTAGACTACATAGACAAGCGATAATCCGACATTCATTACATGCTCGAAATTGCATTACACTTCCATACAAAGGGAATGTTTGGGAGGCAGGTTCCATCCTCACGTTCCTGCCGCCCTTCGGAAAAAAACTTAAGCAACACGTCATGCGGCGTATCTCGGCCATGTCCGCGCGGCATGCCTGATCCCCGGGATCATGCCACGCCGCAGGCCGTCACGTCCAAACATCGAATCGGACGTGTTCAGCCTCGCAAAAGGCAGGGCACAGTGTGCGATGTCCGGTTGCATACTGCCCGAGCTGTGTATATCAAAAAAATGATATTGCCGTATTTACTTTGAATGACAACGGGTTATCTTGAAAGCAACGGGAAACGGTTTTTCCCAAGGCCATACGAAAACAACACTCCACGGAGGCATATCATGAAGGGCGACCACGAACACCGCCACGACCATGTCCACGAGCACACCCACCAACACGAGCATGAGCACGAGCATCCGGGCATCGGCACGCATTCCCATCCCCATGCGCATACCCATGCCCACGATCACGTCCATGAGCACAAGCATCCCCACGACCATGCCGACGCCGCCCACGACCATGCCCACGCAGGCGAACACGGCCCCCACGACCATGAGCACGCCGGACACGAACACGAGGCCCACGACCACCAGCACTAGGCCTGGCGAAAGGCCGCGCATCGCCGCAACGCCGCGCCCCGGGGGTCACTCCCTGGCGGCGCGGCGTGTGCGTTTTGCCGTGGGGTTCGTCTTTTCGCAGGGCACACCGGTCTGGCACAGCCCGCAACTGGACACGGCGAAACCCATCTGCTCCCGGGCCACATACGGTTCCGTCACCTCCCGCAGGTAGGCCTGGCAGACCGCCTTGTCGTGCCCGGCCTCGGTGATGGCCCCGGCCGGACAGCGTTTCATGCAGGCCCGGCAGTCTACGCCCACGGCCCGCAGACACCAGGCGTCATGGCGGTCGTAGGGCCGCGCCACCGGCGGCAGGACCATGCGGGCCACCACGGACCCCACCCGCACGGCCTTGCCCAGGGCCGTGATCAGGCCGTCGGACAGGCCGAAACAGCCCAAGCCGCAGACATGGGCGGCGTGGCGCTCGGACCAACTGGAGGCGAACCCGTAGCGCGCCGACAGATCCTTTCGCCACTGCGGCAGAAGCACCGGGGCCACGGCCGCAATCCCGCGCCCGGCCAGATGCTCCACCACGAACCGCCGCAAGGCCTCGTTGACCGCCTCGCCGTGATGCCGGGCCATGGTCCATTCCAGGCTCGGCGTCTGGGTGGCCCGGGCCTGGGCGGCCCGGGTGGCTGCGGTCTGGGGCAGCACCCAGGCGATGACCGAAAGCTCTTCCGGCTGGGCCGCATCCCCGGGGAAGGCCGCCTGATAGGCCTCAAGCGGCGTCCAGAAAAAATCCGGCCCGATGTCCTGTTTGATCCAGGCAAAAAGGGGATCGTCCCCCCGGGCGTGGCCGAGAAGGGGTTGGTCGAAGGCGGGCTGGTCCGACCCGGGAAACAGGGCGTTGTGGGTCCGGTCGGACATCCACCGGTTCACGCCCTCCACAATGCGGCGCATGGGCGGCGGCTCCTTTCCTGCCAGGCAAGGTAGCGCCGCGCGCCGCGATCAGCAAGATGCAACGGGACGGACACAACACGCAGATGCAACACGCAGACGCAAAAAGCAGACGCAAAAAAGGGCGGCGGGCGCATGATGCGTCCCGCCGCCCGGCGATTCCAAGGACCGGTCCGGGCGGCCTGCCTCGCGGCGGGGCCGTCCGGGACCGGGATGTCCTGCTACAGGCCGACGTCCTTCAGGTCGTCGCCCAGGTATTCGCGCTCGTTCTCTCCGAGCATGCCCATGGACAGGCAGATCAGCGTCCACAGATGCACGGCGTGGTAGCCGCCCTCGTAGTATCCCGAGAGATCGTGGATCTGGGAGTGGCAATTGTGGCACGGGGTGATGCAATAGTGCGCCTTGGTCTCGATGATCTGGTCGTTTTTGAGCTTGCCGTAGGCCCGACGGGCTTCGGGCATGCCGGATTGCAGGAATCCGCCGCCGCCGCCGCAGCAGTAGTTGTTGGACTTTCTGGGCCACATGTCGATGAAATTTTCCTCACCGACCACGGACTTAACCACAAAACGCAGGTCGTCGGCCACAGGGTCGCCATAGCTCTTGCGCACGAGCTGACAGGGATCCTGTACGGTGAAGGTGACCTTGCGGTCCTTGTTCCAGTCGGAGGAGACGTTGAGCTTGCCCTCACGAATCCAGCGGGCATAAAGGCGGATGATGCTTTCGATCTCGAACTTCGGCGTGATCCCAAACTTTTTCAGTCCGGCCCGGACTGCGAAGAGTTCGTGGCCTCACTCCGTGTTCAGCCAGTATTTGCACCCAAGGTCCTCCACAGCCTTGACCTTGTTGCGCACGATGTTTTCCCAGGCCGCGTCGTCGGCCAGGAACATGCAGTAGTTTTCGGCCGCCCAGCCGCGCGTGCCGTAGGTCCAGTCCGCGCCCACGGTCTTGAGGATCTTCCACAAGGGAACCATCTCGTCGGGCTCGGTCACGGGCTCGCGGGAGTTCTGGTTCAGGAAGTATTCCGCGCCGACCTTGTTGACGGGGGCCTCCAGGTCTTCCTGCCCGGGCTGGTTCTCGCGAACCTCCTCCAGCACGTCGCCGACCACGAAGGCGAAGTCCTCGGAGGACGCGCCCATGGCGCTGTTGCCTTCGGTGCGAAGCGCCTGGTCGCAGGAGCCCAGGATGCCCTTGGGACGCTTGTCCCGGGGCCAGGCCTGCCTGGCGTTGAAGACCAGCTGCGGGATGTCGATCTTCATGGGGCAGGCGTAGATGCAGCGCTGACACATGGTGCAGTGCCACACCCATTCCGTAGAGGTGACCTCGTCGTCCATGCCCAGGGCGGCCATGCGCAGGAACTTGCGGGGGTCCATGCCCCCGGCCTGTCCCGAGGCCGGACACCCCGAGGCGCACAGGCCGCAGGTCAGGCACATGTCAAGGTTGCCCCCTTCGGGCAAAAGCTCCTTGACCTTGGCCATGAACGAGGGCCGTTTTTTTCCTTCAAAGGTATACACCGAATCACCCATAGTCTTCTCCTTTTGGCTGCGGCGCCGATGCCCGGTCCTCCGCCAGCGGCTATCGTGTGGAACGGCATGATTTAGGCAAAAGCCGTGCCGCTTTTTCAAATCGGGTTTTCCGATGTATTTTGGCTGTTTGGAAAGGAAACGTGGCGACCGGGCAGGTGCTCGCGTTGCATGCATGCAACACCTGTTGCAAGATATGTCGCAATTCTGCAACGCCGCCCATTATCTCCGGAGCGGGGACATTCTCCAAGGCGACGGCGCAACGGGCGGAGTTTCCGGGAAATATTCGCCGGAACCAGCCCTAGAGGCCGTATTTTTTCATCTTGCGCCACAGGGTGGAGCGGTTGACGCCAAGGGTTTTGGCGGTCTGGGCCATGTTCCAACCATGCGCCGCCAATTCCTCCACAAGGCAGTCCCGCTCGCTGCGGGCCAGGGGGCCGGGATCGTCCGCTACGGCCTTGCGGGGGGCGGACTGGGCCAGATAGGGCGGCAGGTCGCCGGTATGCAGCATGTCGTCCTTGGCCAGGATGACGGCGTGCTCCACCACATGCAACAGTTCGCGCACGTTGCCTGGAAAGTCATGGCGGTACAGGATCTTGATCACCGCCGGGTCCGCCCCGGCGATCCGCTTGTGGTACATCTCGCCGATGTGTTTGAGGAAATGTTCGATCAAAAGGGGAATGTCGCTGCGCCGTTTGCGCAAGGGGGGAATCTCCAGCTCCAACACCCGCAGGCGAAAATACAGATCGTCGCGGAATTTGCCCTCCGCGGCCAGGGTCTTGAGGCTGCGGTTGGTGGCCGCCACCAGGCGAACGTCCACGGTGCGCGGGGAGGTGGCCCCCAGAGGGTGGAAACGTTTTTCCTCCATGACCTGGAGCAGCTTGGCCTGAAGCGACAGGGGCAGTTCGCCGATCTCGTCGAAAAAGACCGTGCCGCCCTCGGCGGTCTGCAAGATGCCCGGCTTGTCGGCTCGGGCGTCGGTGAAGGCCCCTTTTTTGTAGCCGAAAAGCTCCGATTCCAGCAGGTTTTCGGGCAGCGCGGCGCAGTTGATCTTGACGAAGGGGCCGTCCCGGCGATGGCTCAGGCTGTGGGCGGCCCGGGCCAGCAGATCCTTGCCCGTGCCCGTCTCGCCCAGGAGCAGGATGGGGGCGGTGGTTCCGGCGGCCAGGGTCAGGGTTTCGAACAGGCGCAGGATGGCGTCGTCTGCGCCCACGAACTCGTCCAGGCCGTGGGACCGTCCGGCCGCCGGGCGCACGGCGTTCGTCCCGGACACGTCCAGAAAGGTCTCCACCCCGCCCACCACCGCGCCCGCAGCGTCGGTCAGGGGCGCGGCCGAGACCTCCACGGCCAGACGGCGGCCGGATTTGTCCCTGATGTCCAGCCGGGTCTTGCCGCTCTTGCGGCCGGTCTGGATGGCCTGCCGCAGTTGGCACCGCTCATGGCAATTTTGGGTATAAAAGACCTCGTGGCACTTTTTCCCCAACACCTCGTCCCGGGAATAGCCGGTGATGCGCTCGGCCTCCCGGTTGAAAAAGCGGATGTTCCAGTCCTCGTCCACGGTGAAGACGCCCAGGCCCATGTCGTCAAGCACCCGGGCCAGATTTTCCCGTGACATCGCGTCGTCGCCGTCCTGCGGCATGAAGGGCTCCCCGTCGGCACGGCCCGGCGCATCGCGACTGCCGCGTCCCCGAGATCCCGGCATCGGGATTTCGAACCCCCCTGGAGGCCTTCTATTTCAAGGGGGGGGAACGCTTACGATGCCGCAAGCCGTCGCCAGATATCCGAAAAAAGCCTTTCGTACCTTTCCGGGGCGTTTTCCGCAACGCTTTGCCCGGCCAGCTGGGCCGCGACAAAGGCTGGATCAAAGGGGAGCTCGCCCAGGACGGTGATCCCCGATTCCCCGCAAAAGCCCGCCAGCTCCCGGGTCAGTTCCGGGCAGACGTCGGCCTTGTTGAGGATGGCGGCGCAGGGGATGCCGAAATGCCGGGCCAGGGCGTGGACCCTTTTTATGTCATGGACCGCCGAAAGCGTGGGCTCGGCCACCATGAGCACCGTGGAGGCCCCGCCCAGGGAGGCGATGACCGGACAGCCGATGCCCGGGGAACCGTCCACCAGCAGGATGTCCCGGCCGAGCCGCTGCGCCTCGGCCCGGGCCGCCTTTTTCACCGTGGACACGAGCTTGCCGGAATTCTCCTCGCCCATGCGCAGCGCCGCATGGACCATGATCCCGGCCCGGGTCTCGGACACAAACCAGTCCCCGGACACGCGCGGGCCAAGGGTCGCGGCCCCGGCAGGACAGACGTAGGCGCAGACCCCGCAGCCCTCGCAAGAGGCCTCGTTCACCCGGAAAGCCTCGTCGATGGCCCCGAAACGGCAGGCCTCGCGACACAGGCCGCAGGACTGGCACACTTCGGCGTCGATAACGGCCTTGTCCCCGCCCATAAATTCGTGGCGCTCCCGGATGGCGGGGGCCAGAACCAGATGCAGGTCGGCGGCGTCCACGTCGCAATCGGCCAGGACCGGCGGGCCGCCCGGGAGATCGCTTTTCGCCGCGCACACGGCCAGGGCCGCCGTGACGCTGGTTTTTCCCGTGCCGCCCTTGCCGCTTAACACCACTATCTCACGCATGACGCTTCCTTTTGTCCGGCGCTGGCCCGGATCCGGTCCTGGACCGTGGCCAGGACGGTTTCCAATACGGCCCGTATCTCGGGGAACGTCCGCGCCAAAAGCCCGCCCCGGGCCGAGGCCCGGGCGGCCTCCAGGCTGCCGGGGATGCGCCCCAAAAGCTCGATGCCTTCCCGCTCAAGGTAGGACAGCACCCGGTCGTCGCCCATGCCGTCGCGGTTGATGACCACGCCGTGGGGCAACCCGAGGGCCCGCACCAGTTCCACGGCCAGGTTCAGGTCATGCAGGCCAAACGCCGTGGGCTCGGCCACAAGGACCACGTAATCGGCCCCGGACACGGCCGCGATGACCGGACAGGCCGTTCCCGGCGGACAGTCCCATATCTGCAATGGCGCAGTGTGCACGTTTTGCTTCACGGCCTTGATCAGGGGCGTGGACATGGCCTCGCCCACCCGGGAAAGCCCCCCGGCCATGCGGATGCCTCCGGAGACGCCGCTGCGCACCACGCCAAGCTCGCGCACGTCGTCGGCCACGGCCCCGGCCGGGCAGGCCAGCTTGCACAGGCCGCAGCCGTGGCACAGTTCCGGGAAAAGCATGATCTCCCCGGCCATGCGGATGAGCGCCTTGAACCGGCACAGATCCAGGCACGCCCGGCAGGACTCGCCCAGGCACCGCTCCTGGACAAACCGGGGGATGGGCATGAACGCCTGTTCCTCGGTCTCCCAGACCGGGGTCAAAAAAACATGGGCGTTGGGTTCCTCCACGTCGCAATCGGCAAAGGCCACCTCCCGGCCCGAATCGGCCAAAAGCACAGCCAGGTTGACCGCCACCGTGGTTTTTCCCGTCCCGCCCTTGCCGCTGGCGATGGCGATTTTCATAACCGGACCGTCCTGTTGCCGGTTCCCGGGAGACGCGCTCCCGGAAACCGGGGTTTCATCGGCTGTGGCGCCCATTAGCTCCCCTGACCCGTCTTGGCGCGGGTTTTGGCCAGCTCGGCCTCGAGCCAGGCCACATATTCCTCGGGGGACATGGCGGCCCCGGGCTCGGCCGGGCCCTGGCCGACGCTTTGCGCCACCCCCTGGGACATCCCCATGCCCCGGCCCATACCCTGGCCCTGGCCCATACCTTGGCCCATACCCTGGCCCCCTGCGCCGCGACGGCCCATGCCGCATCTGCGTCCCTGGCCCATGCCGCGTCCGACTGCCATCCCCGTGCCGGGTTGGGCGCACATGCCGCGCCCCCCGCCGGTGAACGGTCCATTGCCCTGCGGTCCCATTCCATTGAATCCTGGCATGTTCATGCCTCCTTGGTGTTTTGTGTTGTCGTGTCGGCTCTTAAAAAGCATTTCGCATGCCAGGGAAAAATGGTCCGGAATTTGGACAAGTTGAAAAAATCGGTGTAGGACAGAGCCCGAATCGGACGAATTTCTCGCCCACGTCAGGCCCCACACCCGACGCATTTTCAGCCCAAGCCCGCGCGAGACCGCCATGCAGTTCCCCAAAAACATCCCCTGTCAAGCCATCATGGAGTCCCTGGCCGACGGCGTGTTCACCGTGGACCGGGACTGGACCGTGACCTATTTCAACCGGGCCGCCGGAGAGATCATCGGCATCGCCCCCGAGGCCGCCGTGGGCCGCAAATGCTGGGACGTGTTCCACTCCAGCATCTGCGACGGGGCCTGCGCCCTGAAGCAATGCATCGCCACGGGCGACTCCCTGTCCAACACCTCCATTTTCATCGTGCGCCCCGACGGGGAGAAAATCCCCATCAGCATCAGCGCCTCGCCGCTACGCGACGCCGCCGGAGACATCGTGGGCGGCGTGGAGACCTTTCGGGACATCTCCGAACTGCAACGCATGCGCAAGGAGCTTCAGGGCATCGCCACCCTGGACGACATCGTGACCAAAAGCCGCCGCATGGCCCGGATGCTGGAGATTCTGCCCAAGATCGCAGCCAGCGGCTCAACCGTGCTGATCCTTGGCGAATCCGGCACGGGCAAGGAGCTTTTCGCCCGGGCCATCCACACCCAAAGCCCGCGCAAGGCCGGCCCCTTCGTGGCCGTCAACTGCGGGGCCATCCCGGGCGAGCTTCTGGAATCCGAACTTTTCGGCCACGCCAAGGGGGCCTTCACCGACGCCAAGACCGCGCGCAAGGGCCGCTTCGCCTCGGCCAGGGGCGGCACCATCTTTTTGGATGAGATCGGGGACATGCCCCTGGCGCTTCAGGTCAAGCTTCTGCGCGTGCTCCAGGAAAAGATCTTCGAGCCCCTGGGGTCGGATGCCCCGCAGGCCGCCGACGCCCGGGTGGTGGCGGCCACCAACCGGGATCTGGAGGCCATGGTGGCCGAGGGAACCTTCCGCCGCGATCTCTTCTACCGGCTGGGGGTGGTGCGCCTGGTCCTGCCCCCCTTGCGCGAACGCCCCGAGGACATCGCCCTTTTGACCGACCACTTCATCGCGGGCCAAAACGCCGTGCAGGGCAAAAACGTGCTGGGGGCCAGCCAGGAGGTCATGCGCCTGCTGTTGCATCACGACTTCCCCGGCAACGTGCGCGAACTGCAAAACATCCTGGAATACGCCTTCATCCTGTGCCCGGGCGGCCAGATCGGCCTGGAGCATCTGCCGGACTATCTGCGCCCGGCCGGTTCCCCGGCGGCCGGGGACCAGCCCCCGGCCGCCCCGACCATGCGCGCCGCCAAGCATGCCGCCGTCATGGCCGCCCTGGAAAGGCGCCAGGGCCGCCGCATGGCCGCCTGCCGGGAGCTCGGCATCACCAAGGACACCCTGCGGCGCATCCTGGAGGCAGGGCCATAGGCAAAAAACTCGCCCACCATATCCCGATATGGCGTATTTTTCGCCCCCGCCAACCGCCAGCCCCCCGCTGCATTTCACCATCTCTTTGATATAGCACGCTATTATTCAACGGCACGGCAAATGCTAATGGTTGTCGTGAAACACGTACGATGCCATGTACCCACTATGAATGAAAAAACGCCAGTCGCACCCCGCCCCTGCCTGGTCTGCCTGGCCTGCTACGAGGACCGTCTGGCATCGCTTCTGGAAACCGCCGCCAGCCTGCGCCTGTACCGGGTGGCGGACGGCCGGGCGATTTTTGCCGGGGAATGCCTCATGCCCGGGGAAGGGCTGCCCGGACTGCCCGGGGCGCTTCGCCGGGCCGGGGTGAACAGGCTGGTCTGCGGCGGGGCCACCTGCCGGTGCGTGGAGATGTTTCTGGCCGCCGGAATCCGCATGGACCCCTGGATCGCCGGACAGGTGGACGAGGTCCTGGAGGCCGTGGTCCACGACCGGGTGGCCGCCCTGCGCGCCCCGGGGATCTGTCCGCGCCGGGCGGCAGGCGGACGCGGGGGCAGGGGCCGCCAATAGCGCCGTGTACGCCGTCACGGCAACACCCACGCAAGGAGACGCATATGAAAATCGCCATCACCACCGAGAAGGCCTCGCTTGACAGCCCCCTGGACCCCCGTTTCGGACGGGCGGCCGGATTTTTCGTCCACGACATGGACACCGGGGAGAGCACCTTCGCCGCAAACGCCCAGAACCTGTCCCTGCCCCAGGGTGCGGGCATCCAGTCGGCCCAGACCGTGGCCGGGCTGGGGGTGGGCGCGGTCATCACCGGCCATGTGGGCCCCAAGGCCTTTTCCGCCTTGCAACGGGGCGGCATCGCCATTTATCTGGCCCAGGACGTCACCGTGGGCCAGGCCATCGAGGCCTTCCGGGCCGGAACGCTGACCCCGGCCGGGGCGGCGGACAAGGACGGACACTGGTAACATTCTTACGCCATCGGGCGGAAAAGGAAGGACATATGAGCGAGAGCGCGTGTTCGGGTTGTGCCGACAAAGACAAATGCGAGGATGACAAGCGTCTGAATCAGGCCTTGTGCCGCATCAAGCAGAAAATCGTGGTCCTCTCCGGCAAGGGCGGGGTGGGCAAGAGCACCGTGGCCGCCAACCTGGCCGCCGGACTGGCCCTTGAGGGCAAGAAGGTGGGGCTTTTGGACGTGGACGTCCACGGCCCGAGCATCCCCCGGCTGCTCAAGCTCACGGGCATCCAGCCCGGGCTCGAGGGCGACATGATGCTGCCCGTGGAGTGGAACTGGAACCTCAAGGTCATGTCCCTGGGATTTCTTTTGCCCGACTCGGACGAGGCGGTCATCTGGCGCGGCCCGGTCAAGGGCGGGGTCATCAAGCAGTTTCTGGAGAACGTGGCCTGGGGCGACCTGGACTATCTGGTGGTGGACTGCCCTCCGGGAACCGGCGACGAGCCGCTTTCGGTCATGCAGCTTCTGGGGGAAAAGGCCCAGGCCCTGATCGTCACCTCGCCCCAGGCCGTGGCCGTGGACGACGTGCGCCGCTCGGTGACCTTCTGCCATCGTCTGGGCAATCCCATCCTGGGCGTTGTGGAGAATTTGAGCGGATTCGTCTGCCCGGACTGCGGCAGCGTGCATAACATCTTTTCCTCCGGCGGCGGCGAGGCCCTGGCCAAGGACATGGGCGTGGCCTTTCTGGGCCGCATCCCCATCGACCCCGCCGTGGCCAGTTCCGGCGACGCGGGCGAGGCCTTTTTGGCCGTCAAGGGCCAAAGCCCCTCGGCCCTGGCCTTCAAGGACATCGTGGCCGAGGCCATGAAGCGGGCTCCGGCCGTGGACATGCCGCGCATGAGCCCGGAGGCCCCGGCCTCCGCCCCGGCCTCGGGACATGCCGTGGCCGACGGCCCGGCCGGGTCCAAGCTCACCGTGGCCGTGCCCACGGCGGGCGGGACGCTGTGCGCCCACTTCGGCCACTGCGAAACCTTTGCGGTCATGGACGTGGATACGGCCACGGGCAAGATCATGGGAACCCGCCACGAGGTTCCGCCGCCCCACGAGCCCGGGGTCATCCCGGCCTGGATCGCCACCCTGGGGGTGGATCTGGTCATCGCCGGGGGCATGGGCCAGAAGGCCCGGGATCTCTTCACGGAAAAAGGCGTCAAGGTGGTGGTGGGGGCCAAGGCCGACTCGCCCGAGGCCATCGTGGCCGATTATCTGCGCGGCTGCCTGGTGACCGGCGAAAACACCTGCGACCATTAGGACGGAGGGGATTCGGCTGGAGGAATGCCTCCGGCGGCCAAAGGGGACGCCGCCCCCTTTGGAAACCCCGGGCGGAAACGACGCTGCGAATGCGACAACGCGAGGAAGACGCATCATGCCCCTGTATGACTTCGTGTGCCCGGCCTGCGGGCAGGTCTTCGAGGAACTGACGACCGTGCGGGAGGGGGAGGCGGTCTCCCCCCCCTGTCCGGCCTGCGGACACGCCGCAACCGTACGCCAACTGGCCGCCGTGTCCTCCCTGACCGGCCGGGAACGCACGTCCCTGCCGGGATTTTCGGACCACGGCTGTTGCGGGTCGCGCCCTGCCGAGCGCTCCTGCCGCCCGGGAACCTGTTGCGGCAAGGCCTGACCCGGACCAAGGAGGCGCCACACCATGGCTGACGAACATGACGAGGAACCGGCCCGCCCGGCCGCTTCCCTGGACGACTGGGCAAGCGAGCTGCAGGCGGGCATCGACGACCAGGCCCTGTCGCATTACGGCCCCGAGGCCTTCCGGCGCTGGAAGACGCTTCCGGCCATGGGCCGCGTCCCCAAGGCCGACGGGGTGGGTCGGCTGACCGGCGCCTGTGGCGACACCATCGAGATCTCCCTGACCATCGACGCCGACCGCATCGTCACCGGAGCCTTTTTCTCGGATGGCTGCGGGGCCAGCCAGGTGTGCGCCTCGGTGGCCGTGGAACTGGCCATCGGGACCAGCGTGGACGCGGCCTACGATATCACGGACGCCCAGATCCTGGCCGTTTTGCCGGGATTTCCGGCCGATGAGACGCATTGCGCCTTCCTGGCCGCCGAGGCGCTCAGGCAGGCTCTTCAGGACGCCTCGCAGCGGTCCCGTGCGTGAGATTTTCCCCTCCGACCCCTTCGGCCGCGGCGACCTGCCCGCCCCGGCCGTCTCCTCCAGGGTCCGGCTTCATCCGGCCCGCCGCCGCAGCACTTGGCGGGCCGGGGGGGCCGGGGGCCACGGCTTGTGAAAAAATTCTTCAACTTCGGCGTCAAATTTGTCTTTTGATGCCATCGCTTTTCGTGATAGGGACAATCACCCCAAGTATGTATCGAGACATACCGGGAGGCCCTTATCTTCCGCGCCGGTATCCGTGCGTTGCTACGGGATTTTTCCCGCAGACAGGACACGCCGGACGGGGCGGACGCCGACGCGCCGGCTGACGGGCGCGACCCGCGCGCGGTCATAAGCAGACCCGCGCGGAAAACCCTTCTTCAAGGAGCCATCGCATGCAAGCCGATCAAGCCTGGGACTGGGAGCCCGGAGCGCGGACCGTGCTCGAAGACGCGACGGCCTGCGCTGCCCCCCACGAATGGACGGAGGAGCCCGAGTCCTCCCCGGACGGGGAGCGCCTGGCCGCAGTGGCCAATCTCGGGGACGGCCGGTTTACCGTGTGCGTCAACGCAGAGCCCTGGGAAACGGATTTTGAAAAAGCCTGGTATCTCAGGTTTTCCCCCGACGGCAGACTTTCGGCCGTGACCATGGAGGACGGGATGTGGACCGTGTCCGTGGACGGGGAGTCCTGGGAGGAAAGCTTCGACTTCGCCTGGGGAACCACCTTTTCTGCGGACGGCGGGGTCATTGCGGCCTGCATCCAGAGCGACGGCCGCTACGGCATGGTCGTGGACGGCGCGCCCTGGGAAACCCTGCACGACAACGCCAACCACTTCCGCATCGCAGCCGACGGGGCGCACACTGCGGCCGCCGTGCAGGTCAAGTCCATGGGGCAGGCGGACATCGAAACCTTCCAAAAGGGCATCTTCAGCGTGGCCGTGGACGGCGAGCCCTGGGACGCCACCTTCGTCAACTGTTTCGATCCGGCCATCGAAGTCAAGACCGGCCGCGTGGCCGCCACCATCCGCCGCTCCCTGTACGACTATTCCGTGGCCGTGGACGGCAAGGCCTGGGAAGCGGCCTACGACTGCGCCTGGGGCCCGGTCTTCCATCCCGGAAACGGCCAGGTGCTGGCCCCGGTGCGCAAAAAAGGCCTCTGGGGCATGGCCGGGGACGCGGGATTCGTATGGAATCCGGCCTTCGTCCAGTGCCACCATCCGCAATTCTCCGCCGACGGCGCCACCCTGGCCGCCATCGTGGCCACAAGCTTCGGCAAATTCACCGTGGCCGTGAACGCCGCGCCCTGGTCCGCCACCTTCCCGGTGGTCACCGACCTGCGCGTCTCCCCCGACGGCAAGACCGTGGCCGCCCAGGCCAGCACCGACAACACCGCCTTCCGGGTGCTGGTGAATGGGTCCGTGTGGCCCGGCGTCTACGACATGGCCTATGGGCCGGTGATCTGTCCGACTACCGGGCAGGTGGCCATCCGGGTGGAAAAGGACGGCAAAAAGGCCTTTGTCCTAGACGGCAAGGCCCATCCCGCGACCTTCGACCGGGCCTATGATCCGATCTTTTCCCCCGACGGCGCAAAGGTGCTTTTGCGGGGCATAAGCGGCAAGGCGTACAAGCGCATCGTGGCCCCGGTTTCGGCCTTCACGGGATAGCGGCCCCGGGCGCGCGCCGGGGCATTCCCCCTGCGCATCCGGCAACGGACAAGCACAAAAACGTTGATCGAGGCCCTGGCCCTTTCAACAGGTTCCTTGGAGGTTCCCATGCTCGAACTCTACGCCCTGGCCGTGGGACCGCTGGCCTGGTTGGCCTTCGGCGTGTTCGTCATCGGCTCCCTGGCGCGTCTTTTCAGTATGTATTCCCTGGCCAAGAAAAAAGACGCGGCCTTTTTGAGCTACATGACCTGGCGCTATTCCCTGCGTTCCATTTTCCACTGGCTCATCCCCTTCGGCTCCCTGGGCTGGCGGGAAAACCCGGCCCTGACGGTCGCGACCTATGTGTTCCACATCTGTCTGTTCCTGGTTCCCATCTTCCTCATGTCCCACATCGTCATGTGGGACACCTCATTCGGCTTCACCTACGCCGCCCTGCCCGACGGACTGGCCGACGGACTGACCGTGGCGGTCATGGTCGTCTGCCTGTTTTTCGCCTGGCGGCGCCTGAGCCTGCCGGAGGTGCGTTTTGTGACCTCGAACCACGACTGGCTGGTCCTGGTTCTGGTCTTCTGCACCTTTTCGACCGGATTTTTGGCCTATCACCAGATCGGCGACAGCCTGACCCTCACCACCCTGCACGTCCTGTGCGGCGAGGCCATGCTCATCGCCATCCCCTTCACCAGACTCAGCCACATGCTGTTCGGATTCTTCGCACGGGGCTACATCGGCTCCGAGTTCGGCGGCGTGCGGCGGGCCAAGGACTGGTAATACCGGAGGACACATGACGACCACCATTGCCGACAGGCGCATAGAAGATGCGGGGCTTGAAGCCGGGATTGCCCGGCTAACCCCGGAGAAGATTCAAAAAACCATTCTCGCCGTCCTGGAAGGGGAAGGCGGGGCCAGACTCAAAACCTACGTGGAGACCTGCGTGCGTTGCGGCATGTGCGCCAAGGCCTGCCACTACTACATGTCCCACAAGGATCCCTCCTACGCCCCGGTGGCCAAGGTCCGCCAGACCATGTGGGAGATCCTCAAACACAAGGGGCTGGTGAGCCCGGAATTCATTCACCAGTGCGCCCAGATCGCCTACACCGAATGTAACCTGTGTCGGCGCTGCATGCACTACTGCCCCTTGGGCATCGACACCGCCTACATCATGTCGTTCGTGCGCCGCATCTGCCATAAGCTCGGGGTCACCCCGCAGTACATCCAGGATACGGCCCACAGCCACTCCGCCACCATGAACCAGATGTGGGTCAAGGACGACGAGTGGATCGACACCCTCAAATGGCAAGAAGACGAGGCCCGGGACGAAATGCCCGAGTTGCGCATCCCGCTTGAGGTGGAAGGCGCGGACTTCATGTATTCGGTCATCGCCCCGGAACCCAAGTTCCGGACCCAGCTCATCTATCAGGCTGCGTTCATCTTCAACCAGGCCGGGCTTAACTGGACCATGCCCGCCACCCCGGGCTGGGACAACAGCAACATGGCCATGTTCTCCGGCGACATGGAGATCATGGGCCGGGTGGAGATGGCCCACTTCGAGGCCGCCCAGCGCCTGCGCGTCAAACGCATCGTCATGGGCGAATGCGGACACGCCTTCCGGGCCATCTACGACGTGGGCAACCGCTGGCTGGGCTGGGGCATGCACCCGGTGCCCGTGGTGCATTCCATCGAGTTTTTCTGGGATCTCTTGAATTCCGGAAAGATCCGCATGGCCAAAAAGTACCCTGGCCCGGTGACCATCCACGACCCCTGCAACGTCATTCGCGGCCGGGGGCTCATGGACAAGCTGCGCGAGGTGGTGCACGCCATCTGCGACGGCGTGGTGGAGATGACCCCCAACCGGGAGCACAACTACTGCTGCTGCGCGGGCGGCGGGGTCATCAACTGCGGGCCTCCCTTCAAAAACGTGCGTATCGTGGGCAACTCCGTCAAAGCCGACCAGCTCAAGGCCACCGGGGTCAAGACCTGCATCGCCCCCTGCCACAACTGCCACGGCGGCCTGGAAGACATCATCCACAAATACGGGCTCGGCATCGAACTGAAGTTCCTTGGCGACATCATCTACGAATGCATGGAAAAAAAAGGCGCGTCCTGACGGCCCGCCGTCACGGGAGAAATCCGATCATGACCAGATACCTTATCCTTGCCCTGACCTTGACGGCGGTCCTGTGCGGAGCCCCCCTGGCCTTTTCCCAGGGGGACATGCTGGTGATCAAGCCTGAGGCCTTCACTGCGCCCCGGCGTCCGCCAGCCGTGTTTCCCCACGACGCCCACAACGAGAAGGCCAAGATCGACGACTGCGCCGCCTGCCACCACGGCGGGGAAAACGGCGTGCGCGACCCCAAAGCCACCAGCGAAGGCGTGCCCTGTGCCGACTGCCACCCCGTGGTCGCCGCGCCTGGGAGAACCCCGCTTATGCGCGCCTATCATCAGCAGTGCATCGGCTGCCATCTGGAAAAGAAGGCCGGCCCGGCGGCCTGCGGCCAATGCCATGTGGACGCCGCCGCACCCAAGGCCAAGTAGACCGGTTTTTGGCGCTTTGCCGTAAAACCGAAACGGCGGACCAGGGTTGCCCCAGGTCCGCCGTTTTTTTTCGTCCCTCCCCGGCGACCGCTCCGGGTCACATCTCCGGGACCGCTTCGGGAAAAAGCCTGTCGCGCATGGCGGCAAAACGTTTCCCCTCCCCGGCCTCCTCGGCCAGGGTCCGGGCCAGGGCCAACTCCTGAGCCGCCTCATCCAGCCGGAACATGCGGGCGTTGACCAGGGCCAGCCGCAGCGGCCAGCGCCAGTTCCTGCCGCTTTGCAGGGACAGGGAGGATAAAATCCCCAGGCGCGTCGGTTCCGTGCCCCGGAAGGGCTCTAGGGCCGCATCCAGGGCGACGAGGATGCCCGTGTCCCGCTCGTCAAGGGTGTGGGCCACGATCAAGGCCTCCACCACCGTCTGGGGAACCAGCCGGTCGGCCTCAAAAACCAGCCCGGGCCGAACCACCCGGCCCGCCTCGCGAAATATCCCGGCCGCAAACAGGCAGATGTCGCGCGGGGAGTCCACCGCCCGGCGTGGATCGCCCCCCTGGCCTGCCCCGGCGAACGGGCGGACCTTTCCCCGGGCCAGGGCCCGGGCCAGAGGAAAGGCCCCGGCCGAAAGCGCCGCCATGGCCGCCGTGGCCAGAAGAAGCGGGTCATCGATGCGGTTGGCCGCCATGCCCGCGCACAGGGTCAGCATGCGGTCGCGCCGCCCGCCAAGCCGCCACAGGCGCACCAGCCCCCCGGCTGCGGCCGTGTCCGTGGACAGCCGGGCCAGATCAGCCTCCACCTCCGGAACCAGGCCCCCGAAAAGTCCTGTCTCGAAAAGCCCCAATAGCGCCAGGGCAAAGGACAAACGAGCCGCGTCGCCGCGCGCCCGCCCAGGGGCCTCGGGCAGGGCGGCGAGCCAGGCCTCCCCCCGGTGCTCCGCCAGATGCCGGGCGGCCAGGGCCGCATGCCCGGCCCGGGCCAGGGCTTGCGCCAGATCCGGATGGCCTTGGTAAAACCGCAGGCGCTGTGCGAGCTCACAGCCATTGTCGTAGCCCACGACCTCCCGGCCGTCGCAAAACAGATCGCCCAACCCGGGCGTGCGGGGGGTGAAACACAGGCTGCCGCTGGACACGGCCTCGAACAGGCGGAAATTGAGCTCCCCGAAAAGGGCCTCGTTGGGGGCCAGACGCGTATCGTCGTAGAAGTCCTGCATGGCCGTAAAGGACAGCTCGCTGGCCAGGCGGGCGTCGAAGCGGCGGCGCAGCAGGGTGGCGAACTGTTCGCGCACGGGTCGCCCCTCGCCCATGCGGCCTACGAACCCAACCTCCGTGCCCCGCCCGGCAAAGGGCCGAAACGGCCGCGCCGTGCCGAACCATGGCAGCCAGAAGGCCTCACGGCCGCCCCGGGCGAACAGGGGGGCAAGATGTTTCTGGGTGGTGAACGCCGCATCGAAAAGCGCCGCGTAGTGGACCTGCCAGTGGCTGTTGACATGGGTGTCCACGGACCAGAAGGCCGTCTGGCAGGAGAGGTTTTCCACGCCGCGCAGGATGACCTTGCGGCCGAGGGTTTCCGTATGCAGGAGGATATCCGGCGTAAAGCCGTGCTTTGCAAGCAGGGCCGCAATATCATGCACGCCCTGGGGCGGGGCCAGATGCAGCACTTCATGCCCGCGAGAAATCAGAAACGGCCGGAAGGGACCGTCCACCAGACAGATGCGCAAGGGGGTCTCGTAATCCATGCCGGGCCTTTGGCGCAGACGACCGGAAGGCTTGCGTCGCTTCCCGGATATCGACGCATGCGAACACTTTTGCAAACGCATTCAAATCATCAGCACGAGACGCATCCGGCGACCGGGATACGCGATGACGCCTTCCCGTACCGTATTCCGGAAGAGATGTCCCGCTCTATAAAAAACCAGCGTCCATCCTTTATTCAGGCGTCTTCCCGTACGCAGCCGCTTCAGGGTGCAACGGAGAGGAAAACGGCAAGACGATGGCCCTGTCAAGCCCTCTGCACGCCCGCAACCCATCCGCCCAATGCCCGTACTGTCGATTCAATTGCCGACACACGCCGCTTGCGACATTTCTTCGTTGAACATTCTCCCTTTTTTAGGCAGATAAGGGGTGCTTGGCCCAGCTTCACATGGCCCGGGGAACATCTTTCCCTGGCCGTACGGACATGGAGATTTTCCTCTCAAACACTTTTATGGTGTACAAGGAGTGGACATGCGCGGACATCAAAAAACTTTCTTTTTGTTCAAATCGGCCATGCTTTGTGTAATTTGTGTCATGTTTCTCTGTAGTGCGGCCTTTTCTTCTTCCTACAAGTTTGCTGTCTTTAACAATTCCGGATCGAAGATCACCAAGATCCTCGTTTCGGAAGACGGAAAGACCTGGGGATTTTTCGACATCGGCAAGGGCATTGCAGTTGGCGCCACAGAGACCCTGGTCTGGGATGCAAGTTCTGAAGGTGAGGACTGCGAGCAATATTTCAAAGCGGTCTTCGCCGACGGCTCGGAATCCGAGCCGGTGGTTTTCGATTTTTGCGAGAAGGGGCTGGTCTTGGAATTCGATTAGTCGGCCTGTGTCCCTGCCTGTCGGCCCGCGTTCCTCCACGGATGCGGGCCGCCGCCATTTCGGCAGGCCCTTGGCGCGGAGCAAGCCATCCCCGGCGCCGCCCACCCGACGATCACGACGCAAAACGCCCTTTTGTGCGGCAGGCCGCCGCCATTTCCAACGCTATCCGCCGGTTCACGTCAAGGCAGCTCCCGGACGCATGAAAAAACCCCGCCGGTCGCGAAACCGGCGGGGACGCGCGAGGCTGCCGCGAGAGGCGTTAGGCGGCCAAAAGGGTCTTCTGGGATGCGTCCGTGGCCAATCCTGCCGAGGACGTCGAGGACGAGGACAGGCCGGTATAGTCATTATAGGCCAGGGAACCGGTGGAGCCGTCCGGGGCGTTGGCCAATTCCTCGGCCAACCCCACGGTCTCGTTCACCAATGCCGTGCCCGTGGCGACGGTATTGCCGATGAAATTCGCAGCGGTCTCCACCTTGTCCACGGCCCAGTTGTAGGCGGTGACGCCCTGTTCGATCACGTAGCTGGCCGTCTGCACCACCTTGTCGACCACGGAGGTCGAGGCATTGGAAACGATGGACTGTACGGTGGACACCGTGGATTGGACGAAGGAAACGGCGGTGCTTACCGTCTCGGACACGAAGCTCGCCACGCTGGAAATAGTGCTGGACACGAAGCTGACCACTTCTCCCACCTTGCTGATGAGCGACGCGGCTTCGGCGGTCTTTTCCACCACAGCGGACACGACCTTGGCCACCTTGGAAAAAAACGACTTGAAACTCATGATCCTTCCTCCTGCGTTGTGCGTTGAACCGACAATACTCTCCCTGGCTTTCCCCTTAGCCAGGATCATGCCAATGCATCATCCCATGAAATTCAAGCAGGATACGTATTTCCGAATCACACCAGACCGCCTCGAATCGTGCCGCTTGCGCCCTGAATTGTGGCAGTCCATCCCCTGCCGCCATGGCCGCCGGGTCGGCATGTCCCGGTCGGCCCTGCTTCACGGCCTGCGGCCCCGGCCGCGCCGGGAACGACCAACCGGCCCACCCGCCTGGCCAGGATACATGCCCCGGAGCGGCTGCCGTGGCCCGGCGCCCACCTTGCCATGGACCGAGAATTGCCGAGGGATGTAAAATGGGATATGTAGGGTTGGTCATAATATCGGCCACTTGCCGTCTTGTGGCGACCACTTCGGCCGTGCGGCCGGATCGGAGCATGCATGACCCTCATGAGCGCCCTGCCGCCCGGGCTGGCCCACAAGCTTGTCCACTTCTCCACCCTGGTCAGCCAGGGCGACTACGCCAACGCCATCACCGTCCTTGGCGACCTCAAGCGCATCTTTGAGGCCACCCAGCCCGGATGCCGCAACGAATTTCTGGTTTTATTCGAAAAGCTGGAGCTGATGGTCCTTGGCGTGCGCCAGCGCGAAAGGCTTTTGGGCGAGACCGTGGACCGCCTGGACGCCTCCCACTCCGAACTCAAAAACCTGGAGCTGCGCCTGAAAAAGGAGAACTCCGCCCTCAAGCAGCAGCTGCGCCACCGTTTTTCCGTGGGCAAGGTCATCGGCGCCAGCCCCAAGATGGCCAACATCCTGCGTCTGGCCCAGCGCGTGGCCGAGACCACGGTCAACGTGCTGATCACCGGCGAGACCGGCACGGGCAAGGAGATGGTGGCCAAGGTGGTCCACTATTCGGGTCAAAGACGCCACGGGCCGTTTATGGCCGTCAACTGCACGGCCGTGCCGGACACCCTGTTCGAGAGCGAATTTTTCGGCATCGAAAAAGGCGTGGCCACGGGCGTGGAAAAGCGCCGGGGACTCATTGAGGGATCGACCGGCGGCACGCTTTTTCTGGACGAGATCGGCGACATGAGCCTGGCCACCCAGGCCAAGATCCTGCGCGTCCTGGAGCTTGGCGAGGTCACCCCGGTGGGGGGCCGGGAAACCGTGCCCGTGGACGTCCGGCTGGTGTGCGCCACCAACCGGGAGCTGGCCAAGGACATAGAGGACGGCCGCTTCCGCCGCGACCTCTATTACCGCATCAAGGTCGTGCATCTCGACCTGCCGCCCCTGCGCGAACGCCGGGACGACATCCTGCTTTTGGCCGAAAGTTTTCTGACCACGTTCGCCCATGGCATGGGCCGGGGCCGGATGACCTTTTCCCGTGCCGCCCGGGAGGCGTTGCGCGAATACCCCTGGCCGGGCAACATCCGGGAGCTTGAAAACGAGGTGGAGCGCGCCGTGGCCCTGGCCTATTCCAGCAAGATCTATTTGGACGACCTCTCCGAAGAAATCCGCCGCAAGTCCAGTTCGGTCCACCTGACCGATCCGGCCTTGAGCGCCACGCCCCTGGCCTCGGCCGGACGCCTCAAACGCCTGGAACGCGACGCCATCCTGTCCTGCCTGGCCGAATGCGGCGGCAACCGCACCAAGGCCGCCAAAATGCTCGGCATCAGCCGGGAAAGCCTGCGCCGAAAGCTCAAAGGCAACGGGGACAGCGCCTCAGAGGCCCTTGACGGCGAAACCCCGGATACGGCCGACTCGGGGGCAGGCGTCCCGGTCGCCGGAGAGTTCCCGTCGTGACTGTGCCCGGCGGCGTCGCACACGCATGCCGCGCCATGAAGCGCCAGGTGGTCCGTGCGCCCGCCGTCCCGGCCGCGAGGCAGCCATGACCGCCCTGCCGGCCACGGTATTGCACGACTTCGTGGCCATCCTGCGCCACCACGGGGTCCAGACCACGCCCGAGGCCCTCATCAGCCGCCACGGCCTATCCGGCCGCACCCTGACCTTCTCCACCCTGGCCCGCATGGCCGGAAACATGGGTTTTTTCGCCGCGCGCAAGCGGATTTCCCCCAGGCGGCTGCTGGATCTGGGCGAGTCCTATCCGGCCCTGGCCAAAACCCGCGACGGCGGCGCGGCCATGCTCTCCGGGGTGCGCACCTCCCCGGACGGCGAGGCCCAACTGGTCCTCTATGACCTGCGGGCCGCCCCCGGAACCTCGCCCTTCGTCTTTTTGTCCCCAGGCGACATCGCGGGCCGCTTCACCGGCGAGGTGCTGCTTCTGCGCAAAAAACGCCTGGACGCAGGCGACGCCAAACATTTCAGCCTGGGCTGGTTTCTGCCCCAGGTGGCCCGGGAAAAACGCATCTTCATCGAGATCGCGGCTATCGCCTTTTTCATGCACGGCCTGGCCTTCGCCGTGCCGCTTTTCTTCCAGGCCGTGGTGGACAAGGTTTTGGCCCACCACATCCTGGCGACGCTCAACGTCCTGGCCATCGGCGTGACCCTGGCCCTGGTCTTCGAGGGCGTGTTGCGTTTCCTTCGCGAATACCTCCTGCGCTACGCCACCTCGCGCATCGACCTGCGCCTGGCCATGGAGACCTTCGCCCATATGATCCGGCTGCCGCTATCCTTTTTCGAGCGCAGCTTCGCCGGGGTGATCATCAAGCACATGCAGCAGACCGACCAGGTACGTGAGTTTCTGACCGGCAACCTCTTAAACGCCCTGCTCGACGCCTCGTCGCTTTTGGTCTTTTTGCCGGTGCTTTTTTTCTACAGCACGCAACTGACCCTCATCGTCCTGGTCTTCGCCCTGTTCACGGCCGGGATCATCGCGCTCATGATCGGCCCTTTCCAGCGCAGGCTGACGGCCCTGTACGCCGCCGAGGGCAAACGGCAGGCCCTTTTGGTCGAAACCATCCACGGCATGAGCACCATCAAAAGCCTGGCCCTGGAGGGCGACCGCCAGAACCGCTGGGAAGAGGGCTCGGCCACGGCGGTCCTTCGCAACTTCGACGTGCGCAAGATGGCCGCCGCCGGGCAAAGCCTGATCAAGACCCTGGAGCGGCTGATGACCGTGGCCGTGATCTTTTTCGGGGCCAAAAGCGTCTTCGACGGCTCACTCACCGTGGGCGAACTCATCGCCTTCCAGATGCTCTCCCAGTCCGTGACCATGCCCCTGATCCGCATCGTGGAACTCATTCACGAATACCAGAAGGTCCATCTGGCCGTGGCCATGCTGGGCGAGGTCATGAACAAAAAACCCGAGGCCGGGTTCGCCCGGGGCGGGGTGCGGCCCGAAATCCTGGGCGAGATCGTCCTTGAGGACGTGCGCTTTTCCTACAACCCCGGCGACCCTCCGGCCCTGGACGGCATACGCCTGCGCATCGCGCCGGGCGAGGTCTTGGGCGTGGTGGGCAAAAGCGGTTCGGGCAAGACCACCCTGACCCGGCTCATCCAGGGCCTCTACCCGCTTTCCCAGGGCCGCATCCTGTTCGACGGGACAAGCATCCGCGACCTGGACATCCTGCACCTGCGCCAGAACATCGGGGTGGTGCTCCAGGAAAATTTCATCTTCCACGGGGCGCTCAAAGACAACCTGGCCCTGACCCGGCCCGGGGCCGACTTCGAGGAACTGCGCCACGCCGCGCGCCTGGCCGGGGCGGACGAGTTCATCGAGCGCCTGCCGTCGGGCTTCGACACGGTGCTGGAGGAAAACGGAGCCAACCTCTCGGGCGGCCAACGGCAACGGCTGGCCATCGCCCGGGCGCTCCTCAAAAACCCCCGGATCATGATTTTCGACGAGGCCACCTCGGCGCTCGACCCGGACAGCGAGTCGCGCATCCAGGAAAACATGGAGGCCATCTCCAAGGGCCGCACCACCATCATCGTGGCCCACCGCCTGTCCACCCTGCGCCACGCCGACCGGATCATGGTCCTGGACGCGGGAAAGGTGGCGGACATCGGCCCCCATTCGGAACTGGTCGCCCGCTGCGACATCTACCGCAACCTGTGGGACAAGCAGACCCGGGGGATGCGGTGATGGCGGGGGATGGGCGCAAATGCGGCCGGGGGAACGCCTCCGGCGGCCAAAGGGGGCGCGCCTCCTTTGGAATCCCCGGGCGAGGGGGGATGGTCGCCCGGGGATGGTGAAGGGGCGGGAGAGCGGATGAAAGGCAAACCCGGAAAAATCAGCCGCGAGGCCATGGAATTCCAGCCCGACGCCGTGGCCGTGGAGGCTGGGCGGCTGCCCTGGCAGGCCCGGTTCGCGGTCTACGTGATCCTGGCCGCCCTGGCCTGCGGCGGGGCCTGGGCCTGGCTGTCCAAGGTGGACCGGGTGGTCACGGCCAGGGGCATGCTGGCCACCCTGGCCCCGGCCATCGTGGTCCAGCCCCTTGAAACCTCGATCATCCGCACCCTGGCCGTTCGGCCAGGCGACGTGGTCAAAAAGGGGCAGCTTCTGGCCACCCTGGACCCCACCTTCGCCTCCGCCGACCTGGGGCAGCTCACGGGACGCAAGCGGTTCCTCGCGGCCTGGATCGAACGGCTTTTGGCCGAGCTGGAGGACCGCCCGACCGCCGACCTGGACAAGGACGCCGCCGACCCGGACCAACGGGCCCAGATGGCGCTTTTCCTCAAGCGCAAGGAGGAGTACCGGGCCAGCGTCGACGCCAAGGACCAGGAGATCGCCTCCTATGAGGAGATGCTTACGGCCAACGTCAACGAACAGGAGCGACTCAAGGGCCAGTTCGCCCTGACGGCGGAGATCGAGTCCATGTACCGCAAGCTGTGGGAGGGGGACCAAACCAGCCGTCTCGAATACATCAACGCCCTGCGCGAAAAGCTGCGCGTGGAGGATCTGTACGCCAGCGCGGCCGAGAAAAATTCCCAGATCCGGGAGCGCCTGGCCCAGGCCAGGGCCGAGCGGCTGTCGTTCATCGGCGGCTGGCGGACCCAGACGGCCACCAAGATCGTGGAGGCCCAGCAGGAGCTGACCGAGGTGGAGCATACCCTGGCCAAGGCCGCCCGGCGTACGGAACTGGTGGAGATGACCGCCGTGTCCGACGCCGTGGTCAAGGACATGGCCCGGGTGTCCGAGGGGTCGGTGGTGCGCGAGGCCGAGACGCTGTTCACGCTGATCCCCATCGACGTCAAGGGCGGGGAACTGGAGGCCGAGGTCGCCATCCCGGCAAAGGACATCGGCCATATCCGGGTGGGCAACGCCGTGCGCATGAAGCTTTCCGCTTTCCCTTTCCAGCGCCACGGCTTTCTCGACGGCGTGGTGCGCATGGTCAGCCCGGACGTGTTTCTGCCCGAGGGCCAGGGCGCGGGCGAGGCGGCCGACGGCGGGGCGTACTACGCCTGCCGCATCCGCCTGACCTCGCATGCCCTGCGCGACGTGGGCGACGATTTCCGACTGTTGCCGGGCATGTCCCTGGACGCCGAGATCCTGGTGGGCAAGCGCCGGGTGGCGGAATACCTCCTCGATCCGCTGCTGACCGGCCTGCACGAAAGCTTAAGCGAGCCGTGAGAGCGAAACCGCAAAACGAGGGGACACGGCCCGAAGGCCGCATCCCCTGATCATCCCGAAAGGCCGACGCCCCTTTCTGCGCCGTTCCGGAAACGGCCGCAAGGAGAACGCCCGGCATATGGCGCGCACGGTTTTTTCTTCAACACCACGGCTGTGGCATTGAAGAGACGTCCCCCCCTAGGCCTGTTCCATGCCCATTTCCTTTATGACCCAGGCCTTGACCTCGGCGGAAAGCTCATGGATGCCGCGAAGTCCCCCGATCTCTTTCATGTACCGGGCCGCCATGTCCGGGGGCAGTTTTTTTTCACACAACGACGTGCTGCCGTAATTGTTCATCTTGTTCAACACCACCTTGGGCTCGCCCCAGGTGTCCACCACGAAATAGATGGAATATTCCTTGCTGCTGGTCACCGGGGGCCGCAGGGTGTCCTTGAAGTTGTTGTTGCCCCACTCCAGATACATGGTCACGGCATCCTCATGAATCATATCCCAGTTGACTTCGTTGAGCCACTGACGGCAGGCGTTCTCGTCCATGTCGTTCTCCACGTTGGTGTTGCGAAAATTCCTTTGTTTCTTTGCAATGCCTCGACCCGTATCCACGCCGCTGTGAGGCCGGAAGGCGGGGGAAGGCGTCTTTGCCCTGGCGAAGGCCTGTCCGTTGCGGGCAGGCGGCACATTCTGCACAAGGTAAGACATTCGCGACCATGAGGCAACGCCCGCAGCCATTTTTTACCCGCCGCCCGGAGCACGATCCGTGTCGGCCCCGGAAAATCCGTCTGCATAGGGCATCACGTTGTCCGTCCCCCAAGACGCAGTTGTCTTCAAAATAATAGAACACCCTTTTTCCATATCCGCCATACAATTCGCCTACGTGAAGTCATCGGACACGACGAAAGGATGCCCGCCCGCCCGCCAAAGCATCAGCCGACGTCTTTGCGGCCGGAAGGGCCCCACGGCACACCTCGCGTTCCTTGGTGCAGCCTGTCGCAAATCTCCCTTTTACAGCATGCTGCATTGTTGTTATACGCCAGCGAGGAGGGCTTTCGCTATGAAAAAAATCGTAGGGCTTTGCGCGGTCATCGGATTGCTTTTCGCTTTTTCCACCACGGCCATGGCCAAAGGGAAAAACCAGGGGAACATCGAATTCGGCGAACTCAGCTGCCAGGAGTTCCTGCAGGGCGTGGCCAAGGGCGATGAGGCCAGTGTCGGCATGATCCTGATGTGGCTCGACGGCTATTTAAGCGGCGTGTCCGGCGACACGGAACTCAACTGGGAAGGCTTCGAGTCCTTCTCCACCGCCCTGGCCGAAACCTGCGCCAAGAGCCCGAAAAAGAAGGTTCTGGATGTGGCCAAGGCCGTGGGTATCGAATAGGAAGCCGCATTCCGCAAACAACATATGAAAAACGCCGTCCCGGCCTTCCGGGACGGCGTTTTTTATGGGGTTCGGGTCCGAGACGCTAAAACGTATACGTCATGCCCAGGCCGCATTTCCAGGCCGGGGAGGCGGCTGCGGCGAAGCGATGCCCCCAGATGTTGCTCTGGAAGCCGATGCCCTGGGCGTAACCCGTCTCCAGGGTCAGGGTGAGGTTTTCGTAGAGATCGTAATAGTGATCGAAGTTGACGCCCACGAGCTGCTCGCCCACGGCCAGGGTCTGGCCCATGGTCATGTAGCCGCCGTTGCCGCCGGTGACCGCCAGGGCGCGCCGGATGCCCGCCGCGCTGTTTGCGCCAAACACCATGGCGAAGGTCAGGCGACTGGTCAGATCCTCGATGACGGAGATGTCCTTTAAGGCCAGGGCGAAGCCCATGGTGCCCGTGGCGTCCGTTTCCATGGCGGCGTCGGACAGGGCCTGGTCGCAATCAAAAAGAAACGAGGTGGCCGGGCCCCACTTGGGCATGACCACCGGGATGCGCTCGCTGCCGTCGGACAGGCTGGCGTTCTCGCCGCTGGCCGCCCAGCCGTAGATGCCGGGGGTCATAAACGACAGCCCCGTGTATTCGATGGCCGCATCCGCGAACCAGCCCCGCCGCCGGGAGGATTGCAGGGCGTTTGCCGAGGAGCCGTAGGCGAAGTCCATGGAGATCTTGACCGGGTCGAAGGCCTTGACCTCAAGCGTGGTTCCCGCCCACCAATAGGCGGTCTGGTTGTATTCCCGGCTGTCCGGCGGCAGGTAGCTCCCGGCCGAACGCAGGCCGGTGTCCATGTCGCCCAGGTCCGAGCCCTTGCCCATAATGCCCGCCATGCCCCAGGGGGTGAACGTCAGGGCATCGAGGGTGATGGGGGCGGTGAGGAAAAAGGCGTCGAACTCGTCGGCCACCTGGGTGGTGTCCGTGTCGAAGGCCCCGTTGGTGTCGATGAACCGGGTGAACCCGGCGTTGAGCGAGGCCACGTCGCCAAAGACGGGCGCGGTCAGGACCAGGGCCGAGGTGGACTGGTCGCCGTCGTCGTTGGCCATGATCAGGGAATCGTAGAAGGCCTCGGTGGCGGGCATGGACACGGGCTGATATCCGGCGGTGACCTGGATGTCCGTATCCGGCCATTTGAACTGCAGGTAGGCCAGATAGACCTCGATGGAGACCTCCGGGGCGTCGACGGTGAAGGTGCCGTGGCCCCAGTTCTCGTCGTCCACCCGGAATCCCAGGCGGAACGACAGGTTTTCGTGGGTCACGAAATCCGTGCGCAACCGGAACCGCTGGTAGAAGTTCACCGGGTCTTCGGTCTGCGTTCCGTCGGCGTTCCAGCCGGTATAATTGTGATGCAAAAAGAAATTGCCGTAAATACGCCCGTCCCCGGCCATGCGCACCTCAAGGCACCAAGCCGGAACCGCCGTTACGACAAGCCATGCCGCCAGCAAACAAACGATTCTCGATACGTCACGCATTCCCATCTCTCCTTTGTAAAGTATCTACAGTGGACGGGAGCATGCGTGCGTTTGTCCGAAAGCAGCTTTTTTGCCGCCGTTCGGCTGGAATGGAAGTTCCTGAGGAGGGGTAAAGACGCACCTAGGGACGTAGCGACATGGACTTTTCCGGCAAGACCGGGGAAGGAGGCTTTCGGCCGGGAAAAACCGCAGTGTGGAAAGTGTACGCCCATGCGTCGTCGCATAGGGCAGGCCATGGGAAAAAGCAAGTTCTTTGCAGCGACCACGCCTGCGCGTTCATCTCGAAGCGGGCCGCAGGGGCGCATCCATACCAGGCGGGTCACACGCCCTTCATCGCAGGGTCCGGGCAGGCCTCATCCGTCGCATCAAGGAAAGAGGCGGCCACCCTGCGCCGTCACGATCCGGCGGCCGCAACAAATCAATACCAGTTTTCCACGACAAGGCCCGAAACCCGGGAGAACTCCCGCACGTTCCGGGTCACCAGGATCGCGCCGCGCGCCAGGGCCGTCCCGGCGATCAGGATGTCCATGGGGCCGATGGGCGTTCCCTGGGCCTCCAGGCGGGCACGCGCCCCGGCTGCTGCCCGGGCCTCGTCAACCCCGAAGGGAAGAAGCGACACGGCGGACAAAAAAAGGCCCAACTCCTGGACGCGGCGGACGGGATACCCGCATTTGGCCAACCCCGTCTCCAGTTCGTAGGCCACCACGGCGGGCACGCCCACCTGGGACGGCGGCGTGGCCAAAAGCCGGGTTGCCACGTTTCCCGCGCCTTTGAAAAAATGGATGACCGTGTTGGTGTCCAGGACGAACATCACCACGATTCCCTGGGGGTATCCGCCCCTTGCTCCCGGCGCACATCCGGGGCCTCGGGGAAGTCCGGCCAGGCCCCGGCCAGGGCGGCCACGCCCGGTGGCCACTGGGTGGCGGTCTTGTCCCGGACCAACGCGGCGATCCAGGCGCTGACCGAGCCGCCGGACTGCTTGACGGCGACCCGCAGCCTGGCCTCGGTGGCCTCGTCGAGGTAGAAGGTGATCTGTCCCATGGCGTCCTCCCGCATGGCATACATATATGTCCACATAGATGCGCCGAGGCCCGGCGTCAAGGCCGACGCGAACCGGGGCAGACCTGGAAAGGACGCCTGTCGGCGCAGGCCGCTAGCGGAAGACCACGGTCTTGTTGCCGTGGACGATGACCCGGTCCTGCAGGTGCCAGGTCACGGCCCGGGCCAGGACCGTGCGCTCCAGGTCGCTGCCGGTGGTCTTGAGGTCCGCCACCCCGAAGCGGTGGTTCACCCGGGCCGTGTCCTGCTCGATGATGGGTCCGGCGTCGAGCTCTGCGGTCACGTAATGGGCCGTGGCCCCGATGAGCTTGACGCCCTTGTCGTGGGCCTGGCGGTAGGGGTCCGCGCCCACGAACGCGGGCAGAAACGAATGGTGGATGTTGATGATCCGGTCGGGGAACGCGGACACGAAATTCCCGGACAGCACCCGCATGTACCGGGCCAGCACCACCAGATCCGCGTCCCGAACGATCTCCAGCATGGTCGCCTCGGCCTTTTCCATGTCCCCGTCCGTCACGGGCACATGGAAAAAGGGCGCCCCGAACGACTCCACGCTTTTTTGCACATCAGGGTGGTTGCTGATCACCGCTGCAATGCGGCAGGGCAGTTCCTTGCGGCTGTAGCGCCACAACAACTCCATCAGGCAGTGGTCCTGGCGCGAGGCCAGGACCGCCACGGTTTTCACATCGTCGGCATAGCTCAGCCGCCAGTCCATGCCGAATCGCTCCCCCACCACCTCGCCGAAGGCCGTCTCAAGCGCCGTCCGGGACATGTCCAGGACCGGCGCATGGAACTCCAGGCGCAGGAAGAACGTGCCGCCCTCGGGGTCCGTGGAGTGCTGGTCCAGGTCGATGATGTTGGCCCCGTGGGTATACAAGAACGTGGTCACGGCGGACACGATGCCCGGGCGATCCGGACAGGTGATGAGCAGTCTGGCGATATGGGACATGCGGCGTCTTCCCCCCAAAAACTGTCGGCCTCCCGGCTTGCTTCGCCCGGTGCGGCCCCGGCGAGAGCTACACCAAAGCTCCCGGTTTGGCCATACGCCTTCCCCGTCGGCCCGGCCCCGTCCCCGGCGCCCCCCCATTGTTGACAACCATTCTCATTTTCAATATCAGAAATGTGCCCGGCACGGGGTAGTTCGGCGGATCGGCCGATCCGCGCCCTTGCAGGCGGTCATCTGTGCCGATCCCGCCGGGCTTTTTTGCCGGATACGGGGCGTCCGCCATGGTGGCGGCGAACCGGAACGCGTCGCCGGGCGGGGACATCGACCCCACCCCGCCCCCGGCGCGCTTTTCCCCTTCCCGACCGCCCGAAACGGCCGCCTCCCTCCCCGCCAAGGAGATACCGTGCGATTCACGCTCATCCCCATGGCGCATGACGCGCCGCCTCGAAGAACCACCGACCCGGCGCCCGGGGACGGGCCACGTCGGAGACATTTTTCGCTCATCACCTGCCCTGGACGACGCTACGGCCACGACCCCCGGCCAGAACCGTCCCGGGCCGACACATCCCCCAAGGAGACGCCGTGATCCCTTCCCATATCGCCACCGCCCTTTTGTCGCTTATCCCCATCGGCCGCCCGGTGTTTTTGTGGGGACCGCCCGGGGTGGGCAAAAGCCAGGTGGTGGCCCAGGCGGCCGCCGCCCTGGGCCGCGAACTGACGGATATCCGGGCCGTGCTGCTGGACCCCGTGGACCTGCGCGGCCTACCCGCCATCGGCGACGACGGCCGCTGCCACTGGCGACCGCCCGCATTTTTGCCCACACGCGGCCAGGGCGTGCTCTTCCTCGACGAGCTCAACGCCGCCCCGCCCCTGGTTCAGGCCGCCTGCTACCAGCTCATCCTGGACCGCCGCCTGGGGGAATACGCCCTGCCGGACGGCTGGAGCGTGGTGGCCGCCGGGAACCGCGAGCAGGACCGGGCCGTGACCCACCGCATGCCCACGGCCCTGGCCAACCGCATGGTGCATCTGGATTTCGAAACCTGCCTGGAGGACTGGCTGGCCTGGGCCAAAAAGGCCGCCCTGCGACCCGAGGTCACGGCCTTTGTGCGCTTTCGGCCAGCCCTTCTGCACGACTTCGACCCGGCCCGGGCCGAGCGGGCCTTTCCCTCGCCGCGCACCTGGCAGTTCGTCTCGGACATCCTTTGCGCCGCGCCCCCGGCCGAGGTGGAATACGATCTTTTGCGCGGCACGGTGGGCGAGGGCGCGGCCGCCGAATTCACCGGCTTTTTGCGGGTGTGGCGGGAGCTGCCGGACACGGATGCGGTCCTTGGCGCGCCGCATTCGGCCCCCGTTCCCTCGGACCCGGCCGCCGTCTACGCCATCTGCGAGGCCCTGGCCCGCAAGGCCGCCCGGGACACCATGCCCGCCCTGGCCGGATACGCCGCCAGGCTGCCCGTGGAGTTCGGCGTGCTGCTCATGCGCGACGCCCTGCGCCAGGACAAAACCATGGCCCACACCGAGGCCTTCGCCGCCTGGGCCCGGGACAACGCCCACGTGCTGGTCTGAGGCCGCCGTGACCCCGGATGAAAAAATGGCCCGGGCCCGGGCCGAACTGGTCATGGACCATCCCTTCTTCGGCTCCCTGGCGCTTCGGCTGCACATGGCCCCGGACCCGGCCTGCACGGGCATGTGGACCGACGGCCGCACCCTGGGCTACCGCCCGGCGTTGGTCGAGGCCATGGCCGTGGACACGGCCGTGGGGCTTTTGGCCCACGAGGTCTTGCACATCGTCTGCTCCCACCACCTGCGCCGCCTGGGTCGCGACGAGGCCCTATGGAACCGGGCTTGCGACTATGCGGTAAACGGCATCCTGAAAAACGCCGGGTTCGTCCTGCCCTCGGGGGCGCTTCTCGATCCCGCCTACGCCGACCGCAGCGTGGACGACATCTTCGCCGCCCTGCTGCGCCAAAAAGAGGAAAAACGCCGGGGCGGGGGTCTTGGCGACGGCGGCCGGGAGGAAACGACGGCCGAAACCGCGCCGGGCGGCGACGGCCGAAGCAACGACGCCGGGCAGGCCGTGGACAACCCCGAGGCCACGGCGGAAAAACCCCAGGCCGCGCCGCCGGACATGGATCTGGACGCCGCGGCGGGGAAAAAGGCCCCGGCCTCGGGCGACACCGAATCCCCGGACGCTCCCGGCACTCCGGACCCGGCGCTTTTGGGCGAGGTGCGCGACCATCCCCGGACGGACGGCGCGCCCTCCCCGCGCGACCGGGAGGACTGGGAGCGCGAACTGCGGGTGTCCCTGGCCCAGGCCCTCAGTCAGGCCGGACAGGCCGGGCAGGCCGGGGGCATGGGCGATCTGCCTGCCGGACTCGTCCGCCTCGTGGAGGAGGTCATCCGCCCCCGCCTCGACTGGAGGCATCTGCTGCGCCGCTTCATCGAACAAAATGCGGTCAGCGACTATTCCTGGCTGCCGCCCAACCGGCGCTATGTCCATCTGGGACTGATCCTGCCCTCGCTCAAAAACCAGGAGCTTCCCGAGATCGTTTTGGCCATCGACAGCTCGGGATCGATTTCCCGGGACGCGCTGTCGCTGTTTTGCGCCGAGCTGTCAGCCATCCTGGCCGACTTCGACACCCGGATCACCGTGCTTTTCTGCGACGCCGAGGTGCGCCAGGCCATACGCTTCACCCGGCTCGACCTACCCCTGCGCCTCGACCCTGAAGGCGGCGGCGGCACGGATTTCCGCCCGGCCTTCGCCAAAGTGGCGGAACTGGGCCTGCGCCCGGCCTGCCTCATCTATCTGACGGACCTGGAATGCGACCGGTTTCCGGCCCGGCCGGACTATCCGGTCCTGTGGGCCGCCTACGGCCCGGGCGGCGCCGGGACGGCGGACGCGCCGCCGTTCGGCGAGGTGGTGTGGATAGGGGGCTGATGCGCGGGGAGGCGGGGCATGGGAAGCCTCCGGCGGCCAAAGGGCTTCGCCCTTTGGAATCCCGTAACGAGGGACGCCGGTCATCAGACGTTTTTCAGGCCTGCCGCCACGGGCCAAGCCGACCGGGCCGGGCGACGGGTCGCCGGAAACGGACGGCGGCGACGTGGAGCGTAGCGCAATTCGTCGCAGCCGGACGTTTGCCGTCGACCCCGAGCCCGGCCAATCAACGGCAACGGTCGCCAACGCTGGCCGCGTCCCAACATCAAACCCGACACGCGGAGTTCGCCATGCGCATGGAATGGAGCATCGAGAAAAAACGCGGCAACCTGCGGCCCGTGCTGCGCTATCGCGTCATCCTGGAACGCCACGAGGAACACCTGGCCCTGCCCATGGTGCGCATCGCCTCCACCATTCCCGAGCCGCCCTCGTCCTGGCAGGCCTTCTGCTATCCGGGCCAGTTCGAGCGGGCCGGACTGCCCTCGACGGGCTGCTACGACCTGGAGACGCCCAATCACAAACGCAAATCCGGCGGGGCCGAACTGCGCCTGCCCTGGCGGCCGGACAACCGCTACCCCGAGGTGGAGGCGTCGTTTGCGGCGCTTCGGGCCGCCTTCGAGGCCGAACTGGCCAGCGCCCACGACAGCGCGCCCATGCACCTTCGCGGCGAACTGGAACTGCGCCCGGCGCTGCGCGAGGCCATCGCCCCGGCCGTGGTGGCTGACAGGCTTTTGCGCATGGCGGGATGACCGGATTCCTGCGGGTCATCCCACGATCAAACTGTTATTTATGAAAAAATACTTCGTATTTTTTCAACGTGATGGCTGAGCGGGTGCTCAAGCTGGCGAGATAGCCCGGCCACAGGCGGGGCTCCCGCCGATCTCGCTGTTGCTTAGAATCAAACGTCGTATTCTTTCCAACGCGTTGACGCAGCGATTTTACGCATGGCGGGACAGCTGAACTCTCGCGACGCGCTCCGAAGTTTTGTCGTGCGTTGAACCAATGCGCCAAGTTCTGTGAATCGCTATGGCGTGCGATGGCCCCTTGTAGCGGCAAATCGCAATCGAACACACAAGTCGACAATTCATCTATTATTTATAGATTTTTGTCTCCAAGTCTCCGTTGAAGGTGTCGACATCCTCTTTCACCATGACATACAGAGAATTCGTCACCCATCTTAATTTCTTTGGCAATCTGTTGTTCATATATTTTTTGCATTCTCCATCTCCCCTACCACTCATGATACAATAGTATGTTTCTTCAGCAACATTAGAAGCTATTTGATCCTGCGCACCATCTTCGGCCATATTTATATCGATATTACGTGCCGACGCCTCCCTGAAGCGGGAATCATAGCTTTCTTTTAGCTCTCCATACCTTCCCGTCCTCCATTTGCCGTTTTCAAAGAGGACATACCTCGTATATCTGGGATGCGTCGCCGTATAAAATGAAACAATCATATCACCGTTTTGTGCTGAAGGACTGTTACCGGAATGATGCGTTATATCCAACAAGCCATTTCCAACGATTGTCGTATCCGGTCCACTAAGATCTGTTTCAATACCTGTATAGTACAAAGCATTACTAGACATTACAAAAATATGATATGACCACCCGTGAGCTGTAAATCCACTATGCGCCGCAATGACTATCGTCTTCATTCCTGGCATTGGATAATCATCGGCAATCTCAATCAAGTCGTATACTGGAGCCCCAAATTCATCGGTTAGAATCAACTTTCCCTTGTAAAAATATTTTGAGCTGCTTTCCATGGGACTATCAGGAATATCGTAGTTTTCCACAGACAAGTCACCAAAAACAAAAGACTTATCGGTAACCTTGATGTTCTTGTTGCCATGCGCGGCAATATATTCGTCAACTTTCATGGCTGACGCATCGTGAGCCACAAGAAAAACACCCGCCAGAGAAGCCCATACCGCCGTCACAAACGACCGTCGAATGACATCAAACCAGAACGTCACCATGCGAATGGACCTCCGCTGTAAACAGTACAGGACGATTTCCACCCCACACCATCCATCACGCCACCGCCGGGGACGCGGCGGAAGCAATCCCCGCGCCCGCTGGCGGCATGTCCCCCAGGCATCCAGGGAGAAGGGAAAAAGATGCAGACCGGCGACCAGTCTCCCGCAGAGACCGAAGAAACCGTGGCTCCCCTTCCCTCAATGCCATGCGACAGGAATATGTGATCCGCTGATCCCTGGATCGCATACCCACGGGATTTCGAAATAGATAATAGATATATTAAAACGACACAACACCTCTGGCGAGTAAAACCCGACAAACCAATGCGGTTTGCCTGTTATTCGGACGCCATGATCCCGCATTGCGTATTTTTTCGATGCCGCTGCCCATCTGCCCTGTCAGGGCCATGTCACTGCGGCCAGAAGCCCGGGATGGGTCGCGTCGTTTCACCGGTGGCCCCTACAACGCCGCCCGCAAAATCGCCTCAAGTTCCCCCTGCGAAAGCTGCACGGGATTGCCCCGCATGCTGCTGGCCGCAAGCCCCTTGGCCGCAATGCCCGGCACGGCGGCAGCCGTCATGCCGAACTCCGACAGGGGCGGCGTGCCCAGCCTGTCGCACAGCCCCTTCACCCAGCGCACCCCGGCGGCCGCGTCTGTCACGTCTGGCGCGTCTGGCGCGTCTGGCGCGTCCGTCCCGGCGGACTCCCCAGTCAGGATGCGACCGGCCTCGGCAAAGGCCGCCAGGGCCGCCGAATCCGGATCGCGCGCGCCAAGCGCCCGCACGTTGGCCGCCATGACCAGGGGCAAAAGCCGGGCGCACACAAAGCCGTGCGGCGCGGGGAATTCCCCGCCAAGGGGTGCGGCCAGGCCGTGCACCGCCCCGAGCTTGGCGTTGGCCAGGGCCAGGCCGCTGAGAAGCGCCGCCAGGGACATGTCCTCCCGGGCCGCCGCGTCCGAGCCGTTTTGAAAGGCCCGTTCCAGGGACCGCGCGGCGCAGTGAAGCCCCTGGCGGCACAGGGCGTCGGTCATGGGATTTTTGTATCCCGAGACGAAGGCCTCCAAAAGCTGGGTCAGGGCGTCAAGCCCCGTGGCCGCCGTGATCTCCGGAGGCAACCCGTAGGTCAGTTCCGGGTCCGCCAGGGCCACGTCGGGCAACATCCCCGGCGAGCGCAGGCTCACCTTCACCTGGTGCTCCGGCGACAGCAGCACGGCGTTGGCTGTGGCCTCGGCCCCGGTCCCGGCCGTGGTGGGCGCGGCCACATGCGGCAGGGGCGCATGCTTCAGGGGCAGCCCCCGACCCACCACCTCCAAATAATCATAAGGATCGCCCGGATTGGTCGTCAGCGCCGCCACGGCTTTGCCCGCATCCATGACGCTGCCCCCGCCCACCGACACCACCACCTGGCATCCTTCGGCCCGGGCCAGTCGGGCTCCGGCCTCGGCCATGGCCACCGTGGGCTCGCCGGTCACGGCGTAGGCCGTCACGCAAAGCCCCGCCGCGCCAAGGCCGTCCACGACAGCCTGCACCCGCCCGGGATGCCCGCCGGTCACCAGCAAGACCCGCTCCCCGAATCCGGCCACAATCCCCGGCAACTCCGAAACGACGCCTGGGCCGAACACAATGCGACCCGGTCCCGCAAACGTGAACCGCATATCCGCTCCTTTGTCCAGACAGTTGCGTCCCGCCCCCGAAAGCGGCACAACACCGGCCATGAGCCGCCATGACGTGATCATCCTCGGGGCCGGGGCCTCGGGCCTGTGGTGCGCCGCCCGGTGCGCCGCCCGGGGGCTGTCCGCCCTGGTCCTGGACCATGCCAAAAAACCGGCCCAGAAGGTCCGCATCAGCGGCGGCGGCCGTTGCAACCTGACCAACGCCCACGTCGCGCCTTCCGACTACCTGGGACAAAACCCCCATTTCGTCAAATCCGCCCTGGCCCGCTTCACCCCGGCCGATCTCCTGGACGCCGTCCACGCCGCAGGCCTGGACACCGCCGAGGAAGACCACGGCAAGATCTTCTGCCGCCAGGGGGCCCAGGCCATGGCGGAATTTCTGGTGGACAAGGCCAGGACCAGCGGGGCCGAAATCCTGGCCCAGACTCCGATCCTCGACGTCCGCCAGGACGACGGCGCACCGTCCGAACGGTTCGCCGTGACCACGCCGACCGACCCGCACACCGCAAACTGCCTGGTGGTGGCTACGGGCGGGCTGTCCTGGCCGCGCCTGGGCGCATCGGATCTGGGATACCGCATCGCCCGGCGCTTCGGACTCCCCGTGGTTGCGACCCGGCCGGGGCTGGCGCCGCTGCTGGCCCCGCCCGAGCTCACCCCCTTCTGCCATGGCCTGTCCGGAACCGCCCTGCCCGTGGGCATCTCCGTTTCGTCCGCCCCACGCGAGGTCCACGGCGACATGCTCTTCACCCATAAGGGCCTCTCCGGCCCGGCCGTGCTCGACGCCTCCCTGTACTGGCGGCCGGGAGACGCCCTGTCCATCGACCTCGCCCCGGGGCGCGACCTGGCCACGCTGCCGGACGACTCGCCCCGCCAGGACATCAAAAACGCCCTGGCCCGTGTCCTGCCTTCCCGGCTGGCGACGGCCCTGTGCCAACGCGGGGGCCTGTCCGGAACCGTGGCCGCCATCCCCCGCAAACGGCTTCTGGCCTTCCTCGACGCCCTGCACGCCTTCCCCTTCACCCCTGCCGGGACCGAGGGCTACGCCAAGGCCGAGGTCACCCTCGGCGGCGTGGATACATCCCGCATCTCCTCCAAAACCATGCAGGCCCTGGCCGTGCCCGGGCTTTTTTTCATCGGCGAGGCCCTGGACGTCACCGGCCGCCTGGGCGGCCTGAATCTCCACTGGGCCTTCGCCTCGGCCCAGGCCGCCGCAACGGCGCAGCCCCTTGCCTGAGGACTCCCGCAACAGGGCAGCCTCGAGTATGCAACTTTCGGGGCGCATGTCCGGTTCCAAACATCATCGCCATGCCTTTCGCGGTAGCTACATCTGCGCTTGGACCAGACCGGCTTCGCGACAGGCCATAACCCACACCGGCCCAACAGGATTTTCGCCCTGGACCTCCTCGCCTTCCTTCCTGGGGAATACCACTTAACCATTGAGATTCCCTGATATTCATATTTGCAATGCGGGTTTGCGCCCAGCGCGCTACGCCACACCGCCTTGACACAGAATACGGATGGGGTAAGCACAAGCCATAGGTAGCCACCGGAATCCGCCACAGAGGCAGATCAACAATCAGGGAAAGCGTATTCCAATGCTCGCGCTTGCCAAATCTCTATGCAGCTGCAGGGATATTGGGGCAACAGCTCGGAATCACTATTCTTTTCAGCAATGCCTCATCACCGGCATTTTCAATATCGTCTCCTGGAGAAACCACTACCCCACCGGAGGGAACATGCGCCCAGCAAGAACGTCTCTTCTCAAGCTGCTCATGGCCTTCATTGCTGTCGCCGTGATGCCCGCACTGGTGCAGGCGCAACAATGCCAGTCCTTCACCACGAACAATGATCCCCAATGGGGCATCAACCCCGGCCAGACCTTCAGCTACACCCAGCGCGTCAACGTCATCAACAACTGCGCCGACTCGGCCCAGGTGCTCCTGACCACCTCCGACGACCCCCTGTCCCGGGCGCTTTTAGCCAAATCCTACACCACATCGGCCGGTTTCCCGAACAAGACATTCCTGGCGTCGAATACCGACGCCAACACCTTCGTCCTGGTGGCCAACGTCGTCAGCGGCGTGCCCACGGCCTACACCGTGGCCTCCGGGGCCACGGAGCAGTTCTGCCTGCCGGACGCCGGCGCGGGCAGCGGCAGTCTGAAGTTCGTCTTCGGCTGCACCGGTTTCGACACCGGCAACACCGGCCTGCCCAACAACTGCCTGATCGGCTCCGACCCTGGCACGAACAACAACGGCATGGACACCCTTTTCGAATACAGCCCGGGTTGCGAATACTGGGGCGGCGCGCGCCAGAGCGAATGCACCTACAACCCCTCCGCGCCAACGCAACGGCTCGAGGGAGTGGACTATTTCGACACCAGCGCGGTCACGGCCTACAGCATCCCCATGGGCGTCACCATCGCCAACTGGCAGTCCTTCAACTGCTCGTATTCCGGACGGACCCTGATTGCGGACCTGGCCAGTTGCCCCTCGGAGGACACGACCACCATCTCCACCGAATACACAAGCGTCTGCACCCCGCCGAGCTCCAACGCCTTCAACCTGCGGCTCGCCAACCAGAACTCGGGATGGGGAAGCTACTCCACGGCCTGCATCGCCTTCGACAAATGGATGGCGCTTTTCGGATGGCAAATCGGCGGAGGCTGCAACGTGGCCTTGTCCACCACCCCGGCAGGCACGGCCAGCCCCACTCCCAATGTCGCGGACTATTACGCCTGCTCGCTTCTCCCGTTTGCAGGCTGGGATGCCTACGCCCAAAAGTGCCTGACGCCCGGGTGCGGCGGGCCGCAGTGCGCCGTGGGACCGGACGGCACGGAAGGCGTGTACGCCACGTCAAAGGTGGCCCAGGGGAAGGGCGTGCCGTACATGAACTACGTCAAGATGCTCAAGGCCACGGGAAACGAGGTGTATACCTGGATGTTCGACGACGGGGTGGGGACATTGCAGTGCGACACATGGGGCTCCACGGTCACGGTGACGCTGTGCCCGGGGCAGGCCGGACAGAAGCCGTATGACACAGCCAATCAGAAGTGGTCCTACAATTCCACGAGCAACAGATGCGTGGTGGACTCGGGCGGTTCGTATGCGACGCAGATTTCCTGCATGGCGGCCAACGGCAAGTACGGCTGCGGCACGGAGTCCGTTTCGAAGCTTGACGCAGACAATCCTGGCTATATCGCATTGGCCTATCTCAACTACTGCAAACCGCTCGATCCGGCTTCGGTGACGCCGAGCCAGCTTGCCGCCGGAGTGAGTCTGGCGGCGTGCCAGAGCTCCCAGTGCCAGCAGACGGGAAAGCTCAATGCCGGTGACACGCCTGCGACGGGCCTGCTTCTGCTTGGCCAATAGTTCTTCCGTCGTCTCCCCGCAGACGCCGCGCCGCCCTCCTTCGGGGGGGCGGCGTTTTTTGCGCCACGTCATGTCCTCATGTCTGCGCCTGCCCTTCTCCCGCTCCAAAGATCGCGCCGCCCTGCCTTTCCGGCCGTCATCCCCCGCTTTTCCAGGTGTCTTGGCCCGAGTCGGGGGGGGCCGGGGCATACGCGCTCACTAAGAGCGTATGGGGTTTCCCCCCCTTCCGTCAGGGGCGAAAGCCATGCGTGAAATCGGGATCGTAGAGCTTGGAGCGGGCCTCGGCGTCGTGGTGCGGCAGCACCAGGAAGAGAGTCTGCCGGGTGATGTCGTGGGCATGGACGTCGGCGGGAAGCGAGGCGATGGTGGTGAAAAAGGTCTGCTCGTCCGGCCAGCCCACGCGGCAGGCCACGCCGACGGGCGTATCCGGGCAAAGACCGGCGGCAAGCAGTTCGCGGGCAAGTCCCTCGGGATCGCCCGCTGAAAGGTAGATGGCCATGGAGCTTTGATGCGCCGCCAGGGCGCGCAGGCTCTCGGCCTCCGGCACCGGCGTGCGCCCGGCCAGCCGGGTCAGGATGAGCGTCTGGGTGGCCTCGGGCATGGTGAACGACACCCCAAGCGCCGCCGCCGCCGCCGAGGCCGAGGTCACGCCCGGGATGATCTCCCAGGGCACGCCGTCGCGCGTGAGAAGCCGCGCCTGCTCGGCCACGGCCCCGTACAGGGCGGGATCGCCGGTATGCACCCGGACGGCGACCTGCCCCCCCCGCACCGCGGCAACCAAAAGCGCGTGCGTCTCCTCCAGGGTCATGCCCGAGGAATCGAGCACCCGCGCCGTCTCACCGGCCCCGGCCACCACCTCCGGCGGCACCAGCGACCCGGCAAAAAGCACCAGCCCGGCCCCGGCGATCACCTGCGCCGCCTTGACCGTCAATAGACCCGGATCGCCCGGCCCCGCGCCGATGAAGAAGACCTTGGGGGAAGAGGGAAATCGGGAGGGAACCCCATTTTGAAAAAGGGGGTTCCCTCCCGAACCCTCCCTCCCCGAAAACTTTTGGCGGGTTTCTTCGGCCATACCTTTACTCCCTCCCATCATCCGCATCGCCTGCGGCTTTGCCGCAGGCGATGCCGTTCGGGGGTCCAGGGGGACAGTGTCCCCCTGGTGGGGGAGGGGTGTGGGGAGGGGGCGAAGCCCTCTCCCCACATTCCCGTTCCCCGGCCACGAGGAACACGGGGTTGTCGGGGGTGAGGCGGTGGTGGCGGCCCAGGGGGGTTTCGGTGGACGTCTGGATGTGGGTGGTCCGGCAGGTCCAGGCGTGCTGGGCGAAGAAGGTCCGGGCGTGTTCCAGGGTGGCCAGGAGCGTGGCGGCCACGACGATGCGGCCGTTCGGCGCGAGGCGTTTGGCGGCGGCGTTCAGGATATCCGGGTTTTGGGAAAGTCCGCCGCCGATGAAGATGCGATCCGGATCGGGCAGGCTTTCGAGGGCGTCGGGCAGGGCGGCCAGGATGGGGGTGACGGTGAGGGCCCCTGTTTTCTGGATGTTGCGGCGCAGGTGTTCGAACCGTCCGGGGTGTTTTTCCACGGCGAAGACGCGTCCTGCCGGGCACAGCCTGGAGGCTTCGAGGGCCACGGAGCCGGTTCCCGCGCCGAGATCCCAGACCACGTCGCCAACGCGGACGCCGAGCAGGGCCAGGGCCACGGCCCGGGACGGAAGCTTGGTGAACACGGTGTCATCGCGGGACAGGGCCGCATCGGAGAGCCCCAGGGTCAGGGGGATTTCCGGGGGCCCCAGGCGTTCGAGAAAGACCAGATTCAGGGGCGAGAAGGCGTCGTCCGGGAGATTGGCGGCCACGGGCAGCGTCAGGGAGGTGTGGTTTTCATCCGCAAGTCCCAGGTTTTCAAAGACGTGCAGGGCAAAGGCGTCCCCGGCCCGGTGCAGCACGGCCCGAGCCAGGGCGCTTGGGGTGTTGACGGCGTCGGTATAGACGGCGGCCTGTCCGGCCCGCATGAGGGCCTGATACAGGGCCGTGTGGTCGCTGCGGCCGTGCAGGCTGACGACGGGGATGTCCTGCCAGGGTCTGCCCAGCCGCGCGGCCATGGCGGCGACAGCGGTCACGTTGGGAACGAAACGCAGGGTTCCCGGGGCGAAGCGGGAAAGCAGCGTGCGGCCGATGCCGAAAAAAAGCGGGTCGCCGTCGGCCAGGACCACCACCCGGCCGCCTGCGGCCCGGCGTTCGGCCAGGGTGCCCAGAATGGGGGCCAGGGGGGCGCGCAGCGGAATTTTTTCGGCCGGATGCCCGGCAAAGGCGGCCAGGATGCGCTTCCCTGCGGCCAGCACCGTGGCGTTTTTCACGCCGTCCGCCGCCTG
The DNA here is from genome assembly GCF_013376455.1 of Desulfolutivibrio sulfodismutans DSM 3696. Taxonomy (GTDB): domain Bacteria; phylum Desulfobacterota; class Desulfovibrionia; order Desulfovibrionales; family Desulfovibrionaceae; genus Desulfolutivibrio; species Desulfolutivibrio sulfodismutans. The sequence continues at coordinate 3,870,276 of NZ_CP045504.1, read as the reverse complement.
GGAGGGGATGTCCGGCGCGCCGATGCCCACGCCGACAACGAGCAGGGGATGTGTCGTGTTGCCCATGGCGCTGGTGTACATGCCCGGACGGCCGGGGTCAAAAGGCAGGTGTCTGCCGTTTTCCGTGAGGCCGGCGTCTGGATGTTTGCGTCCCGGGGCTTCCCGGGGTATGCAGGAAGATGAAGAGCAATGCGCCGCTGGTTCCCGCTCCGGCGCACAACCATCGCACCTTTATCGCGGAGACCGGCATGCACGACATAGTCCCCACCCAGCGCCTGCACCTATGGCTTGAATCCGGCAGAGACATGTTTTTGGGTCTTGGCCGGGTCCAGCTTTTGGAGCGCGTGGAGGAATTCGGTTCCTTGAACAAGGCCGCCCAGGCCATGGGCATGTCCTACCGGGCGGCCTGGGGCAGGCTGAAACGTTCGGAATCCGTGCTTGGCGCGGCCCTGGTGGAAAAAACCGGCCCCAAGCAGGGCTTTCGCCTGACGGAGCTGGGGCGCGACCTTGTGCAGCGGTTCCGGGACTGGCACGCCGAGGTGGAGGCATATGCCCTGACGCGCGCCCGGCAGACCTTTCCCTGGCCCATCGAACCCTTTGACGAACCGTGTCCGGCGGATGTCCCCGGCGATCCGGAAAAACCCCGCCGCGCCTGATGCCCTTAAGCCTGCGCATCGCCCTCTCCTCGCTCTCCACGCACAAGCTGCGCACGGTGCTGGCCATGCTCGGGGTCTTCTTGGGCGCCCTGGCCCTGACCGGCGTGCGCCACGTCTCCGAGGCCATGGTGCGCAAGGCCGAGATCGAGACGGAAAAGCTCGGCCCCAACCTGCTCATGGCCATGTCCGGCAAGCTGCGCTTTTCCCGGGGCGACTCCCGCACCCAGCCCTCGCATAAGAACTTCAAGGTGGCCGACGCCCTGGCCATTATGCGCGGCCTGCCCGCAGCCGCGCGCGGCGTGCCCTACATCTCCAAGACCGAACATATCCGGGCCGGGAACACCCGCGTGGCCTGCCAACTGGTGGCCACCTGGCCCGACTATCCCCAGGTGCGGGCCTTCGTGCCGGAATTCGGACGTTTTTTCACCCAGGAGGAGGAGGATTCCCGGGCCATGGTCTGCGTGCTGGGGCGCACCATCGCCAGGCGGCTTTTCGGCGAGCCGGAAGCGGCCATGGGCCAGCGGGTGTTTCTTTACCGGGCGGGGCTGACGGTCATCGGGGTCATGGAGGAAAAGGGGGCGGATCTTTCGGGATCGGATCAGGACGAGCAGGTGTTCGTGCCGCTGTCCACCCTCATGCGCCGCCTGGACAACCGGTGGCACATCTCCGGGGTCTACATCCAGCTTGCCGACGGCGCGGATTTTGAGGACGCCAAGGCCGTCGCCGAAACCATCCTGCGGCGGCAGCACGGCGTGGGACCAGGCACGCCCAAGCCCGACGACTTCTCCGTGCTCACGGCCAAGGACACCATGCGCCTCAAGCAGCAGGCCCTGGACTTGGTGCAGACCCTGGGCATCATCAGCTCCAGCCTGTCGTTCGCCGTGGGGGGCTTGGGCATCCTGTCCATCATGGTCCTTCTGGTGCGCTCGCGGCGCATGGAAATCGGCATCCGCCGGGCCGTTGGGGCGCGCCGCGCAGACATCGTGCGCCAGTTCCTCATCGAATCCGGGGCCATGTCCTGCGTGGGCGGCGCGGGCGGCGTCCTGGCCGCCCTGGCCCTTTTGCTGGCGGTCTACCGCTTCGGCGACTTCCCGTATGTCTTCGATCCCTGGCTCATCCTCCAGGCCTTGGCCGGTTCGGCCATCCTGGGCCTGGCCGCCGGGGCCTACCCCGCCTGGCAGGCCGGGTCCGTGCAGATCCTCGACGTGTTGCGCAACAAGGAATAGGCGCGCATTGAGCCATCGTTTTTTTCCGTCACCCGCTTGGGGGAGTTGGGACGCGTGGCGAAACGTTTTTCGCCCGGCCCCGACACCTCCGACGGCCCGTGATGGGAAGGTTCTCTCTAACAAATTCATCCTCGCGCATGAAAAAATGTCGCGGCGTGAAACCCCTGAAAATCCGAATTGTTACAAATATGCCGCGATTCAATTGTGACATTTTTGTCAAAAATTGACATTGTATTCCCTTGCCTCGTCCGGGAAATCCCTTTAATAACGCCCTCGCGCACATTGGCCGGTTCAGATTCCGGACCAAAACACACAGCGACGGAGGAACACACATATGGCGGTATTCAATTGCAAAAATGCTGATGACGTGCTCAAGGCGGTCAAGGATTACAATGTTTCGTTCGTGCAGTTCTGGTTCATCGACATCCTGGGCGTGCTCAAAAGCTTCCAGGTGACCCCGCGCGAGTTGGAAGTCGCCTTCGAGGAAGGCATGGGCTTCGACGGCTCGTCCATCACCGGGTTCACCAAGATTCAGGAAAGCGACATGGTCGCCTTCCCCGACCCCACCACCTTCCAGTTGGTGGCCTGGCGGCCGTCCGACCGTCCCGTCGCCCGCCTGTTCTGCGACATCAAGCTTCCCGACGGCACCCCGTTCGTGGCCGATTCCCGCTACATCCTGAAAAAGATGGCCAAAAAGGCCGCCGACCTGGGCTACACCTACTACGTCGGCCCGGAACTGGAATTTTTCCTGTTCGCCAACGCCAACGAGCCCAAAATCCTGGACCTCGGCGGCTACTTCGACGCCCCGCCCCGCGACATGGCCAATGACGTCCGCCGCGACATCATTTTCGCCCTGGAGAGCATGGGCATCGCCGTGGAATACAGCCACCACGAAGTGGCCCCCAGCCAGCACGAGATCGACCTGCGCTACAACGAGGCCGTGAGCATGGCCGACATGGCCATCACCTACCGCGTGGTGTGCAAGGAGATCGCCCGCAAGCACGGCTGCTACGCCTCGTTCATGCCCAAGCCCCTTTTTGGCGAGAACGGCTCGGGCATGCACGTGCACCAGTCCCTGTTCAAGGGCTCGAAAAACGCCTTCTTCGACGGCGCCGACCAGTACCACCTGAGCAAGGAAGCCAAGAGCTACATCGCGGGACTTCTCAAGCACGCCCCTGAATTCGGCCTGATCAACAACCAGTGGGTCAACTCCTACAAGCGCCTGGTGCCCGGCTACGAAGCCCCGGTGTACATCGCCTGGGCCCGCCGCAACCGTTCGGCGCTTATCCGGGTGCCCATGTACAAGCCCGGCAAGGAAGCCGCCACCCGCATCGAGCTGCGCAGCCCCGATCCCGCCTGCAACCTGTACCTGTGCTTTGCGGCCATGCTCGGCGCGGGCCTCAAGGGTATTGCGGACGGATACGAACTGGCCGCCCCCATCGAAGAGAACATCTTCAAGATGAGCGAGGCCGAGATGGCCTCCAAGGGCATCTCCTCCCTGCCCGGCAGCCTGCGCGAAGCCATCGACAACCTGGAAAAGAGCGCCCTGATGCGCGAAGTTCTGGGCGACCACCTGTTCAACGCCCTGCTCGACAACAAGAAGGCCGAGTGGGACGCCTACCGCATGCAGATCACCGAATGGGAAATCGAACGCTACCTGCCCATTTTGTAGTCCGCGAGGATCTGATCCGACGTTGCCAGGCCGTCTCCTTCGGGGGACGGCCTTTTTCTTTTCGCCGCCCCCCGATGGCGGCAAAAACGCGGCTCTCGCCCCGGCCGACCACGCACTGCGGACCTGTGGCGGGGACACGCCGTATTCCGATAAAACGGCGGCCGTGTCGCCTCCTTTGCCCGGCGGCAACGCCCCCCCCCGGCGAATGCCCTTTCCAGCCTCGGGAGCGTGGCGTTTCCGTCGGCAAAACGGTCCTGAATCAGGTGGATACCTTTCCAGCCTCGGAAGCGCGGCGTTTCCCCTGGCGCAGGGCGCGGTTGCCCGGAAACACCCCCCCTCCAGACAAAAATGTAGGACGAAAGGCCACGCTTGCTACGTTATTGTAGGAAACGCCACCATGTAAAAGAATTATCTCATTATTTTATATTGTTACGAATTGGCTTCATTCTTGCTTTTAATGGACTGTTCGATTGCCCGCGCGTATGCGGCGCGCGCCCTTCGGGGAGCGGCGTGTGGTGGCCCGGTTGAGCGGGAAAACAATTTTTCGAGGAGGTAGGGTTTATGAAACGGAGATGGACACTCTCCACAAAGGCGCTGACGGTCGTGGGTCTGGCGGCGCTGGTCGCGCTGGTTCTCCCCAGCGCTGGTTTCGCCCAGGATTCGGCGCCTGAATTTTTGTCCCAGCAAAACGGCAACGTCATGTGGACGCTCATCGCCGGCATCCTGGTCATGTTCATGCAGGCCGGATTCGCCATGGTCGAGACCGGGCTCACCCGGGCCAAAAACGCCGGCAACATCCTGATGAAAAACATGTTCGACTTCGCGGCGGGCAGCCCGGCCTTTTTCCTGATCGGCTTCGCGCTGATGTTCGGCGACGACGTGGGCGGCTTCGTCGGCTTCTCCAACTTCGGCCTGTCCGAGGCCAGCACGGCCGACGCCGACGGGCTGTGGAAGTACACCTTCTGGTTCTTCCAGTGCGTGTTCGCGGCCACGGCCGTGACCATCGTGTCCGGGGCCATCGCCGAACGCACCAAATTCGTGGCCTATCTCATCTTAAGCGCCCTGGTCACCGCCCTGGTCTATCCCGTCTCCGGCCACTGGATATGGGGCGGCGGCTGGCTGTCCAAGCTTGACGCGCCCATGATCGACTTCGCCGGGTCCACCGTGGTCCACTCCGTGGGCGGCTGGATCTCCCTGGCCGGGGCCATGCTGCTTGGGCCGCGCATCGGAAAGTACACCAAGGACGGCGTGGCCCGGGCCATCCCCGGCCACAACCTGCCCCTGGTGGCCCTGGGCGTGTTCATCCTGTGGTTCGGCTGGTTCGGATTCAACCCCGGCTCCACCACCGCCGCCAACGGCACCATCGGCCTTATCGCCGTGACCACCAACCTGGCCGCCTGCATGGCCGGTCTGTCGGCCATGTTCACCGCCTGGCTGCGCTACGGCAAGCCCGACGTGTCCATGAGCCTAAACGGCGTCCTGGCCGGCCTTGTGGCCATCACCGCCGGGTGCGCCAATGTCTCCCCCATGGCCGCCATGATCATCGGCGTCATGGCCGGCATCCTCGTGGTCCTGGCCGTGGAATTCATCGACAAGGTGCTCAAAATCGACGATCCCGTGGGCGCCATCTCGGTCCATGGCGTGTGCGGCGCGTTCGGCACCCTGTGCGTGGGCCTGTTCGCCAGCCCGGACTACGGGACCGTGGCCGGGCTGTTCTACGGCGGCGGCATCACCCAACTCATCACCCAGATCATCGGTGTGGGCGCGGTCTTCGTGTGGGCCTTCGGCAGCGGTCTGGTTCTCTTCGGCCTGCTGAAAATCACTGTGGGCATCCGCGTGACGGCCGAGGAAGAGCTCAAGGGTCTGGATCTGACCGAGCACGGCAGCGAAGCCTACAGCGGCTTCCAGATCTTCATCACCGAATAAGGGGGCTACCATGAAACTGATTATCGCCTACTTCAGGCCTGAACAGCTTAACGCCGTCAAGCAGGCCCTCTATGCCATAGGTGTCCACAGCATGTCCGCCACCAACATCGCCGGGTCCGGACGCCAGAAGGGCTACACCGAAACCTATCGCGGGGTCATGATCGAGGTGAACCTGCTCAAGAAGGTGCGCCTGGAAGTCGCGGTCAAGGACGAGAAGGTCGTCGAAACCATGGACGCCATCAGCGCCGGGGCCCAGACGGGCAAGGAAGGCGACGGTATGATCTTCGTCCTGGACATCGCCGACGCCCGCCGCATCCGCACCGGAGAGACCGGGGCCGCCGTCTTCGGATAACCGCAAAACATCCCGCCTATGCAAAAACCCGGGGTGGACGCCAGTCCCCCCGGGTTTTCCCGTCTTCCCGGACGGCGCGAGCCCCGGGTCTTGAAAAAACAGGGGCCATGCCGTCAGCCAGAAACGCCGCCCCCTAAGGGATTTCCCTTTTTGCGCCCGGAAATCATTTACGCCCGCCCCGGCCCGATGCTACGATGCAGGCGTCCACCATCCGCGACAGACCGGCCAATGCAGCAAGGAGCGCCCCGTGACCGTCGAATGGGAAAAACACGACGACACCACCTATTTCATCAATCTGGCCAAGGCCCTTCTGGTGGCCGTGGTCTACGACCGCATGGGCACGCCGGGCTGGAAGGTCCAGGTGGGCAAGCGGTCCCTCAAGGACAAGTTCGCCACAGCTGAGGACGCCAAAAAAATTGCCGTGGCCTTTGCCGAGCGCGTCCTGAACCAGTGCCGGGAGGAACTCGAAACCCTGAAGGCCTCCGAGCCCCCTCCCAAAAAGGCCTGATTCACGATCCGGGCAATGGGCAGCAATCACCCCGGACCATGGCCGAAACCGAAAACGAGCCTTCGTCTCCCGTCGCCGCCCCGTAAGGGATGAACCTGCGCCACAATGGCGGCGCATGGTCTGCGGGCTTTGACAACCCTTATTTCAGGACGCCATCATCTTCCCATGGAATTCGCACTGCTCAAAGAGATCGTCGTCATCTTCTGCCTGTCCATCGGGGTCATCTTCCTGTGCCACAAGATCCGGATACCGGCCATCGTCGGGTTTCTCCTCACCGGCGTGCTGGCGGGCCCGCATGGGCTGGGCCTGGTGGATTCGGTGCATGAGGTCGAGACCGTGGCCGAGATCGGCGTCATCCTGCTGTTGTTCACCATCGGCCTGGAGCTGTCCATCTCGGAGCTGGTCAAGCTCAAAAAGCCCGTCTTCATCGGCGGCGCGGCCCAGGTGCTGCTGACCATCCTGGTCTTCGGCGGGGCAGGGTCCTGGCTGGGACTCACCCCCGGACAGGCCGTCTTCGCCGGGTTCCTGACCGCCCTGTCCAGCACGGCCATCGTCCTCAAGCTCCTCCAGGAACGGGCCGAGGTCGAGTCCCCCCATGGCCGCATCATCCTGGCCATCCTGATCTTCCAGGATCTGATCATCGTGCCCATGATGCTCTCGGTGCCCTTTTTGTCCGGCCAGAGCCAGACCGAAAGCTCCGCCCTCCTGCTCATGACCGCCAAGGGCTTCGGCGTGGTGGTCCTGGTCTTTTTCCTGGCCAGAAAGATCGTGCCCCGGGTGCTGGCCGCCGTCATGCGCACCCGCAGCAAGGAACTCTTCCTCCTGACCACGCTTGGCATCTGCATGTCCGTGGCCTTTTTGACCGCAAGCCTGGGGCTGTCGCTGTCGCTTGGGGCCTTTCTGGCCGGGCTGATCATGTCCGAGTCGGAATATTCCTTAAGCGCCCTGGAGGGCATCCTGCCGTTTCGCGACGTGTTCACCAGCCTTTTTTTCATCTCCGTGGGCATGTTGCTCAACACCGCCTATTTCTTCACCCATGCGGACACGGTGCTCATGGTCACGGCCGCCGTGTTGGTGGCCAAGACCGTTCTTGCGGCCACGGCGGCCCGCATCCTGGGCTATCCCCTGCGGCCGGCCGTGCTGGTGGGACTGTGCATCTGCCAGGTGGGCGAATTCTCCTTCATCCTGGCCAAGACCGGCCTGTCCCAGAACCTCATCGGCCCGGACCACTACCAGCTCTTTCTGTCGGCCAGCATTCTGACCATGCTGCTCACTCCCTTTTGCATCATGTTCGCCCCGGCCCTGGCCGACCGCCTGGGACGGCTGCCGCTTCTGTCCGCCGCCGCCGCGCCCTACCGGGGGCCGGACATGGACGGCGCCCAACACCGCGACCTCACCGACCATCTCATCATCTGCGGCTTCGGCATCGGCGGCAAACACCTGGCCCGGGCCGCCAAGGCCGCAGGCGTGGACTACACCATCCTGGAGATGAACCCGGACACCGTGCGCGCCCAGGCCGCCAAGGGCGAACCCATCGCCTACGGCGACGCCACCCAACCGGCCGTGCTTGAACACGCCGGAATCCATACCGCCCGGGTGCTGGCCATCGTGGTCTCGGACCCCGTGGCCATCCGGCGCATCACGGACACGGCCCGCAAGACCAATCCGGCCATCCACATCGTGGCCCGCACCCGGTTTTTGAACGAACTCGGCCCGCTCATGGAGCTTGGGGCTAACGACGTCATCCCCGAGGAGTTCGAGACCTCCATTGAAATCTTTACCCGGGTTATGACCAAGTACATGGTACCGCGCATGGAGATCGAGCGGTTCGTTTCTGAAGTGCGCTCCGAGAGCTACGAGATGCTGCGCAACCTGGACATCCAGGGCCAGCCCATGGACGCCCTGAAAAAGGGCTTCACGGGCCTGGACGTCAGCGCCATGACCGTGGAGGAAGGCTCCATGCTCGACGGCAAGACCCTTGAGGAATCCGAACTGCGCCGCACGCATGGCCTGACCGTGGTGGCCGTGGGCCGGGGAGGACAGGTCTTCGCCAACCCCGACGGCACCCTGCGCTTTACGGCCGGGGATGTGGCCTACGTGTTCGGCCCGCATGGCGACATCACGGCCAAGGCCGGACTCTTCGCGGCCAGGCGTCGGTCCTGGGAGGAATCGGCGTGAACGCCATCTTCCAGGTGATCCAGAACATCCTGCGCCGTAAGGAGCAACAGGCCCGCTGTCCGCACTGCGGAAAACCCCTGCCGCGGTGCGACGCTCCAAATAACACGGGCAACACGGACGCCCAAAACTCCGGCACGCCCCGCTGCCCGTCCTGCGGCCGCCCCCTTTCCGGCGGCGACACGCCCTGAACCCCATCGTCCCGGCAGAGACGCAACCACCACCACCCGCCACACAGGAGCCTGCCATGATTGACCGCGCATCCGCCCTGACGCTTCTTGCCTCGCAAAACCCGGAACGCCATCTGGTGTGCCACGCCCTGGAGACCGAGGCCATCATGGCCGCCATGGCCCGGGAGCTTGGCGAGGACGCCGAACTGTGGGGCCTGACCGGGCTTCTGCACGACCTGGACTACCCGGACACCAAGGACGATCCGGCCCGGCATGGCCTGGACTGCGCCGCGCTTTTGGACGGCAAACTGCCGCTCGAGGCCATAACCGCCATCGCCGCCCACAACAGCGAACACACCGGGGTCATGCCCGCCGCCCGCCTGGACTATGCGCTGCGCTGCGCCGAATCCGTGACCGGCATGATCTCCGCTGCGGCGCTGATCCGGCCCACCAAGATGGAAGGGCTGGCCCCGAAAAGCATCAAGAAGAAGATGAAGGACAAGGCCTTTGCGGCGGCGGTGCGGCGGGAGAATATTTTGGAGTGCGACAAGGCGGGCATGGAGCTGGATGCGTTCCTGGCTACGGCCATCGCGGCCATGGCCGCCATCGCCCCCGAGGTGGGGCTGGCGTAAGATGTCGGGAGAGGGCGCCGCCCTCTCCCGAACCCTCACCCGCCAGGGGGATCATCCCGCTTTCCCCCGGACGGGGGGAGATGCGGCAGCCCCGGCGGACATTCCCGGGCCTCGCCGCCAATGACCATCCCCGTCACGAAGGGCTGGGCCAAAAACGCCGCCACCCCGGCCAGCATCACCCACATCCCGGCCAGATAGCAGCCCTCCGACACCGGCCGCAGGGCCATGAGCGCAAACGCCGCCGCGCACAGGACCAGTCCGGCCAGTTCGATCCGCTCCAGGCCAAAGCGCCTGCGGGAGGCGCATGTCCCGTCCTCCGGGGCCGGAAACTCGAACCACACCCGGTTCCAGGCCAGGGAAAACCCCACCACCATAACCGCCCCCCAGGCCATATGCACCGGCAGGACCAGCGTGTCGGCAGGCAGCGGCAGGATGGCCGGAATGGCCGCCGTGGCCGCCGCCGGGGGATGGTCGGCGTCGAAGACCTGCATGAGCGCCGCCGCCAGGGCCACGGCCAGCCCGAGTTTGAGCGGCAGGGCCAGGGCCGGGTCGGACACCGCCCAATTCACCGCAAAGACAGCGACAAGCCCGCCCACGGTGGACACGAAATGCCCGGCGATGACCTGCCGGGGCCGGGCCACGCGCAGGTAGGCGCAGGCCGCGCTGATGAAGCAGGTGGCCGCCAGGGGAGGATAGAGCACCCCCACCCCGCAGGCCTCGGACACAAGCGCCGCCAGAAACAAAAAGAGCCCCGCCCCGGCCGATCCCCAGATCAGCCGCGACAGGGAGATGACCCCCGGCCCGTAGACGTCTTGACGAAATTCCCGGCGGCACGGCGGCTTGAGGCGTATCTGGATCATGGGCCCTCCCTGTGCCGGGTTCCGCCAAGGGCAGGCGTTTCGGAGCGCGTCCCGTCCCCAACACCCCGGTGCGGCTTCAGCAACAACCTGCTCGTGCGTGATGCTCCGTCTGGCCTCCGGCCTCTCCCCGGTCGCCAAGGCATCGCCGTGGCCGCGCGGCCAGGCGGACCCGCATGGGTCCGCCCGACCCGCCGCCGGTTCCCCTTGTGTTGCGTCCGGCACGTCCCGTTACGGCCTGATACGCAGCAACACCTTGAATTGATGTTTTTTTGTGAACGCCACACTACCGCCTGGGGCTTTTCACATACAGGATCGACTGGGTGCTGCGCTTTTTGATCAACTCCTTGCCCTCGGCCTCGGCGTGCATGAGCAGGATTTCCTTCTCGCCGAAGCGTAACGCGTCGGCCAGGCAGACCTCCACGCACACCGGCTCCAGGCCATGGATCACCCGGTCGTAGCACAGGTCGCACTTGTGGGCGAAGTTGCCTGCGGCGTCGAACTGGATCACGTCGTAGGGACACTTGGCCAGACACTTCTTCGCGCCGGTGCAGGCCTCCTTGTCGATGCGCACGATGCCGGTCTGGGCGTCCTTGGCGATGGCCCCGGACGGACAGGCCTTGATGCACGGCGGCTTTTTGCAGTGCTGGCACATGACCACCCAGAAGTCCTCGGCCAGATCGGGATAGGTTCCCGTGAGTTCGCTCTCCACCCGGATATAGTGGCTCATCTCCCCGGGCATGGCGTTTTCGTGGTCCACCAGGCCGTGATGGTTGCGGCAGGCGACGATGCAGGTCTTGCAGCCGATGCAGCGGTCGAGATCGACCATGATGCTGAGCTGTTTCATGGCGTGTTTCCCCCTACTTGTGGATGTTCACGCGGGTGGCCACGTGGGCTTCGCCGCCGCGCAGGTCCTGCTCGTCCAGGTGCGATCCGGCGTCGGCGATCAGTTCGTTGTCCCCGGCCCAGTTCCCCCGCGCCGCCACCTTGCCCATGGTCTGCCCGAAGCCGTGGATCAGCCCGGCGCAGCCCGGCTTTATACGCTGCGACAGGGCCACGGGCAGCCGGACCTCACCGGTTGACGAGGCCACGGTGACCATGTCGCCCTCGGCGATGCCCAGCCGCTTGGCGTCGATGGGGTTTATGACCACGGGATTGGCGTCCAGGCCTGAGACCGGGTCGCGCAGTTGGGCGTTATTCTGGGACCAGGCCCCGGTGTTGTTTAAGAAGATGGTGCGGAAGTTCACCAGAATGAAGGGGAACTCCTTCTCGCCCCGGCGAAACTCCAGCGGCAGTTCGGGACTCGGCCACTGTTGCCCGATGTCCGCGTACATCCGCCATTCCAGCTCGATCTTGCCGCTTGCGGTGTTGAACTTCCCGGCGTCCTCGTACTTGCGAAAGCCCGCCGTGCCCGGCGACCACAGGCCCCCGCCATCCATGAGCTTTTCGACGGACATGCCCACGCCCGACAGTTCGATGTCGTAGTATTCCAGGTCGTCCTTGAAGGCGAAGTATTCCGGGAACATGCGCTTGCCGAGTTCGATCATGACCCGGTTGGCGTGCCGGGTTTCGTGCAAAGGTTCGATGACCGGGCGGCACAGGGCCGCCGTGTGCCCGTAGTTGTACCACCAGGGCATGTACAGCAGTTCCCAGCGTTCGAAGTTGGTCTGATCCGGCAGGACCAGATCCGCCCACTTCATGGTCTCCGAAGGCATGATCTCCGTGACCACGAAAAGCTCCAGCTTGTAGTCGCCCTTTTCGTCGCGCATGGTCATGGCCTTGCGCCATTCCCCGGACCCCATCTCCGACAGGGCCGGATTGCATTCCGAGGCGAAAAAGACCTTGAGGGTTCCGTCTTTTACGGCCTGGGCCGCGTACCAGGTGGGTTCCAGGATGAAGTTGTAGTGGTCGAACCTGTTCTTGTCGGGGCCGGTGCGGTGATAACCCAGTTCCTTGAGGTTTGGGGCCGGGGGCACGGGCGTGACCGGGGCCATGGGCGCGATCTCGGGCAGGGGCTGGCCGCCGGGGTTGTCCAGGTTGCCGGTGATGACCAAAAGGATGCTCCAGACATGCCCCCAGTCCATGGCGTTGCCGTACATGATGGACTTAAAGGCGTCGATGCACACACTTTTGGCCTCGGCGCACATTTTCGCCAGCCTGACGATGTCCGCGGCCGGAACCTCGCAGATGCGGCTCATCTTTTCCGGGGTCTTGTCCGCGATGAAGGCCATGAGGTTGTCCATGTCCCCGGGCCGCACCCACTTCTCGCAAAAGGCCTTGTCGTACAGATCGTTGGTCAGCAGATAGTGGCACACGCCCAGGAACAGGGCTGCGTCGCCGCCGGGCTTGATGGGGATCCACCAGTCGGCCTTGGCGGCCTCGGAGCGGAAGATGGGGTCGATGACCACAAGCTTGGCCCCGCGCGCCTTGGCGTTCAGGATGTCCCGGGGCACACAGGCGTCGTCCAGGCAGCCAAAGGGATGCCTGCCCGAGAGGATCATGAGCCCGCCCTTGGGCACGGTGTAGTACATGGGCGCGATGTGGTGGTTGGGGAAGCAGCCGAAGGTGTGCAGATGGGCCATGATCTTGGCCGAGTCGCAGTGCGGCAGCCCCGTGGAAATGAAGCCGCCCGCAGCGTTGACGAAGCGCCACTTGGGATCGGTGGTGGAGTGGGGAAACATGGAATAGGTGAAGGTGTGGGCCTCGCCGCGCTCCCGCAGCTCGCGCAGCTTTTTTTCCATGATGTCCAGGGCTTCGTCCCAGGTGATGCGTTCGAACCTGCCCTCGCCGCGCTCGCCCACCCGCTTGAGCGGGTATTTGAGGCGTTCTGCGGAATACAGGGTGGTGACGCCGGCCATACCCTTGACGCACATCTTGCCCCTGGCCAGGGGATTGCCCTTGACCTCCTTGACCACGCCGTCCTCGACGCGGGCTAAAATGGCGCACTCCGCCTTGCACTGGTAACAGACGGTGGGAATCCATTCGTTTCGGTGCATATTGCGTGTCCTCCGTTAAGAATGTGCTCGTCATGCGGCCCCGGGCGCGAGGGAAAAGGAACCGGCGTGCCGCATGTGTGCCGCCCTTTCCAGGAAAGAGCGGTTCCGGGGGGAAAAAGTTACCGCTTGCGGGGAAAATTTTAAAAAAGGGGCCGTGCGGCGCAGCAGTGTGCGGAAAAAAGGCTCAGGCGAAGTCCGGGCAGACGAACCGGCCCAGGTCGAAGGCCGGGCCGGGCGGGGCGGACGGGGCGTCCCGGCGCATCATGGGCAAAAACACCTCCATGCGCTCCGGGCGGGGCCGCAGGTCGTCGAAGGTGACCAGCCGCCCAGACAGGACCGAATGGGCCACGTCCCGGGCCACGCCGGTGCAGGCGGCCAGGATTCCGGCCCCCAGGACCGGATCGTCGCGGACCCTGTCCCTGGCGGCCAGCAGGGTGCGCACGTACTTTCGGACCACCTCGCCGTGGCGGCTGGCGAAATCCCGGCGCACGGCCAGGATGCAGCAGGTGTGCCCGGGCAGGATGTCCTTGGAGAAAAGCATGGTCCGGCCGAGCTTTTCCTGCACGCACTTGGCCCCCCAGGGCTCGGCGCAAAAAAAGGCGTCGATCTTTTTGGCCCGCATGGAGGAGATGGCGTAGGAGGGGCTGATGACCGACAGGCTCAGGTCGGCCAGTTCGGGACGGGCGGCGGCCAGGTGGTCGAGGAGCACCTGATGGGTGCTGTAGGGCGCAGGCAGCCCCAGGCGGCGCATGGGCCCCTGGGCGGAGACGGACAGGGAGCTGCCGTCGTGGTGGGCGTCCATGACATGCACGAGATCGGCGCCCCTGGCGGCCAGCCGCATGGCCAGGGGGGCCATGATGAAGGCCGCGTCCACCCGCCCCTGGCGCAGGTCGGCGGTCAGGGCCTGCCAGGAAAGGTAGCGGCGCGGGGCCACGGGCAGGGGCCGGTCCCGGAAAAGCTCCTGGGCGGCCATGGGCAGCAGATGGTCGGTGATGGGCATGTAGCCCACGCGCAAAATGGCCGCCCCGCCGTAGGGCAGCATCTTCTCCCGCAAAATCTCCCGGGCGGCGTGCAGCCGCTTTTTCACCGTGCCCTCGCCAAGCCCCAGGGCCGCGGCGATGTCCCTGCTGGTCTGGCCCTGGCCGTAATGCCGCCGGGCAGCCTCCCGCAGATGTCCGGGCAGGGCCTTAAGGGCCGCGTCGAAGGCGGCCCGGAGCCTGGCCTCGTGAAGGCCCTGGGCGGGGTCGCCGGTTTCGGCCAGGGGGAACGCCCCGTCCTGGCTGACGTCGTCGAGGGATTGGACGGGATGCTGCCCGAGCGCCAGCCGCGTACACTGGTTGCGCACGATGGCCGCCATCCAGGCCGGGAAGGATTCGGGCTCGCGCAGTGAGGCCAGGGCGCAAAACGCGGCCAGAAAGGCCTCCTGCACGGCGTCCTCGGCCAGGGAGCTCCCGGATAGCCTGCGCCGGGCGATGCCAAGGACGGACGGATAAAACCGCCCGGCCAGGGTCCGCCAGGCGCGCGCATCGCCAGACCGGGCCAGACGCACCAGATCGCCGAGGGGGGTCGTGTCCATGTTCCCGCCGCCTTTTGCCGCGCGATCCCTCCACGACAAGGATCACGCTTTCTAAAAATACCAGGACAGCGGCAACAAAGGCAAGGGGCGTCGCCGCCCCAAAAGCACTCCGGCGCGACGGCGGTGCTGATCCCTACCGTCGACGGCATGCCTGGGTCATCTATAACAACCTCATCCGCATGAGGTGTTGTCGGGATTTGCAAGTGGGGCAGAGACAACTGAACGGAATAATCCCGATCAGGAAAGAACGGGATTCGGTGCGGTCGTTTCTAGCAGCAATGGATACTGGCGAATGGCCGCCGGACATGCCGGGCGGAACAGAGTCGTTCCCCGGGGCGTATTCTGGTGATTGCGGCATCCCGACGGACCATGGGGCGCCCTCCCTGTTTTGTTCCCGCTCCAGCGGGCGAGTCCCTCCCGCACAGCGCAGATCACCGATTCCGGCGGCCCCGTTCCCGCGCCAGCGGACAATCCGGCGATTGCAAGGCTCTGCGAGGCAACAAGCCGCCCCCCGTTCCCGCACCAGCGGACGCTCGCCCGACAGGCGGCCAGGGTGTGCCTCTCTGGCCGCCTGCGTGCCCCGTCACTCCAACAAAAGCAACAATCCTGGCAGGTATTTGGTTCCACTGCCAATGTGTAGCGAGGCGTAGGCCCTGTCGGCCATGATGACGCCCAGGCCGAAATAGTCTGTCCAGGAGGGCGGCGAGGGAAGGGCCGTGGAGGTGAGGGCGTTGAACATCTCCGTATAGGTGATGGCCGACTTGGCGGAGACGAGCAATCCGGCGATGGCCGCAGCGTGGGGGGCGGCGGCGGAGGTGCCGCAGAAACTGGTATGGCCGGGCCAGGAGGTGGCCACGCAGTCGGCGGCGGTGATGTCGGGCTTTTGCCGCACCTGGCCGCCGCTGGCCAGGAAGTTCCCTGGGGTGATGGCCGACCCATCCGGGTTGTAGAAGATGCGGCGCGGGCCGTCGCTTGAAAACGTCTCCACGGCCTCGGTTCCCGTAAACGCGGTGGTGCGTCCGGCGGCGGAGACGGCGGCCACGCCGAAGGCCTTCTCGACGGTGGAGTGGCCCTTGGTCGCGCCGTTGGTGCTGTAGGTGAGACTCCCGCGGCTGGCGCTCAGATGCAGAAATCTCGCTTCCCCGGTAAATTTCTGGATGGCGATCTTATATCCGGCAAGGTCTGCACCGACGTTAATCTGTTCATACGGATCCTGTGTACCGTCTTGAGTGCCCGTCGACGCGTTGTAGACCGTTCCTGCGCTATCGAGAAGATACAGATCGTAATCGTTCGCCGAGCCGCCAAGGGGGTCCGACCACTGCAAAGTGATGACGCTAGGACTATCTGTAATAGTATTGTGTATTTCAGACCCGCTATAAGCATGCCAGCTAACCCCGTTCCCATCGAGGAACTCGTTATAATCTCCCTCATATGTTCCTGACGTATTTGAATGAAGATTTCCATCGTTAGCCGCTGACGAAAAATAGAAGGCTCCGGCATCCGCTACCGTCGTCACCGCCTGGGAGATGACGTCATCCTGAAAGGGAGATTCGGCGAAATATCCGACATCATCCACGATGACCTTGCATCCGGCGTCTTTGAGGGCGATGATGTTGTTGGCGAAACCGGCCATGCCGCCCTGGGCGGTAGCGAAGTACAGCGAAGCGGAGGGAGCGAGGTCGTAGACGATCTCGAGCATCGCCGTGCCTTCCCCGGTCTGGCCCGGAGAATCCTGCAACACGGTCACGGTGGCCGGCAGGTCGCCCGTGGCCTGGAGATTGGCCAGATAGTCCACGGAATCGGAAATGACGCCGATCTTGACGCCTGCCCCAGTGTACCCGTCCGTCCTGACTGTGGGCGCGCTGTGGGCGACGTCGCCTTCCGTGGTGGTGGACTTGTGCAGGATGTACTCCTGGGCCTTGTCGATGAAACGCACGCCGGACTGGGCGGCGATGGTCTCCACCGCCGTTATCGGAATCTGCGCCCGGATGGCTTTATATTGCGGAAAGGAGTTGATGATGGTCCCGCCCTGGGCCTTGATGAAGGCCAACAGGTCGTCCGTGACATCGGCCTTGATGTCCACCATGATTTCATTTGATTCCGTCAACTTGATGCTGGTTTCAAGCATCGGAAGACTTGATTTCCTATCCTTAAGGACGACGCCGTGCAGCGTGCGGACAATGGCGGAATTAATTTTTTTCTGAACAGGCGTCAGACTTTTCTTTTCTTCATTTAAAATCTTGACCTGCTGTTTGAAATTCTCCATGGCGGCGGCTGAAAGGCCGACAGCCGACGATGACGAGTCTTGAACGGCTGCGACTGCTGATTCGTCAGCCCGCTTTGGCGTGTCGCTCGCCAGCGACACGCTATTTGACATGAGAAACAGGACGAGTGCAAAAGCAAGGCACATCTTGGAGCAAACACCATTACCCACGCGCATAGATTTTCTCCATCAATGTTATGCACTTCCTTGAGTTGATCCGCGCATTTCGCAATCACTGCGTATCCGCGTCTTCACCGTTTCATCAACAGCCGGTTCCTCTGGCAAACAGGCATTTCCGTGGCCTGGATCTTTCTTGCTGGCAAGAAGCATTTCTATTGTTTTTCCATTAAGAATATGCGGTTCCGCTTGGCCTGCCCTTTTTAAGAGGCTGGCGCAACGCACGCCGACGGTTGCAACGCCGCCTCCTAAAGCAAAAGGCGAGGGAGCGAGACCGTCCCATATAAATATACCTTCATGCATGCATCATCCGACGTTATCCGTCAATACTGCAAGGATATCGACAGGGGTGTCGCCGGGCCTGGGGACGGCGGCCGGGCCTGTTGCCCTTACGCCCGTTTCCCGGTAGGCCTGCCCTCGCGGCGCGCGGCGTTCACTGCGCCGTTTTCGCTACGCCGTTTTCACGCCACGCCAAGGAGACCCTCATGGCCAAAATCCTCTACGGGGTGCACGGCTCCCAGCACGGCCACGCCATCCGGGCCACGGTCATCGCCCGGCATCTGCCGCACCACGAGTTCCTGTTCGTCTCAAGCGAGGAAGGGGCCGGTCTGCTCTCCCGCGAGTGGCGCGTGGAGCGCTTCGCCAACCCTGGCACCCGCTACAAAAACTACAAGGTGGACACCCTGGCCACCCTGGGGCTGGCCGCGCGCACCTTCGCCCGGCGCGGCCGGGAACTGGACCGCCTGGCGCGGCTTATCGACAAATTTAGGCCCGACGCGGCCATCTCCGACTACGAATATTTCGTGCCCATCGCGGCCAAACGGGCGAACATCCCCTGCCTGTCGCTGGACCACCAGCACGTCATCTCCTCCTGCGTCCACGACATCCCGGCCGGCATGCGCCTGGACTATTACGGCATCCTGGCCTCCATCCGCCTGCTTTTCAGCAACTGCACGGACTACCTCGCCATCTCCTTCTACCAGCCGCCGGTCAAACCCGGCCTCAACGCCCGCATCGCGCCGCCGCTTCTGCGCGACAGCGTCTTTCGCCACACGCCCTCGGGCGGCGACCACATCCTGGTCTACCAAAGCTGCTCCATCTGCGACGCCTTCGTGCCTTTTCTCAAAACCCTGCCCCGGGAATGCCGGGTCTACGGCTACAAGGTGGACCGCGTGGACGGGAACCTGACCTTCCGGGGCTATTCCGAGGAGGGGCTTCTGGCCGATCTGTCGAGTTGCGCCTACGTCATCTGCGGCGGCAGCCACAACCTCATCTCCGAGGCGCTCTACTACGGCAAGCCCGTCATCTCCCTGCCCGTGGGCGGGGCCGTGGAACAGCACCTAAACGCCGCCTACCTGGAAAAACTCGGCTACGGCCGCTACCTGGACATGAAAAACCTGGATGCGGCCATGATCCACGACTTCGAAGCCGAACTGCCCGCCCGGCGCGCCGCCATCCAGGCCGCCAACTTCCGGGGCAACGAACTGGTGTTCGGTCTGGTCGAGGACTTCGTCAAAACCGGACGGCTCCCCCTGGCGTAGCGCAGGGGAAGGACGCGCGGGGAGGCCTGGGGGATGTGCAACCGGGAACATCGCTGACACTTGTACCCGATCAGTCTTCCGGCATCTCGCCCCAGGCCCTGCGGCTGCGCAGCACCTTGGTGCGCACCCCGGCCCAGGTCTTGGTTTTCAGAAACGACTCCGGCCGGGCCGCCAGCATGGTCCGGTACAGCGCAATAGGCACGCAAAAGCTCAGTTCGTCGGCCTTGAGGAACTTGCGGCACGACGGGTCCATGCCGCCCACCACCGCGCGCGGCCGTCCGGTCTCCAGATAGCGCAGGGGCCAGGTGACCAGGTTGGAACATCCCGCACCAAAGGGCAGGGCCACCACGTCCGGGTCGCCGGTGGCGAAAAAGGCCAGTTGGCACAGCCCGCCCAGCACCTCGCCCCGGGAGAAAAAGGCCACCAGTTCGGGTGTTTCGCCGCCGCAAAAAAGCGACAGGGGCTTTATGACGCAAAACCGGGCCGGAGCCGGGCGAGGGTCGATGGCGTCGAAGAAGGCGCGCACATGCTGCGGCGAGGGGAGATAGAACTCCCCTTCGGTGACGTTTGGGATGCCCAGGGAGATGTAATGGTCCAGGAAGTGGATCTGGGGTTTGTGGAACCCCAGAAAAAAGGAACCGCCGGGGCAGCCGTAGCGCGTCGCTTCGAAATAGGCGGGTTTTCTCTGGCGTCTGGCCAGCCAGACCTTGCCCAGCACACAGGAAAAATTCCCCCACAGGCCCTTCCAGTCGATCTCGTTTTTGGCCTCCATCTCGATGTTGAAGGGAACCCCCGGCTTGGGGACGAAGCCGTCGCCGGGCTCGGCGTCGGTGTAGAAAATGCCGACAGGCTCCTCGTCGTGGCCGAGATCCTCAATGAGCGCACTGGTTTGCTCCAAAATGTCGTTCACGGGACGCCTCACATGGGTTGTGCCGCCGTTTTGGCGGGTTACGGGAACAGGGCGGTCATCCTTGCTTTACCGGGTAGCGGCTATTTTGTTTGAAAAAAAGCGGTCAAAGAAAAAAATCAGGCTGCCGACATCACTTTACCCCCGGCCCGGATCGTGCTAGCCCCGGGTCCATGGAATCCGTTCTTCGCGACATCCTCGCGGCGCAAAAGGAAATGCTGGCCGAACTGAGGCAGATTCGTATCCTTTTGGCCGAACGCGGGCAGGAGTTGCCCGAGCCTCCGGCGTACCTCAATGCCCCGGACGAGATTCCCGCAGAGCCGGACCCGGGCGAATTCACCCTGGAGCCCGAAGCGCCGCCGCCCGCTCCGGCGCCAGCCTCGCCCGCCTCCTTTACGCCCAGCGACCTCAAGGATCTGGGACCATCCTTCGCCACGCCCCGCACCGCCAAGCCCCGGACGGGCATGGTGGAGGTCAACGACCTGCGCGGCTCCCTGCTCGACGAAATCAAAGGAAAAAACCGGGCCAAAAGCCGGGCCTTCTCCGAATTCTCCAAATACCGCCGCGACGATTAGGACGCGTCGGCGAGAGACTTGCCGCCCATCCCCTGCCCCCGAAAAGAACGATTGCGCTCGCGCGCGGACGCGAAGCGCGACGAAGTTTTTTGAAGGGGGGTTCGGGGGGAAACTTTTTTGAAAAAAAGTTTCCCCCCGGGGGCTCCCCCCAAAAAAACTCGGCCCCCGCAGGAAACGGGGGCCGAAATCAAGGAGGGAGGAGAAAACCTTGCGAACGTGCCCCGGGTCGTGTCCCGGGAGAATCGCAAGGCAGAGGGTGCGGCTTCGGGGCTCGGCGTGGCGTGTAACCCGCACCCCTCCCCGACCGGGGGTCAACCGTTCGGGTGAGTATGTCCTACGCCGCGAAGATGACACAGGGATTGCCGCAGAATGAATGATTTTTCATACGATGGGGGCGGCCTGCTCGACCGGCGGGAAGGCCAGGGACACGCGCAACCCGGGCTGCGCGTCGGCGAGCACCAGGGTCGCCCCGTGCAGCTTGGCCACGGCGGCCACCAGGCTCAATCCCAGGCCGCTGCCCGGGGCGTTGCGGCTTGACTCCAGACGGTGGAAGCGTTCGAGAACGGCTTGCCGGTGCTCGGGCGGCACGCCCGGTCCCGAATCCCTCACGGCCAGCTCCGGGCCGTCCGGGCCGCTCGTGAGCTCCACCCCCACCTCGCCGCCGGACGGGGTGTACTTGATGGCGTTGTCCACCAGATTGGCCAGGGCCTGGGATAAAAGATGCCGGTTGCCGGACACGGCCACTCCCGGGGACAGGTTCACGCACAGCCGCAGGCCCTTGTCTTCGGCCAATGGCTCATAGAGTTCGGCCACATCCTCGGCCAGCCGGGCCAGGTCAAGGACGGCGAACTCTTCGCGGCGGCTCCCGGCCTCGGCCTGGGAGATGGTCAGGATGGCGTGAAACGCCCCCAGCACCTCGTCGATGTCGGCGATGGTGCGTTCCAGCACCTTGCGGTTGGCGCTGTCCGCGCCATTTTCGGGCAGGGCCAGTTCGAGCCGGGTCCGAATGCGGTTGAGGGGCCCGCGCAAATCGTGGGCGATGTTGTCGCTGACGTGGCGCACGCCGTCCATGAGGCCGCTTATGCGATCCAGCATGTCGTTTAAGTTCCCGGTGAGCTGGTCGAACTCGTCGCCCGTGCCCTTGGCCGGGATGCGCCGGGTGAGGTCGCCGCGCATGATCTCCCGGCTGGCCCGGTTGATGACGTCCAGGCGGCCGAGCATGCCCCGGGTCATGAGCACCGCGCCCAGGCCGCCCATGGCCACGGTGATCACCAGGCCCCACACCAGGGCGTCCATGATCAGGTCTTCCACGGTGTTGCGCTCGGCCACGTCCCGGCCCACCAGCAGATGATGGTTGCCGGGCAAAAGAAAATATTTCAGCCGGGCGAACACGCGTTCGCCGTCGGCCTCGCGCAACCCGGTGTCCACCCAGCCGTCCTGGGTGGCGTCGAAGTCCGGCCATTCCCTGAGATTTCCGGCCAGGGGGGAGAACTTCCAGTCCGTGAGCAGATACAGGCCGCCGCCGTTTTTGTCCCGGGCCACGCGGGATTCGATGGCCCGCACCAGCCCGGAAAGCCCCTGCTGGCTGTATTGCTCCGTGAGCCCCCGGACCTCGGCGTTGATGGTCTCGTCGGTCTGGCGGTCCATGAATCCGGCGGTGGAATGGTAGATGAACCCCAAAAGCACCAGCACCGAGGTTCCGAACAGGGCCATGTACAAAAAGGCCAGCCGAAAGGCCGTGGACCGGACGATCCTACCGGGGATCACGAATGGTGTACCCCGCGCCGCGAATGGTGTGCAGGAGCGGCTTGTCGAAGTCCCTGTCGATCTTGTGGCGCAGGCGGCTTATGTGGACGTCGATGACGTTGGTCTGGGGGTCGAAGGAATAATCCCAGACGTTTTCCAGAAGCATGGTCCGGGTGACCACATGCCCGGCGTGGCGCATGAGGTATTCCAGAAGCAGGAATTCCTTGGGTTTGAGTTCGATGGGGCGTCCTGAACGGGCCGCCGTGCGCGACACCAGATCCAGCTCCAGGTCGGCCACCCGCAGGGACGTCTCGGCCGCCTCGCTCCCGCCCCGGCGCAAAAGCGCCTCCAGCCGGGCCTGAAGCTCGGAAAAGGCATAGGGCTTGGTCAGGTAGTCGTCGCCGCCGGCCTTGAGGCCCTTGACCCGGTCGTCCACATCGCCCAGGGCGCTCAGGATGAGCACCGGGGTCTTGTTCCCGGCGGCCCGCATGGTTTTGATGATGGTCAGGCCGTCCACCCCGGGCAGCATGCGGTCCACGACCATGGCGTCGTGGGTCTCGGCCGCGATGCGGTACAGGGCCTCCTTGCCGTCGGCCACATGGTCCACGGCATAGCCGCTCTCCCTGAGTCCCTTGGCCATGTAGGCCGCCGCCTCCAGGTCGTCTTCGACGATGAGGATACGCACCTTTTTTTCCCCCGTGTCGGCGAACCGGCAAGAAACTGTTTCGTTGCCCCGTGGTACCCAATGCCCCGGCAAAAAGAAAGACACCTGCCGCGCGGTTTCCTTTTGCCGCGTTTGCGTCTATCATTGCCCAAGAAACACAAGTCCCGCAAGGAGACGGTCATGCACCCCACCCTGTCGCCCGATAAGGGCCGTTCCCGTCCGGGCCGCCTCGCGGCCGCCCTCCTGATCCTGGTTGCGGCCATGATCCTTGGCGCGCCCCAGGCCATGGCCCAGAAAGGCGGATACACCCTGGGGGCGCTCGTGCCCCTGACCGGCCCCCTGGCCGCCAGGGGCCGCACCGCCCAGGCCGCCCTGAAGCTGGCCGAAACCGATATCCGTAGCTACCTGGCTGGCGCCGGGTCCGGCGAATCCTTTTCCATCGCCATCGAAGACACGGGCTCCAACCCCGGCAAGGCCCTGGCCGCCCTCAAACGGCTGACAGACAAGGGCATCCGGCTGGTCGTCGGCCCGGCCAGCGACGACGAGACCGCCGCCGTGGAGGAGTTCGCCTCTCAAAAGGGCATCGCGCTCATAAGCTACGGCAGCGCCGCCCAATACCTGGCCAGAAAAGACGATCTGCTGTTCCGCCTGTGCCCCTCCAACACCTATCAGGCCGAGGCCCTGACCGCGCTGATCAAACAGGAGGGCCACACGGTCATGATCCCCCTGTGGCGCGGCGACACCGTGGGCGACGAGCTGGTGGTCCACGCCAAGGCCCGCTTCAAGCAGCTCGGCGGCGAGGCGGCGGCCGGAACGCGCTACAATCCCGACCGCACGGACTATGCGGCCATCCTGGACGAACTGGCCAGGGAGACGGAAAACATCCGGGCCGCCAATCCCAAGGCCAAACCGGCCATCGTGTTCGTGGGCGGAGGCGAGGTGGCGCCCATCTTCAAGCTCGCCGCCAAGCATCCGGTCCTGGCCGGACTTCCCTGGTTCGGCAGCGACGCCACGGCCTTAAACGACGACATCGCCAAAGACCCCGAAAGCGCGGCCTTCGCCCTGCGCACCCGGTTCACCGCCCCGCGCTACGGCGAGGGAGGGGCCAACGTCTACACCCAGATCGAACGGCGCATCGCCAAAGAGACGGACCAGTTCCCCGACCCCCAGAGCGCGGCGGCCTACGACGCGGCCTGGCTGGCCTTCCTGGCCGCCCAGACCGCCGAAGCCCTGGACCCGGCCACGCTGAAGCGGTTCATCCCGCTTCTGGCCGAGCGCACCTACGGGGTCACGGGCTGGCTGGCTCTTAATGAATATGGGGATCGCCGGGAAGATTGGGACTTCGATTTCTGGGCCCTGGGCAAGGACGGGGACACCTACTTCTGGGAAAAAATCGCCCGCTACCAGCTCGAACCCGGACTGCCCAAGGAACTGTACCTCGGATCGCCCAAAAAGTAGCAGGGCGTGGGGTATGCAGGGGTGGATGGGCCAGGGGTCGTAAGAAAGCCTCCGGCGGCCAAAGGGGACACGTCCCCTTTGGAATCCCCGAACGGTGAAGCCCATTTCCGCCGCTACACCTCTGTGCGGATGGCCGCCCCGGCATCACTTTGCGGATGACCGCCGCTGCACTTCTCTGCGGATGGCCGCCGCCGCTTCGTGCGGATGATCGCCGCTGCACTTCTTTGCGGATGACCGCCGCCGCTTCGTGCGGTTGATCGCCTATCGGCCAGGGCTCCCAGGCCGGGCGAGGGGTTTGCGCAGGGCGCGGCAGGCAGGCCCGAGCGAAGCGACGCATGGCCTGACGCCGCGCCGTGTCGCAGGCCCCGAGCCCGGCTGACAAGCGGCCACCTGGGCCCGGCTGACCAGCGGACACCCGGGCCGGGGGGATGCCTCCGGCGGCCAAAGGGGACACGTCCCCTTTGGAATCCCCGGGCGGTGAAGCCATCTCCGCCGCACCACGCCGCCGCGCCCGAGCCCGGCAAAGTCACATCCTACCGCTTCCGCCTCCGGCCCCTGCGGCGCGACGAGCTCGACCGCTTCGGCGCGTCGCCGGACTCGGCCGCCTGTGCGGTCCTTGGCGCGGCACCTGCGCCGGGCGCTGCGGACGTTTTTTTCGACCGCTTCGACTTCGTTGACTTGCCCTGCTCTCCCGAGCCGCCTGACCGGCCCGACCGGCCAGAACGCCCCGACTTGGAGGATCCGGCGGCCCGGGGCTTGCCCTTCCTGCCCCCGGGCTCTCCCATCTCGCCGCCCTCGAGCAGCCGCAGATTGACCTCCAGCCGGTCGATGCCCACATCCATCAGCTCCACGGTGATGGTCTGCCCCAGCCGGAAGGCCCGCCCCGTGCGTTCGCCCAAAAGCTCCTGGCGCTCGGGAAAAAATCCGTAATAGTCGTCGGTGATGGTGGACAGCCGGACCATGCCCTCGGCCATGACCTCCTTGAGCTCCACCCAGAACCCGAAGTCGGCCAGCGACCCGATGACCCCGGTGAACTCCTGCCCCACCTTGTCTTCCAGAAAGAGCACCGTGATGCGCTTTAAAATCTCGCGCTCGGCCTCCATGGCCACCCGCTCCCGGCGGCTTAAGTGCTCGGCCGCCTTCTGGAGCTTGATCGGGCTGATCCAGCCCGGGCCCTCTCCGGCCAGGGCCTTTTTGATGGCCCGGTGGACGATAAGGTCGGCATAGCGTCGAATCGGCGAGGTGAAATGGCAGTAGCAGACCGAGGCCAGCCCGAAATGCCCTTCATGGCGCGGGGAATAGGAGGCCTGCATCATGGTGCGCAGGGCCAGACGGCTGACCAGAAAATCCAGGTCCGTCTCCGCCGCCGCGCGCAACATCAGGTTCAGGTCGCCCGGGCCGGGCTCGGCCGGAAGCGACGTGGCCAGGCTGGTGGTTCCCAAAAGCTTGAACAGGGCCTCAAGCTTGGCCGGGTCGGGATCGGGATGGATGCGGTACAAAAGGGGCGTTTCCTGTTCCGTGAGAAACCTGGCCACGGCCTCGTTGGCCGCGATCATGAATTCCTCAACGATCTGGTGCCCGAAATGGCGCACCCGGGGCCGGATGTCCACGGGTTCGCCGTCGAGATTGAAATGGATTTCCGGCTCGGGCAGATCGAAGTCCAGGGTGCCGC
The DNA here is from genome assembly GCF_013376455.1 of Desulfolutivibrio sulfodismutans DSM 3696. Taxonomy (GTDB): domain Bacteria; phylum Desulfobacterota; class Desulfovibrionia; order Desulfovibrionales; family Desulfovibrionaceae; genus Desulfolutivibrio; species Desulfolutivibrio sulfodismutans. The sequence continues at coordinate 3,844,527 of NZ_CP045504.1, read as the reverse complement.
GCTCCTGGCGCAGGCCGCGCAGCAGCCGGGCCAGCTTCTCGGCCTTTTCCAGCATGGGCATAACCGGGGCCATGGTCTTGCGCGCCTCCTCGTCGCCCAATAAAAGCCCCTGGTTCACCTGGGCATAGGTCAGGCGGGCCGCGCTTTGGATCACCGCCGTATAGAAGACGGACTCCCGGATGATCCCCTTGTCGGAGAATTTCATGTCCGCCACCATGGCCAGCCGGGGCACATGGGGATTGAGGCTGCACAGCCCGTTGGAGAGCCGCTCGGGGAACATGGGCTCCACGGACTGGGGGAAATAGTAGGAGTTGCCGCGTTCCAGGGCCTCCTTGTCCAGGGCTGAACCCTCGGGCACGTAGTGGGACACGTCGGCGATGGCCACCCGCAGGCGGTAGCCCCGGGAAATTTTCTCCACATGCACGGCGTCGTCGAAGTCCCGGGCCTTGGCCCCGTCAATGGTCACGAAGGGCACCTTGCGCAGATCCTGGCGACCGGCGAAATCGGCCTCGCCCGGTTCTTCGGGAAGGGCCCCGGCCTCGGCCAGGGTGCGCCGGGGGAAGGTCGAGGGCACCTCGTGGTTGATCTTGACCAGCTTCTCCTGCACGGCGGCGTCGCGCTGAGGGCCCAAAAGGGCCGTGGCCGAGCCGGAATAGATGCGGTATTCCAGCTTCTCCCCGGCCGTGACCGTGATGATGTCCTCCAGGGAGGGCTCTTTGCCCCCGGCCGCAGGGCGGTAATCGGCCATGAAGCTCATGGGCTGGCGGGGGTCCGTGGGACGGCACAGAAAAAGATCCTTGCCCATGCGTTTGATCACCCGGCACGGAAAGGCGTTGTGGCCCCGCTCGAGGATGCGGGCCACCCGGCCCTCATGATTTTTCCCGGTGCGCTCCCGGGTCACGGCGGCGGCCACCCGGTCGCCGTGCCAGGCGTCGCCCATGTCCCTTTGGGAGATGAACAGATCCTTGCGGCGCTTGTCGTCGGGGATGACGTAGCCCACCCCGGAACGCTGGATTTCCAAGCGCCCGACCATCAGATTCATGCTTTCGGTCAGGCCGTAGGCCCGGTCGATGCGAATCAGCCGTCCTTCCTCAACCAGATCGTCCAGGATATCGCGCACCTGCTGGCGGCGCACCCGGCCCGCCCGAAGGCCATCCACCACCTCGTTGTCCGACAGGGGCCTTTTGCGTTCCCGAAAAAGCCTGATCACCGCCGCCGGGCTGACGTCCATGGCCTGTTCGCGGCCCTGGCCCGCCTCATCATCCTGATAGTTTCCGTCGTCGTTGCTCCGTTTTCTTGCGGCCACCTGGCCTCCTTGCCGGATGCTCCCGGCGGATTCTCATGGCGGGCATTCTCGCCCCGCCCGTCGTTTACGGCAATGGCTCCGTATGCTATGCGCGTTTCCCGGAGAAACGCATGCACGATACCGGATGTATTCTCGTCGGTGAATTCCAGTTTGGACCGGAGATCAGCTTCGCACGGTTAGGGGAACTGGAAGACATCCTCAAAAACGCGATCATGGAGCTGCTTGGCGGCCTTGGCGCGACCCATCTGGAACTCGGGTCGTCCGGAGACTTCCTGCGATTCCAAAGCCAGGCCCCGCCGCTTGCCCCCGAAGAACTGGCGAAGGCCTGCCGCTTCTTCATCCCGCTTCTGGACGCAGGCGTCAAGGGCCGTGTGGTGTGCGTCCCGGATGAAATGGGGGACGTGACCACGGCCTTTTTCTCATGCTGCAGCGTCGAATTGGTTACGACAAAGGCCCCGTAATCCCCCGCGAGAACCACAAGGGCACGTAGTGCGCCCCGTGTCGCAGGGCTGCATCCAGTTCCCGGCAGTCGGGCACAATGGCCCGCACGGCCCCCCAAAAGCGTGGGGAATGGTCCTGATGCCGGGTGTGGCACAGCTCGTGGATGAACACGTAGCGGGCCAGGACGGCGGGCAGAAAGGCCAGATTGACATTGAGGCTCACCCGCCCTCCGGCCGTGCAGCTTCCCCAGCGGGTGCGCTGCTGCCGGACCCGGGCCGAGACGAAGGGCAAGCCCGTCTCCTGGCTCGTCTGGCGCAGGGCCGAAACCAGAAGCGGCCCGGCCTTGGCCTTCACAAAGGCGCACAGCGCCTGCCGGGCGGACTCCAGGGGCTCGCCGCCCGCCACACTCCCGACCTGGGGCCCGGCCAGGGACACTGCCAGACGCCCGGCCCCCATCTCGCGCACCCGGCAGGTCCGGCCCGCCGCCTCGCGGGCAAGATAGTCCACCCGGTATTCCAGCCCAAGCGCCGTCAGGGGGATGCGCCGGGGCATAAGCACGGGCAAAAGCCCCGGCAGTTCCCCCGAGGCCGCAAGCCTGGCCGCCGCGTCCTCGATCCAGGTCCGCCGCGACTCCACGGCCACGGGCAAAAGCTCAAGGTTGAAACCCGCCGGAACCACGATCTCCAGGCCCCGTGCCGGCAGCATGCGCAGGATCACGCCCCCGGCCCGACGGCTGAGGCGGACGCAAACCGGCACGGGCATATCGAGCATGCTCGCCACCAGACGCGAGGCCGCCGCCGTCTGCCGCGCCGTGGCCGTGGCCACGACGTGTTTTGTGGCCCCCGGGCCGCGCCCTGGGGCGGATATGGCCATGCTCGCCTCCCTGTCCCGACCTGCGGCCCGCCGCCATGTTCCGGCGCGCTTTTTACGCCGCGTCCCAGGCCATCCCCGATGCGTTTCCGGATAGACAACCGGGACGTCTTGCGTCAAGAAAAAGCCCAGGTCCAGCCCGCGCCGGGCGACGCCGAATCCGCCACCGCCCCAAGGAGCCCGTGTTCATGAACCGTCGGTTGTCCGCCCTTGTCCTTGTCCTGTTCGCCATCCTGGCCGGATGCGCCCCGAAGACCGCCCCGACCCCCCAGCCCACCGCCGTACGCGGCCAGGGCGAGGTGGAGGATCTGCGGGTCATCCCCCAGAAAACCATGTGGTTTGCCGAAAAAAACTCCCCGGACAAGCCCCTTTTGAGCAAGGAACAGGCCGCCATGCGCCTGGACGAGTTCACGGCCTCCCAGTTCAAGCCCTGGACCCAGGAAAAGCCGGGCTACAGCCTCAAATCCGTTCTGGAACCTTTTGCGCAATACAAAAAGTCCCCGGGCTTCGACGAAAAAAACCGCCCCCGCGACCCGGCCTGGGCCGCAAACATGGAGCGCGAGGCCGATCTGCGCGGCTTCCCCCGCCTGGCTCGCCAGGCCGTGGCCGTCCACAACACCAGCATCCGGGCCATGCCCACGGCCGGGGCCCGGTTCAACGATCCGAGCCAGCCCGGCGAGGGCTATCCCTTCGACTATCTGCAACACTCGGCCGTGCACCTGGGCACGCCCCTGTACGTGTTCCACGCCACCCGCGACGGTTCCTGGCTCCTGGTGGAGACGCCCTACACCTTCGGCTGGATACCGGCCCCGGACGCGGCCTATGTGGATGAGGCCTTCATGCGCGAGTTTATGGCCGCGCCCCTGGCCGCCGTCATCCGGGACAACGTGCCCCTGCCCGGCGGACAGGCGGCGGACATCGGCTGCGTGCTGCCCCTGGCCGGGAAGTCCGGCCAGGGCGTAAGCGTGCTGGTCCCCGCGCCCGGCCCGGGAGGCTTGGCCGTCCTGCGCCAGACCACCCTGACGGCCCAGGACGCGGCCCCCATGCCCCTTGCGGCCACGCCCCGCCAGATCGCCCAGGTGGCCGACCGCATGATGGGCCAGACCTACGGCTGGGGCGGCATTGACGACAAACGCGACTGCTCGTCCATGGTCCGCGACCTGTTCGCCCCCTTTGGCATCTACCTGCCGCGCAATTCCAGCGCCCAGGCCAAGGCGGGCCCCACCATGTCCCTGGAGGAGCTCACCCCGGCCCAGAAGGAGGACGCCATCCGGTCCCGGGCCGTGCCGTTTGCCACCCTGGTGTGGATGCGCGGGCACATCATGCTCTATGTCGGGGAATTTCAAGGAAAACCGGCGGTCTACCACAACATCTGGGGACTGCGCACCCTCATGGCCGACGGCCGAGAAGGCCGGCTGGTGCTGGGCCGGGCGGTGATCACCACGCTTCGGGCCGGGGAGGAGGTTCCCGAGGTCAAGCCTGAGCGGCTGCTTATCAACCGGGTGCTGGCCCTGACCTTCCTGGCCCGGCCGGGGTATTGACGACCCGGCCCCGGTTTTCGAACCGGGGCCTTTCACCCCTTTCTTTCCGGCCGACCTCTTCCGGCGCACAGCACGGGAAGAGGTCGGCCGGGGGCAATCATATCCCCCGGGTTCTGCAGCAGCCGCACCGCTTCATACTGGCGGTTTCCGACAGCCTGGGCGGTTCCGTCGCCCCTCTTCCCCTTTGGGACGAAAGGGGATAGCGTGCCTTCCTTTCCGTTTTCACCCGCAAACCGCACGGAGTCGCCCCATGCCCTGCCAGCTCGTCAAGCCCGTGCCCGTGCGCGTCAAATATCTCCGGGACACAGCCTCGCCCCCGCACCGGGGCACGGACCAAAGCGCCGGGCTGGATCTGTCGGCAGCCCTTTCCGTCGAGGTGGCCATCGCCCCCGGGGAGCGCGCCGCCATCCCCACCGGCCTGTCCATCGAGATCGGCCGACCGGGCATTGCGGGCTTCGTGTTCTCCCGCAGCGGCCTGGGGGCCAAAGACGGCCTGACCGTGGCCCAGGGCGTGGGGGTCATCGACCCGGACTACCGGGGGGAGATCATGGTCTTTTTGCTCAACACCGCTTCTGAGCCGCGCACGGTGCGCCCTGGCCAGCGCATCGCGCAGCTTGTGTTTTTGCCCGTTTTCACCGCCGAGATCCTGGCCGCCGACGAGCTGTCGGACACCGGACGCGGGGCGGGCGGATTCGGGCATACGGGCGAATAAGGGTTCGCCCGATCATCCAACCCTAGTGGAGGACATGGCCATGGCTGACGCGTTTTCGGCGCTACGGGCCAGGGACGAGGCAAGCGTGATGCGGACCTACGGCCGCTATCCGCTGGCTGTCTCTCGGGCCCAGGGCTCCCGGCTGTTCGACCTGGACGGACGGGAATACGTGGACCTTCTTGCCGGGATTGCGGTGTGCAACCTGGGTCACTGCCATCCCGAGGTGACCGAGGCCATCCGCCGACAGGCCGGGGAGCTGGTGCATGTGAGCAACCTGTTTTTTCAGCGCGAACAGGTTGAGCTTGCCGAACGTCTGCTGGCCACCTGTCACTGCGGCAAGGCCTTTTTCTGCAACTCCGGGGCCGAGGCCAACGAAGGGGCCATCAAGCTCGCCCGGCGCTTCATGCGCGAGGTGCGCGGCCGGGAGGCGTACGAGATCATCACGCTTTCCGGCTCGTTCCACGGCCGGACCCTGGCCACGCTGACGGCCACCGGCCAGGACAAGATCAAGCACGGGTTCGCGCCGCTGCCCGAGGGGTTCGTCACCGTGCCCTGGGGCGACCTGGACGCCGTGCGCAGCGCCATCCGGCCCGAAACGGCCGGGGTCTTGATCGAGGTCATCCAGGGCGAGGGCGGGGTCAATCCGCTGCCCAGGGACTACGTATCCGGCCTGGCGGCGCTTTGCCGGGAGCGGGGCATCCTCTTCATGATCGATGAAATCCAGTCCGGCATGTGCCGCACGGGCAAGTTCTGGGCCTTCCAGCACTACGGCGTCACGCCCGACATGTTCACCTGCGCCAAGGCCCTGGCCAACGGGCTGCCCATGGGGGCGCTTCTGGCCACGGACGAGGTGGCGGCCGGGTTCGTGCCCGGTAGCCATGCCACCACGTTCGGCGGCACGCCACTGGTGTCGGCGGCGGCGGCCACGGTGCTGGAGGTCATGGTCCGGGAGCGGATCGACGACCGGGCCAAACGCGTGGGCGACTACGCCTGGGGGCTTTTTACGGACTTGCGCCAGACCTATCCGGACAAGATCGCAGGCGTGCGCGGCATGGGGCTTATGATCGGCATCGAGTTGGCCTTTCCGGGCCAGGCGGTGTGGCGGGAGCTTCTGGACCGGGGGTTCGTCTTGAACCTGACCCAGGAGCGGGTCTTGCGGCTTCTGCCGCCTTTGACCATCCCGCGCGAGGATCTGGCCCGCTTCGCCTCGGCGCTTGGGGCCGTGCTGGGGGCGCTCTAAGGCCGCCGCAGCCGCAAAACACGAAGAACATCGCCCCCGCCCGGGATTTCCGGACGGGGGCGTTTTATCTTGGGAAGTCGGCTGCTAGCCGAGTTGCCCGGCCTTGTAGACCTCGACCCCTTCCGTGAGCACCCGGGCTACGAAATCCGCCGCACCGTGGTGGTCGTACGCATCACGGGAAAAGGGGATGGGCTCCAGGGCCGGGTTGACGCGCCGTTTCAATCCGCCCTACCCACCGACCCTCTCGTACCGCTTCCCGGCCCGGTCGATGAGCCGCGACACCTTGTATCGCCCGCTTTTCGCCCCTTCCTCGAAGACCCGCTCCCCCTCGGACCGGCAGCGTGGGCAGGCCCGGATCGGTATCTGCACCCCCAGGCAAAGCGGCGTGCGCGACGACTCGGACTCGATCTTGAGCACCCCCGGGCAGTCCGGACACACCAGCACGCTCTCGGTCTGGTATTCCGTGATGTGGTCCGTGTCGTAATAAAGCGTTTTCCGTCGCACGAACCACTCCCCCACCATCTCGCCGCTACGCTGCCTGGGCGGCGGGTTTTTCGCCAGCTTGCGGATGTCCACGCACTGCCGCCTGATGTAGTCCGTGACGGCCGAGCCCTGGCGCACCCGGGACGGCTCGAACCCCGGTTCGCGCACATGGGAATAGTCCAGCCCGGCCATGGACAGGACAATGCCCAGGTTCACGTAGGGCAGCGCGCCCTGGATGGAATAGCCGCCCTCGAGCACGGCCAGGTCGGCGTTCACGATCTCCGTGAGTTTGGCGTAGCCCTGGGCGGAAAAGGCCATGTCCGTGATGGGGTCGGAAAAGTGGTTGTCCTGCCCGGCGGAGTTGACCACCAGGTCTGGTTTGAAATCGTCCAGAAGCGGCCGGATGAGGTGCTCGGCCACATACAAAAACCCCTCGTCCGAGGTGCCCGGCGGCAGGGGCACGTTCACCGTGGCCCCCAACGCCCCCGGGCCGCCCAACTCGTGGGCGAAGCCCGTGCCCGGATAGAGGGTGCGGCCGTCCTGGTGCAGGGAGATGAAAAGCGTGTCCGGATCGTTCCAGTAGATGTCCTGGGTGCCGTCGCCGTGGTGGCAGTCCGTGTCCACGATGGCCACCCGAAGCGGCCCGTATTCCTCGCGCAGCCGCTCGATCATCACCGCTTCGATGTTGATGTTGCAAAAGCCCCTGGCCCCGTGCACGCATTTCATGGCGTGGTGCCCGGGCGGGCGGACCATGGCGAAGGCCTTGGCGGCCTTTTTCTCCATGAAAAGCCGTCCGGCCCGGATGGCCCCCCCGGCGGACACCAGGTGCGAGGGGCTGACCACCCCGGAAGTCTCCGGAAAACAAAAATGCACCCGGTCCACGTCGGCTTCCCCGGCCACCTCGGGTTTGTATTCGCGGATGCCAGGGATGTCGAAAACCCCCTCCTCCTTAAGCTGGTCCAGGGTATAGAGCAGCCGCTCCTGGCGTTCGGGATGGGTGGGGGAGATGGCCCAGTCAAAGGCCGGGAAGAACACGATGCCCAGTTCGCGGGCCGCTTTCAGCACGGACACGTGACCGCCTCCCGATACTGCGGCAAAACGCCCGGCCTGACCTGGCACACCACCCGGATGTTGCGCCCCAGAAAGGTCGAATCGTCCACCATGTTAAACGATGACCGCTCCACCGTCTCCACCGGGGCCTCGTCATCCTCCGCCCCGAGATAGCGGACATGCTCCCGTAAAAGCGCCGTGGCGTCGGCCTCGGCCGCGGCCAGATCGTAGTCCCGGCCCACCTCCCGGGACAGCCCCAGGCTCGGAACCACCATGCGCCCCCGGGCCGTGTCCGCGAAAAGCTCCACGGAAAAGGTGGGCCGGGCCAGGGCCGCGCCCACGGCGTTGGCCACGGCGAAGTTCTCCGGCACCACCACCTCCTGGGAGAAGGCGTCCTGCAAAAGGGCGGAGAGGGCCAGGGCCGGGCCGCCCATGACGTAGACCTTGGTGGGGGCCACTTTGCGGCCTTCGAGCATCTCGTAGATGGTATAGACCGGACGGTCGTTGATCTCGCGCACGAACCCGGCCACCTCCTCGCGGATCTTGTTCACGGCCGCCGCGATGGCGTAGTCGGCCAGGGTTTCGGGGTCCAGGCCCGAGCCCTCGGCCAGGGCGGCCATGCCCGTAAACGAGGCGGCCACGTTGCCGTAGGCGATGACGTTTTGGACATTTAGGGCATCCACCAATGTGGGATGCGCCCCGCCGAAGGCCATGGGCGGCCCGAGCCGCTTGGGGCCCACCGTGACCCCCTGGGGCGTGACGTGGATGGCCGAATCGCCGCCCACGCCGATGGATTTGACCCGAAGCGCCCGCACCAGGGTGGGTCGCCCGGAGATGGCGATGCCCTCGCGCTCCACCAGGGGGGCCGAGCCTGCGAACACGGCCATGTCCGTGGTGGTGCCGCCGATGTCCAGGATCACGGCGTCCTCGCGGATGTCGCAGATGGCGATGATGCCCATGACCGAGGCCGCCGGGCCCGACAGGATGGACTGGATGGGCAGTTGCCGGGACATGGACAGGGGCATGGTGCCGCCGTCGGCCTTGAGCACGTTGATGCGCGGCCGCAGCCCCATGGACAGGACGCTTTTCTGCACGGCGTCGGCGAAGCGGTTATAGAGCCGCCACACGGCGCTGTTGAAATAGGCGGTGTTGATGCGCCGCCCGAATCCCAGGCGGCCCGAGAAGTCGTGTCCCATGGCCACGTAGTCGGCCAGGGGATGCACCAGCTCCTTGATGCGGTTTTCGTGGGCCGGGTTTCGGGTGGAAAATTTGGACACGGCCGCGAACACCGACACCCCGGCCTCCCGGCAGGCCGCCATCCCCCGGTCCACGGCGGCCTCGTCCAGGGGCCCCGTCTCCTCGCCCCGATGGTCGATGCAGCCTTCGGCCGTGAAATAGTGGTCCCCCACCCGGTACAGGGCCGGATCGATGCCCGGGCCGCCGGAGACGAACATGCCCACGGGCTCGGTGTCGCCCTCCACGATGGCGTTGGTGGACAGGGTGGTGCTCAGGTTCAGCCGGGAGACGCCCTCGGGCCCGGCCACGGAGACGATGCTTTCCAGGGCGTCTTTGATGGAGACAAGCAGGTTGTCGTGATCGGTCTTGATCTTGGCCATGGCCACAATACCCTGGCGGCCGATCAACACCGCGTCCGTGTGCGTTCCGCCGACGTCGATACCAAGCAGCATGCGCTCCCCCCGGCTGGTGTCCGTTCCGGCCAGGGGTCAGGGTGTCAGGGACGGGGCGAACTCGCCCCCAACCCGGCCATCCTGCGCGACGCGGCCGAAACGGATGCTTTCCACATATTCCTAGCAGGAAGCGCGCGCGCCTGTCGAGGCCGGGACGGGTTTGGGCGTCATGCCGCACCGCATACTGCGGCAAAACGCCCGTTCTACCGCAGCCGGATGTCGAGGTTTTCCAGGCAGGCCGACAGCTCGGCCAGCAGATCCTCCAGGTGCGCCCTGTCGCCGTCGTGCACGGCCTGCTCGATGTCCCGGCCCAGGATCTCAACGGCGGGAACCCCCATGGTGGCCGCCGAACCTTTGAGGCTGTGGCCGCCCCGGCGCACCGTCTCCAGGTCGCCCCGGGCCAGGGCCTCCCGCATGTCGGTGAGCCCCTGGGCGGTGGTCCGAAGAAACACGGGCACGATGGTCCGCAAGCGCTCTTTGACGTAGACCACCCGCTTGTCCGTCGTACCGGGCGCTCCTGGCGCACCGGGCGCACCGGGCGTCTCCCCGCCGGAGGCCTCTGGAGCCGCGCCTTCCTCCGGGGGGCAGCCCCACTCGGGCCGCCCGCCGACAGGCGGCCGCCCTGCGCCCGGTCGAAGCCGCGCCCAGGGAGGTAGGCGTCGAGCACCTGAAGGAGCCGGGCCTTGCCCACGGGCTTGGTCACGAAATCCGTGCATCCGGCCTCCAGGCATTGCCGCCGGTGCTCCTGGAAGGCATGGGCGGTCAAGGCGATGATGGGCGTGGCCAGACGGCCGGACTGGCGCTCCATGTCCCGGATGGCCCGGGTGGCTGCAAGCCCGTCCATACCGGGCATCTCCACATCCATGAACACCAGGTCGAAAACCCGGTCGCGGACAAGCTCCACGGCCTGCAGGCCGTTTTCGGCCACAAAGATCTCCACGGGCTGATCGGCCAAAAACAGCCTGACCACGTTGCGGTTGGCCTCGTTGTCCTCAGCCAGGAGGATGGTGGACGGCTTTCCGGAAAATTGCGGCCGGAAGGCCGGGGGATCCACGGACAGCGCCTCCCCGGCCGGGAAATCCGTCTCCGGGGCAACCAGCCGGGAGGTGTCGGGAACGCTCCCGGTTCGCGCCACCTCCAGCATGGCCGTGAAGCTGAAGACGCTGCCCTGGCCCTCCTCGGAGGTCACGCTGATGGCGCCGCCCATGAGGTCCACCAGCCTGCGGCAGATGGCCAGCCCGAGTCCCGTGCCGCCGTACTGGCGGGAGGTGGACACGTCGGCCTGGGTGAAATGCTCGAAGATGTCCCCCAGCACTTTTTGCGGAATCCCGATGCCCGTGTCCGTGATGGTGAACCGGGCCAAAAAGCCCTCGCCCGGGCCCGGGCCGCCCGTCCGAGTCGTGGCGGCGTTGCGTTCCACGCGCAGGCGCACCTCGCCGCTGACCGTAAATTTCAGGGCGTTGCCCAAAAGGTTCATGAGCACCTGGCGCAGTCTGGCCGGATCGCCGACGACGAAGTCCGGCACGTCGTCCGCGATGGCCCAGGAGAACCCGAGCCCCTTGCCCGTGGCCCGGAAGGCCGCCAGATCCGCCACCCGGCGCAATTCTTCGTTCAAGGAAAAAACCACATGTTCCAGTTCGATCCGCCCGGCCTCGATCTTGGAGAAGTCCAGGATGTCGTTGATGATGGCCAAAAGCAGCTCGCCAGCCGACTGGAACGAGCTCACGTACCGGCGCTGCCGGTCGCTTAAGCCCGACTCGGACAACAGGTCGGCCATGCCCATGATGATGTTGATGGGGGTGCGTATCTCGTGGCTCATGCGGGCCAGGAATTCGGATTTGGCCATGGCCGCCTGTTCGGCGGAAAACTTGGCCTCGCGCAGGCGTTCCTCGGCCGTCTTGCGCTCCTCGATCTCCCGACGCAGGGCCAGGGTCCGTTCGTCCACCATGGCCGCCAGCTCCAGCCGCTTGCGCTCCACCCGCGACAACCGCAGCCGGTAGAAAAGCCACACCCCGCCCAGGGCCGCCGCCAACACTCCGAAACGGAACCAATACGTCTTCCAATACGGCGGCAACACCCGGACGATCAGGGATGTTCCGGTGTCGTTCCAGATGCCGTCGTCGTTGGAGGCCCGCATGTGCAGCACGTACCGGCCCGGGTCGAGGTTGGTGTAGGTGGCGTAGCGCCGGGTCGAGGGCTTGCTGTAATCGCGGTCGAAGCCCTCGAGCTTATGGGAATACTGGTTCTTGCTCGGATCGGCGAAGTCCAGGGCCGCATAGGTCACGGTGAACCCTCGGTCCAGGGGGGAAAGCTCGATCTCCCGGACAAAATCCACCGCGTCTTCCCCGGTGTGGGGGTGGTCGGTGATGGCGATGGCGGTGACCGCCACGGGCGGGATGTGGGGGTTTTTCTCCACCTCGCCGGGAATGAATCCGTTGAGGCCCCTGACCCCGCCGAAAAACATCTCCCCGGAATAGGGGTCACGGTAGTCCGCGTTCATCCAGAACTCCACGCCCTGGAGTCCGTCTTTGGACGTGTAGTTGCGAAACTCGGCCACCGCGGGGTCGAAACGGCTCAGGCCCTTGAAGGTGCTCATCCACAACACCCCGGTCTCATCGCGCAGGATGGCCTGGATGCCGTCGTTGTAAAGGCCGTCGGCCTTGGTGAAACGGGTGAACGTTTCGGTTTTCGGGTCGAAGCGGTTCAAGCCGTTGTCCGTGCCCACCCACAACATGCCGTCCGACATCTCCACGATGGGCGTGACCCGGTCGTTGGACAGGCTGTGCGGATCGGAGGGGTCGTTGTCCCAATGCCGGAAGGTCTGGCTGGCCCGGTCGAAGCGGTTGAGCCCCTTGTTGGTGCCGATCCACAGGGCGCCGTCCGCGGCCTCGGTGATGTGCCGCACCCGGTCGTGGCTGATGCTTTGCGGGTCGCCGGGATCGTGCTTGTAGCGGCGGCATTTCCCCGTGGCCGGATCCAGGCGGTTTAGGCCCCCCTTGCTGGTTCCGATCCACAGGATGCCGTCGCGGGTCTCGGCCACAAACCAGATCTTGTCCTGGGACAGGCTTTCAGGATCATCCGGGTCGTGGCGATACTTCTTCCAGGCTCCAGAGGGCTCGTCGTACAGGTTCAGGCCGTTGTCGGCGGTTCCGGCCCATATCCTGCCGGAGCGGTCCCGCAAAAGGCTTGTGACCTCGTCCTGGGAGAGGCTGCCGGGGTCGTCTGGATCGTGGCGGAAGACCTGCCGCGTGCCCGCCCGGCGGTCCATGACCGTGATGCCGCCGTCCCGGGTGCCCACCCAGAGGCGTCCCCGGGTGTCCATGGTCACGGCGCTGACCTCGGCCCCGGAGAGTCCCCGGGGGTCGTCGGATTTCTTCCGATACAGGTCGAAGGCCCGGGTCTTGGGCGAAAGCTTGCTGAGTCCGGCCGTGAAACTGCCGAACCACAGGATGCCCGAGGCGTCCTCCACGATGCCCCGGATGTCGTTGCCGCAGATGCTCATGGGATCCGTGGGATCGTGCGTGTACATGACGAACGGGCCGTCGGGCCTGGCCCGTTGGGCCAGCCCGGCGTCCGTGCCCACCCACAGCACGCCCCGGGAATCGACGAAGGTTGAGGACACGGCCCGCCCCGGAAGATGCCCCGCCACGCTGCCGCTTTGCAGATCGATTTCGTAGAGGCCCTGCCATTCCGTCCCGGCAAAAAGCGTCGTGCCGCCTTGCAGGTACAGGCTGGCGACGACCGGCGGGCCGACCCGCGCCGTCCCGTTGGTCACCGCGCCCGGCTGGCGGGCGTCCAGGGGCATGGGGGAAAAGGTCTTGGTCGCCGTGTCGAACCGAAACAGCCCGGCGCTTGTGCCGACGAAGAGCATGCCGCCGGGGCCCGCCGCCAGGGACAGGATCTCGTCGGCGGGCAGGCGTTGGTCCGGAGTCGTCGCCTGGCGGTAGGTCGTAAAGAGCTTTCCGGCCGTATCAAAGACGGCCAGCCCCCCGAAGGTGCCCACCCACAACAGCCCCGAGGCATCCCGGCACAGGGCCCGCACCTCGTCGTGCGGCAGGCTGTGGGGGTTGTCCGGGTCATGACGGTAGTGTTGGAACCGGCCGCGCCTGGCGTCGAAAAAGTTCAGGCCGCCGCTTTTGGTTCCCACCCACAGGGAACCGTCGAGGTCCGGCAACACGGCCCGGATATTGGCGTCGGAGATGGCGTCGGGGTTGCCGGGTTCGGCGTAATGGACACGGTATTCGTAACCGTCGTGGCGCACCAGGCCGTCATAGGTGCCGATCCACAAAAAGCCCCGGGTATCGACCGTGATATTGAGCACCGAGGACTGGGGAAGCCCGTCCTCCACCGTGACGTGGTGAAACCTGGGCTGGGCCGCAGCCGGGGACGGATTCGCCATGTCCGCCAGAACCAGGGCCAGGACGAACACCGAAAAAAGGGCCGCAGCCACGGCGGACGTCCCCGTGACGACGCAGGGCCTCCGGCGGCGTCGCGCCGAAACCCATCCGGCCCTTCGCCGATCAGTCTGGCCTCGTCTGCCTGCCCCTGGACGCACAGCACCTCCGACCTTGCCGACTCCGCTTCCCCGCCCGGTCTCTCTCCCGTATGCACTACGTACCGGCCAAAGCTTCAAAACGCAACGAGTTGTCGATTATTTCCACTTATAAACCGATACGACCCGCCCCCAGGGTACGTCCCCGATGCCCGATGCCCGACGACGCTGCGCTCCGACAGATGCGGCGGCCGGGGAAGCGTTGCGCATCCCCCGGCCGGTTTTTTCGCCGCAACCGGAATCAGTCGTCGAAGTCCCCTTCCAGGCCCTTGTCCGAGGACAGGTTTTTGGCCCGGGCGGCGGCCTTCTCCGGGGTCCACGCGGCCGGATCCTCCAGGCGGGCGGCCTTGGGGCCGAGGTCGTAGGTTCCGGCCTTGGCCAAAAGGGCCCGGCCGATGGCGCCGGTGCCCGAGGCGTTGAAGACGTCGGCCAGAAGGCCGTACACGAAGTCCTCCACGGCCTGGACCATGCGCTCGCGGATATCGGCGGCCTGTCCGAGAATCTTGTTCTCGAAAACGATGTTGAGCTTTTTATAGTTGCCGCCTTTGATCCCATGGGCGTCGGCATAGGCCTTCATCTCGGCCCACAGTTCCTCGGAGACGCCCTGGCCCGGCACCTTCACCAGGTCGCCGGAGGCGTCCAGAATGGCGTTGCCGTAGTCGTTGACCTTGACCCCCCAGGAAATCATCTGCAGGGCGGTGGCCACGTTGGCCTTGGTGGTGGCGGTCTTGGCCGCGATCTCGCGCAGGCGCTCGGAGGAGTTGCCCGAGGTGCCGTGCTGGGCCCCGGACAGGCCGTACTTGGCCAGGGCGGCGTGGATGCTGGCGGTCAGCTCCACCTGGATGCCCGAGGCGCTGGCCTCGATGCCGTGGGTGGTGCCGTTATTGAGCGCAATCCAGTCGGGATGGATGCCGTGGGCGTTTAAGCCCGCGATGAGGAACAGGGCCTCGGCCGGGGTGGACAGGCCGGAAGCGCCTTTGATCTCGCCCACTTCCGTCTCGTATCCGGCCCAGGCCGGGACAAGGGGGGACAGGGCGATGTTGGCGGCCAGGTTCTCGGCGTCGGGCAGATGGGAGGCGTCGATGGCGATGGAGGTGACGCCCGCGTCGAACAGGGAGGGGATCTCCACCCGGGCCGGGCCCAGATCCTTTTCGGCCTTGATGCCGTAGTGGTCGGCATGGATGGCCACGGGCACGGCCACGCCCAGTTCGTTCATGACCGCGTCGGCCTGGCGGGCCAGGTTCCACAGGCTCACGGGGCAGTAGGCGTTGGCGCCGCCTTCGGACCTGGCGATTTCCAGGATCACGGCCGCGTCGGCGCGTTTGGCGGCCCGAAGCACCCCGCGCAGGGTGATGTGGCTTCGGCAGTTGGCGGCGATGGTCATGGCCTTGCCTTTTTCCCGCATGGCCCGATCAATGACCTTGCCGCTGACGAGAAGGGCCTTGGAATGGGGAAAAAGCTTTACGACATTGGGCGGGCGGCCAACGGCCAGGGCCTTCTCGAAATCGGGGGGGCAGGTTGTGTCGGACATGGGATTCTCCTTGGCGTCGTGTGTTGCATCCGGGGGTCGCGCCGCGAAACGCTCCGCCCCGCCCGTACAAGGTCGGGCAGGTGTCGCATCGGGTCATGTCCCGGGTCATTTTTGCACCTCGGAGGATAAGTTATATTCCAAAGTCCGTCTATGTACAGCCCCGGGGCCTTGCCGCCGGTTTCTCTCGGCCGGGATGCATACCCGGGCCTCCCTGGGAAATCCTTTTGCCTGCGCATCGGATTCCTGGTAGGCAACCCTGCTTCGCGTAACCGTTTGTTTCAGGGAGAGATGTCATGGCCGCCGGATATGCGTATGTGCTGTGCGCCGCCGTCCTGTGGGGACTCATCGGCCCGGCCTCCAAGCTGGCCTTCGAGGCCGGCATGGCCCCTTTTGAGGTGGCCTTTTGGCGTACGGCGCTGGCCTGGGCGCTTTTCGGAACCCACGCCCTGGTCTCCAAAGACCTGCGCCTGGACAAAAAGGACATCCTTCCGGTGGCGGCCTTCGGGATCTGCGGCATCGCCGGACTTTTCGGCTCGTACGTCTATGCCGTGAAGCTGGGTGGCGCGGCCATGGCCTCGGTCCTTTTGTACACGGCCCCGGCCTGGGTGGCCCTCATGTCGTTTTTTCTGCTCAAAGAACGCATGGGCCCGTTCAAGATCGCGGCCGTGGCGGCCACCATCCTGGGCGTGGCCGGCATCAGCCTGGGGCCCCGGCTGGCCGGAGACGTGGCGGGCAGCGTGCCGGTGACCGTCGCCTCGGTTTTGGTGGGGCTTTTGGCCGGGTTCACCTACGCCCTGTATTTCATCTTCGGCAAGCTGTACCTGTCGCGCTACAAGACCCCCACGATCTTTTTCTACGCCCTGCCCATCGGGGCCCTGGCCCTTCTGCCCTTTTTCGAACTGCGCCTGCCAAGCCTCTCCGGCCTTGCGGCCTGCGCCTTTTTGGCCCTGTGCTCCACCTATGGGGCCTATTCCGTCTATTATGCGGGACTTAGGCACCTGGAGGCCACCCGGGCGGCGGTGGTAGCCACCATCGAACCGGTGGTGGCGGCGGGGCTGGCCTGGATCATGTTCGGCGAGGTGTTCACGCCCGTGGGGTATGGAGGCAGCGCCTTGATCCTTTTGGGCGTGCTCCTGGCCATCTGGGAGGGCGGACGGCAGGCCGTTCGCGTGCCCAAGTCGCTTCTGCCCCAAAAAAACTGATCTGGCCCCGACGGGGCATCCCTCTGACTGGGCTGCCAAAATCCGCTCCACGCTACACGATCCGGCCCACGATCCCGGCCCTGGGATTAAAGAACGACCCCGGCGAAGCCGATAAGACAGGCAAAAGGAGTCGCATCTTGCACCAACGGACAGGCGACGGCCAAAGGATCGGCCATGATGGACATCATCATCAACGCAAATATGTCGAGCGACGTCCGGGACATGGGCGGCGCATCTGCACAATCCGCCCGGGGCGACCCAGCCGCGGCCCGGTTCTGGAATGATTCCAAGGTTGCGGGGCCGACCGCCCGAAACCAGAACGCATCAGCTGCCGGATCAACAGCAAACCAGTCCTCGGACGCCCTCGGCACGGCTGAGGCGGAACGCATCGCCAGCGCCCTGCGCGACGTCAAAAACCGCATCCGCACCGACACCACCTCCCTGCACCTGCGCGTGGATGGCGACTCCGGTTCGGTCCAGGCCGAAATCGTCGACGCCGCAACGGACAAGGTGATCCGCAAGATCCCGTCCGACGAACTGCTGCGCCTGGCGGCGGCCATCAAGAAGGGGAGTTCGGCCGCCATCTACGACGGCACGGCGTAAGGGGCGGGGGCGGCACCATCTACGACGGCACGGCGTAAGGGGCGGGGGCGGCACCATCTACGACGGCACGGCGTAAGGGGCGGAGGCATACCGCATGGCCCGGAGAGGACGGCGCGGACGGCCTGCTCAGGGGCGGTTCTTTTTCCTTTATGTAGTCAATCCATCCAGAACATGTCCACTCCATATAAAGGCAAACAGGCGTCCCGGCTGACCAAGGCTGCGGGAAGCGCCATGGCCTGGGTTACGAGCAGCCGGTCGAACGGATCTCTGTGATGCAACGGTAATAAAGCGGATACGATCATCTCGTCCGCTGATGGATCAATCAGTATGGCCCCCGACAATTCGAGAAAACGGTTTTTCCACATGGCAACGTCGGCGATTTCCACCCGCCCCTTGCGAGCCAACAACGCCAATTCCCAAAAAGACACCGACGAAACGAACACCCCTCCGCTTCCAGCCAGATCATCCAATGCGGCCCGGAAACCGGCGGACATATTTTCGCCAGTTGACCAGAACACCATGGCATGGGTGTCGAGAAGACAACGCTTCACGCCAGATCGCCCCACTCGTCGGGCATGGGGGAAAACGCCTCGTCAGCCGGCACCAGGAGTTTCGGCCCTGGGGGCATCTTCGCCCGCCAGTCGGGACGCTGCTCTGGGAGAATACGCGCCACGATCTTGCCGCCTTTGGTGACGGTCACTGTTTCTCCCTCGCCCACCTTCTCCAGCAGGGAAAACAGATTTCTCCGGAGATTGGTCGCCGTGGTTTGGATCATGACTTTCTCCATGTGTACATATCTTCGATACTCAATGTACACATCCACAGGTTTCCGTCAAGACCAAAAAAAGCCCGGGGATCGCTCCCCGGGCCGTCATTCATCCAACATCGCCGGAAGTCCCGGCGGCATCATCTTAGAGCGCCAGCGCCCGTTCCAGGCGGGCCAGCACCCGCTCCCGGCCAAGCACATCCATGGTCTCGAAAAGCCCCGGGCTGGCCGTGGTTCCGGTAATCGCCACCCGGATGGGCTGGGCCAGAAGCTTGAACTTCACCCCGGTGGCGTCCAGGTAGCCCTGCACCGCCGCCTCCAGCGACGGCTGGTCAAAGGGCGTAACGGTCTTGAAAAGCTCCCACAGGGCCGCCAGGTGCCCCTTGGCCTCGGAGGTGAAAAACTTCTCCACGGCCTTTTGGTCGTGGGCCAGTTCCCCATCCGCAACCACGAAGAACACGGCCTTTTCGGCCATCTCCACCATGGTCTGGGCCCGGGGCTTCAAAAGCGGCACGATCCGCGCCAGATAGTCCGCATCCGCCCCGGGATGCCCCAGGCGTCCCAGGAAATCCCCCAGCATGGCCGCCAGCGCCGCGTCCGGGGTCTCCTTGATGTAGTGGGCGTTGAGCCACAAAAGCTTGTCCCGGTCAAAAACCGCCGCCGAGGAACCCAGGTTGTCCGTGGAAAAGGCCTGCACCAGCTCCTGGCGGGAAAAGATCTCCTGGTCCCCGTGGGACCAGCCCAGGCGCACCAGACCATTGAGCATGGCCTCGGGCAGAAAGCCCTCGCGCTCATATTCCATGACCGAGGTGGCCCCGTGCCGCTTGGACAGCTTCTTCTTGTCCGGCCCAAGGATCATGGGCACATGCCCGAAGACCGGCAGCGGCAGCCCCAGGGCCTGATAGATGAGGATCTGGCGCGGGGTGTTGTTTAAGTGGTCGTCGCCCCGGATGATGTGCGTCACCCCCATGGTGGCGTCGTCCACCACCACGGCCATGTTGTAGGTCGGCGAACCGTCCGTGCGCCTCAGCACCATGTCGTCGAGTTCGGCGTTGTCGAAGGCCACGTCGCCCTTGACCAGGTCATGCACCACGGTGGACCCGGAGAGCGGGGCCTTTAACCGCACCACCATGGCAGGCGCGCCCGGGCCGGGGGCCAGGCCCTTCTCGCGGCAGCGGCCGGAATACTTGGGCTTTTGCCCCCTGGACCGGGCCTGTTCGCGCATGGCCTCCACCTCGTCCGGGGTGCAGGAGCAATAATAGGCATGGCCGGAGGCCAGAAGCCTGTCGATATACTGATTGTAGAGGTCGAAGCGTCGGCTCTGGTAGACGATCTCCCCGTCGTGGGACAGGCCCAGCCAGGCCATGGAGTCCAGGATGCCCCGGGTGTTTTCCTCGGTGGACCGGGCCTGGTCCGTGTCCTCGATGCGCAGAAAAAACGAGCCGCCCGAGGCCCGGGCCAGAAGCCAGTTGAAGATGGCCGTGCGGGCCCCGCCGATATGCAGATGGCCGGTGGGGCTGGGTGCGAATCTGGTGACGATGGTGGTCATGGGGATCAGGCGCCTTCTCAAAATGTTATGATGCCGGGCGACGCGGACGCCGTCCTAAACCGCCTCGACGCCCTTGACCCCGGGAACGAGCTTCATGACCACCCGCTCGATGCCGCTTTTGAGCGTCATCTGCGACATGGGGCAGCCGTGGCAGGCCCCTTTGAGCCGCACCTGAACAATGCCCTGGGGGGTGACGTCCACCAGTTCCACATCGCCGCCGTCGGCCTGAAGTGTGGGCCGCACCTTGTCAAGCGCCGCCTGGACCTTCTCGCGCATGTCGTGCTCCTTAAGGAATGTCCGCCGTCCAACCCGTTCTGACGGCTGTTTTGCGGGCAGGTAATGCCTTTGCCGGACCTTGTCAAACCGCGAGGAGACGCACCGCGCCGCCACCTCCCTTGCCGCCGGGAGACCGACACGGACGGCGCTTTGGCCGGAACCCGTGTGGTGCAATCGCCGCCTCCCCAGACAGACATGTGCAACTTCTTGCAGGAGTTTTCCCGGAAATCTGCACAAGACCCTTGCACAAGTCGGCCACCTGAATCTTAACAATTTAAAAACATTCGTTTTTCTTCTTGGCACGGATGCTGCTATATCCCGACAAACGCAAAGGAGTGCGACCATGCGGATAAAGATGAAAACCTTGTTTCTGATCGCAGCCGTCATGTTTTGCGTCGCCAACCTGGCCCAAGCCCAGCCGGGCGGGCCGGGAGGCCCTGGCGGTCACGGCGGCCCTGGCGGCCCCGACGGACCACCCCCCTTCATGATGCCCGGCGTTTCCCCCGAGAAATGCCAGGCCGTTGACCGGATCATGGACGAAACCGAAACAAAGCTTTTTCCTCTGATCCAGGAGCTCAAGGTGCAAAAGGCCAAGCTTGAAGCCCTGGTGGTGGACGTCAAGTCAGACGACGCGGCCATCACTGCCCAGATCGAGGAAATCTCCAAGGTGCGTACGGCCCTGGAGAAGATCAAGGTCGAGGCCAGACGCAAGGTCATCAAGGAAACCGGCGTCATCCTGCCCCCTGGCGGTCCCGGCGGACACAGCCACATGGGCCCTCCGGGATTCCCCGGATAAACGTCGATCACCCTCCCTCCATGGTGCGGGGTTTCGGGACGCCCTCCCCGGAACCCCGCCACTAAAGCCAGGGCCCGGTAAATTGTGACCGAACGAAACTCCTGCTATGCTCCCCGGACACGCGCGGCGTAAGCCCTGTCCACGCCGCCATCATCCGGAGAACCCCATGTTTCGAAAAATCGTGAACCTGACCCTGGTCCTGACCTTCTTCTGCATCTTTTTGACCAGCGTGTTCCTGTATCTTTCCCCCTATGCACGGGTGGCCGCCTGGGCCGACTGGACCATTTTCGGACTCACCCGGGACCGCCTGATCGATGTGCATGTGACCATGGGCTTTTTCCTCCTGCTCCTGGGGGCGTTGCACCTTCTCCTCGACTGGCGCTCCATCCTGGAGAGCCTGCGCAGCGAGGACGGGGAGTTCGAGGCCCTGAACCGGCCGCTTCTAGCCTCCGTCGCCCTGACGCTTTTCGTCTTTGTCGGAACCCTTCTGGGGCTGCCGCCCATGGCCCAGATCCTCGACACGTCCACCGCCATCAAGGACAGCCTGTCCGAGACCTACGGCGAACCCCCTTACGGCCACGCCGAGCTGACCCCGCTGGACGAATTCTGCCGTCGCTTCGGCATCGACCTGGAGCGGGCCAAGGCCGCCCTGGCCCAAAAAAACATCCGCCTGGCCTCGACGGAACAGACGCTCAAAGACATCGCCAAGGACAACGGCCTGGCCCCCGGCGGGGTCTACGAGGCCCTCAAGCATGCCTGGGAGGCCTCGCGTACGGTCACCGTGCCCTCCACCAGCGCCCCGGCCCAGATCCAGCCTCCGCGCCTTTTGACCTCGGTCGTGCTGCCTTCGGATCCGCCCCCGGGCCTGGGCAAGCGCCGCCTGTCGGATATCTGCGAGGAATACGGCCTGGATCTGGCCCGCATGACCGACAAGCTCAAAGCCGGAGGCATCGACGCCCCGGCCTCCATGACGCTGAAGGAAATCGCGGATAAAAACGGGCTGTTGCCCATTGATGTCTACGAATCCCTGCGCTCGGACACCCCCATCAAGCGTCCGGCCCAGACCCAGGCCCAAAAACCCGTCCAGACTCCGGTCCAGACTCCGGCCCAGGCCCAGGCTCCGGCCCAGGCCCCGGTTCAGACGCCTCCCCCGGCCGCAGCGCAACCCCAGGCCACGGCGCAACCCTTTATTCCGGCCCAGACCCAGAAGCCGTTTCAGCCCCAGGCCCAGGCCCCCGCGCTCGTCCCGGGCCAGGTTCCGGCCCTGACTCCGGGACAACCGGCGCCCCAGACCCCTGGCCAGGTTCCCATCCAGACGCCGGGTCAGGTTCCTGTGCAGTCCTTCCCCCAGACCGCGAACCAGTTTCCGGCCCAGACCGGCATATTGCCCCAGGAAACCTGGCAGCCCGGCCTGGAACGGCCCGCCTCGCCCGCCCAAAGCGGCTTGGTGGTGCCCCCTCCGGACCTGGAAAAGACCATGCTCTCCACCTTTTGCCGCGAGTTCGACCTGCCCCTGACACTGGCTGTGGACCGGCTGGGGGCCAAGGGCATCACGGCCTTCGGCGACATGACCTTCCAGGAATTGGCCCTGGAAAACAATGTGACCCCGGACGAGGTCATGCGCATCATCCTGACCCCATGAACACCCAACACGCGGCCAGGACCGCTTTTCCATGAACATAGGCATCTCTCGGGAAAGCCGCCCCCTGCTCCCGGCGGCCCTGGCACTGGTTCTTTTGGGCGCCAGCCTGGTGTATCTCACCTGGCGCAACCTGGAGAGTCAGCGTGCGCTCATTGACAACCACATCCGGCTCTCGGCCAAGGGCACCCTGCGCGGCATCCAGACCAGCCTGACCAGGGCGATCATGCGCGCCCGTCCGGACAGCCCCGAGGCCGCCCGGGCCCTGGTCGGAGACTATTTCAAGGAGATGACCTCCATCCATGAGGTGGCGCTTCTGGCCCTGTACGACGAGACCGGACGCAACATCGTTTTTTCTTCGCCCCAGGGAGTCCCGGCCTTCGACCTGCCCCCCGACATCGTGGAACGCCTGGAGACCGATGGGGAGTGGTTTGTCACCCAGGCCTATGCCGATCAGAAATTGTTGCTCTACTTCACCCAGGCCCATCCGGACCTGGAGCCCGACGCGCGCGGCCCGTTTTTCCCCCTGCCGCCTCCTTTCCCGCCGGGGATGCCGCCTTTTCCGGGTCCGCCCCCCATGCCGGGCTCTTCGCTTTTTCCGGCCAAGCCGACGCTGCCCAATCTGCCGTCCTTCCAGGCGCCGTCCATGCCGCCGCCCCCGTTCTTTGCGTTCCCGGGCCATTTCATCCCGCGCCCGAGGCCCTTCATCCTGCTCGGCCTCAATCTCGAAGACTACGAAGGGCCGTATTTCGACGTGCGCCGGGCAGCCATCCTCCAGGCCGGATATGTCCTGGCCGTGGCCGCCTTTTCCCTGGTCCTGGTGGTGGCCGCCACCCGCCGCCGGGAACAGGGCAGACGCCTGACCCAACTGGAATCCTTCCATTCCCGGCTGCTGGACCACATGCCCGACGGACTGGTCACCCTCGACGCCACAGGCCGGATCACGGCCTTCAACCCGGCGGCTCAGGAACTGCTCGCCCAGATGACGGGCCGCGCCAGCGGCGACATCATGGGCGCGGCCTGGGCCGACATCGTGGAGTCGGCCCAACCCGGGCAGCCGCCACTGTCCACCGGCCCCAGCGACGACGCCTGGAGGCTTCTCGAACACGGAGGACTGAGCCTCGAGTTGCGGGGGGTGCCCGTGGGGCCTGCCCCGGAGACCGGCCCGCAAAACACGCCGGAGAAGCTCATCCTGCTGCGCGACCGCACCCGCATCCGCCGCCTGGAGCGCGATCTGGCCGAGGCCACGAAGCTGGCCGCCATCGGGCGTCTGGCCGCAGGCGTGGCCCATGAGATTCGAAATCCCTTAAGCTCCCTGCGCGGATTCGCCCAGTTCTTCGCCTCCAAGCTCAAAGGCCGCGAACCCGAAGAGACCTACGCCCTGACCATGGTCCATGAGGCCGACAGGCTTAACCGGGTGGTGGCCGACCTGCTCTTTTTGTCCAGGCCCCGCCAGCTTTCTCCCGAACCCGTGGATTTGCCGACGTTCGCCAGGGATCTGGCCCAGATCCTGCGATTCGACATCGAGCATAAACATGCCGCCATCTCCACAGACTTCTCCGTCGCAACCATCGTTGCCGACCTCGACGCCCTCAAGCAGGCCCTGATCAACCTCATCCTCAACAGTCTGGCCGCCCTGCCGGAAACCGGCGGGACCATCACCCTGGAGAGCGCCGCCCCCGCGCCCGGCCGGGTCACCCTGACCGTCGCCGACAACGGCTGCGGCATCGAGCCGGAAGACCTGCAAAAGGTTCTCGAACCCTTCCACACGACCAAAAAACACGGCTCGGGCCTGGGCCTGGCCATTGTCCATAAAATCATGCGCGATCACGGCGGTTCCCTGTCCATTTCCTCCGCACCCGGCCAGGGAACGCGCGTGGAACTGACCTTCCCGGATGACGCAGAGCCCGGCGCGCAGAACCTGGAGCAAACGAATGCTTGACGCAACGGCGCAGAAACGAGTGTTGGTGGTTGACGACGAACCGGGCCATCGGCTCATGGTCCGGGCGGTCCTGTCGGACGCCGGATGGGTGGTGGACGAAGCGGCCAGCGCCGAGTTGGCCCTGGAACGGTTGCGCCGCGCCAAGTCAGGGTCGGAGCCCGACGTGGTGCTCCTGGACATGCGCCTGCCCGGCATGGACGGCATGGAGGCCCTGGAGTGCATCACCCGCCTGGACACCTCGGGCGAACCGGTGCCGGTGGTGCTGCTGACGGCCTATGGCAGCGTGGGCTCGGCCGTGTCGGCCATGAAGCGCGGGGCCTTCGACTATCTGACCAAGCCTGCGGACAACGACGAACTCACGGCGGTCATGGACAAGGCCCGGGATTACTCCCGCCTTCTGCGTGAAAACAAGGCCCTGCGGCAACGCATGGGATCGGGCGGGGCGCGGCTGATCGGCGAAAGCCCGGCCATGCGCACGCTCAAGGAACTGATCGCCCAGGTGGGGCCGAGCGAGGCCACGGTGCTCATCCTTGGCGATTCGGGCACCGGCAAGGAACTGGCGGCCGAGGCCCTGCACGAGGCCAGCCCCCGGGCGGCCAAGCCCCTGGTCCGGGTCAACTGCGCGGCCCTGCCCGGCGAGCTTCTGGAGAGCGAACTGTTCGGGCACGTCAAGGGGGCCTTCACCGGGGCGCTTCGCGACAAGCCGGGCCGGTTCCTCCTGGCCGACGGGGGGACGCTTTTTCTGGACGAGATCGGCGAGATGCCGCCGGGTCTCCAGGCCAAGCTGTTGCGGGTGCTTCAAGACGGTATTGTGGAGCCCGTGGGCGGGGTGTCGCCCATCCAGGTGGACACCCGGATCATCACCGCCACCAACCGGGATCTGGCGGCCGAGGCCAAAAGCGGCCGATTCCGCGAGGATCTCTATTATCGCCTAAACGTCCTGGAGATGCGCATGCCGCCCTTGCGCGAACGCCTGGACGATCTGCCGCTTTTGGTGGGACATCTGTTGCGCAAGCTGGGGGAGAAAAACCGCAAGGTGGTGCGCGGGGTATCCCCGGCCTTTCTGGAACGGCTTTCGATGTACGACTGGCCGGGCAACGTGCGGGAATTGGAAAACGTGCTGGAGCGGGCGCTCATCTTAAGCCGGTCGGACACCCTGGGGCCGGAGATGTTGCCGCCGCATTTCCCCGGCGGTCCTGGCGCGGCCGATCCGGGACGCGCGCTGACGCCCCCGGTGGTGCTCGACAACGGCCCCATGGATTTCGAAGGCGCGGAAAAGGCGGCCATCGAACGGGCCCTGGGGGCCACGGGCGGACACCGCGAACGCACGGCGGACCTGTTGGGCATCAGCCGCCGCACCCTGCAGTACAAATTGCGCAAGTACGGGCTGGCCAGACGCTAGCGCAACGCCGAAGCGACAACGGAACACGGGCCGCAGCATGGCCTGACAGGGAGAAACGATGTTGACGACGACGATTCCGGGCCTGGGGGACGTGTCCCTTGCCCATCTTGTCCTGGATTACAACGGCACCCTGGCCCTGGATGGCGCACCCCTGCCCGGGGTGGCCGAACGCCTGGCGGCCCTGGCCGACAGCCTGGCCGTGCATGTGATCACGGCCGACACCTTCGGCACGGTGCGCGCGGCCCTGGCCGGACTCCCGGCCTCGGTCACGGTGCTGTCCCCGGGCCCGGAGGACGCGGCCAAGCTGGCCTTTGTCCAGTCCTTGGGGCTCTCGGCCACGGCCTCCATCGGCAATGGCCGCAACGACCGGCTCATGCTGCGGGCCTGCGCCGTGGGCCTGGCGGTCATCGGCCCGGAAGGGGCCTGCCTGGACGCGGTGCTGGCCGCCGACGCCGTGTTCACCGACATCCGCAACGCCCTGGACGTGTTCACCCACCCCGCCCGACTGGTCGCGACCCTGCGTACATAGGGCGTCCCGCCCCGGCCGCCCCAAGCTCTGCGGCGGCATCCGGAACGCACCCGCCACACCACAGAAAAAGCCCCCTCCGGTTTGCCGGATTTTTCCGATTCGCCGTCTTCGAGGACTTCGCGGCAGGCCTGCCCCGGCCGCCTAAGCGGCAGGGCGTTTTGGCGAGGGTGCGGGAGGGCAGAAGGCGCAGGCCACGTCAGGGCCGCGGCAACAGGCTTTCGCGCCGGGCGGCAAGCGCCGAAAGCACGCCCTCCGGCACAAAAAGCCGCCCCCGGCCCCGGCCCAGGGCCACCCCGGGCTTGGCCGCGCCATGGAAATCCGAGCCGCCGGAGACGCCCATGTCCAATTTCGCGGCCAGGGCCAGATATTCCCGGGTTTGGGACTCGCTGTGCTCGCTGTAGTAGGCCTCGATGGCCGCTACGCCCTGCTCCCGGTATCCGGCCACAAGCCGTTCCATGGACCGGCCCTTTTCATGCAGCAGATACGGATGGGCCAGGACCGGGAGCGCGCCCTCGGCCATAAGCAGGGACACGGCCCTGGCCAGGGGCATCTTGGTCTTGGGCACGTAGGCCCGGCCGCCAGCCCCGAGATAGCGTTCGAAGGCGTCCTTTATGGTCTTGACATGGCCGGAATTCTGGAGCGCGGCGGCGATGTGCGGCCGTCCCACGGCTCCGTCGGCCAGGGCCAGCACCTCGTCGTAGTCCAGAGGGATGCCCAGGGCGGCAAGCTTCTCCAGAATCAGCCGGTTGCGGTCGTGACGCTTCTCGCGGGCCCGGGCCAGCACGCCGCCCAGTTCGCCCGGCGACTCCGGCACGAAAAGCCCCACCAGATGCAGGGCGCGCCGCCCGTCGAAGACCGAAAGCTCCACCCCGCCGATGACCGTGACCCCGAACTCGCGCCCGGCGGCCATGGCCTCGGGCAGTCCGGCCACGGTGTCGTGGTCGGTGATGGCCACGGCGGAGAGCCCGGCCTCGGCGGCCAGGCGTATGAGTTCGCGCGGGGTCGTCGTGCCGTCCGAGGCCGTGGTGTGGGTGTGCAGATCAATGCCGGGCATCGGGGGATGCTAGCCCGTGGCCGGGGGTTTGTGAAGCGGTAGGGGCTGGGTCGCACAGGGCCATAGGGCAGGGAACGCCCGGCAAGGAGTTGGCGGCTGCGGGATGAAACCCGGTCGCCCCCGCAGAAAACACGCATGCGATGTGGCTATGGAAATGGCTGAAACACAAGGCTCCGCCAGCACAACGAGCGGCGGCGGAGCCTTGTGGGCTTTATGAATACCATAACCGTCAGAAAGAAATCCTAGTTAATCAAATTAGTTATTCAACTGCTGCAAAAGGTACTTATTCATTTCCTCTTGTTTTTTATACAGATCAAGTCTGCTCTGTAGTAAATCCTTCTCTGCCGCCAGCAGATCATTTTCATTTTTGACGTCAGCAATCATTGCTTTGGCTTTAGCCTGTCGGAGTTCATCCACGCCCGTCACCAAACTTCCAGTTGCACTTTCCAGTGTAGAAGCTAACTTTTGAGCTGAACTTGACGTTGAAAATTCATACTCTGTTAATCCACCAGTACTAGGAGAAAATTTTGCTGCCATTTTTCTTTCAGTAAACATTTTAGAGGAAAAAGGCAAAAAACAAACATTTGAAGATTGAGCGATCATAAAGGACATTTGTTTCGTGTCATGCCCCGAAACTTTTGCAATAACGCGGACATGGGCAGGAAGCCTATACGGCAATCCATCAATATAACTCATATTGTTTTTGTACTTCCAAGGAATTGTATCTTTGGAATCATTTTCTGTACGTGAAAAACTTTCAGAAGCATAAAACTCAAGTTTAACTTCATCATCTGGCTCAATCCCATTAAACAAAGATGTCGCTTTCTTTATGTCTGAATACGTAGCATGGTATACAGAATCGTCCTTATTGAATTCAAGTTCTTCAAGATCGATAATTCTTACAACTTCAATCTCTTCAACTGTAACAATACATTGTGCATCTTGATCTTTGTGCCCAGCAGCGGCAATAATTTTTGCTACGTTGATGGGTATTTTTACAGCTGAGGCGATAACATCAGAGGTCCTATCATTCATTTCAGCATTTATGCTTGTGATGCATCCAACCTCGTTTAATTTCAAAGTAAAATTTTTAGTCTCCACAAAAGATGCTTCCAATTTCGATGTATCGATAACATACGCATGCTGTGGATCAGGAACGACAAGAGGTGTAAGTTCCAGTGGCTTCTCAACCTTGATTGAATTTTTGTCTTTGCAATTTTCTGAAGTTCTTTTTGTATATATAATCTTCAGCTGAAACTGTGTTTTTGGCAGATTAAAAGCAATGCCTGTTTTCGTCTCACCATAAGGCATTACTCTTATTTTTGACGAACATCCAATCAAACCAACAACGACAAACGACAACATGACTAGCACTCTAACATTATTCATATTCATATTACACTATCCTCAGAACAAAACAAGCCTTATTGGATATTCATTTATTATCTGAGACTCTATCAGATCAATTTTTCCTAAAAATAACGTAGGTTTTTTTGTTGTATCAACGACAAAAGCTTTTGCTTCACCATCTTTGAAGTCAACACATATATTCATGGCATGTTTCGTATCAATCATAATGCCTACTGCTGGTCCATGTTCATAATCTTTTTTTCTAGCCCATGCTGATGAAATTAGTTTTGTGTACAAAGCATGATCATCGCAATCCTTAAGTTCATGATTAGGGTCGAAATGAAATGGGCAGATGTTATTTTCAAGAATATTTGACAAAACTTCTTCCGATATACTGTTGTATTTCACATCGGTACAAAACAACTTAATATTGACCGACTCATCCGTCACCTGGGATTTATTTCTTTTTTTAAACAGCGCAACAACCGCCCTGAGAACTTGACTATTCGATAATTCCATAGATTTCTCCTTTGTGCTTTACGCCAACACACTTGTCCCTTGACTTGGGATGTGATGCAAGTAGAGCAACCCTCGACTGTTACCAGCTATATACTTTTATATATAATCCAACGGTTTCATAGCAACACACGAGACTTGTTATGTCAATAACAAATTTTAATATAAATTAATAGATTACTATGCCTTGATATCTATACAGATGTTTACCCGCTGATCTTCACCAACCATCGGCATTCCGGCCATATTCCTCATTTAAAGCAACGCCTCCTTGATGCCCTCTCCCCCTCCCTTGTCCCCCGGGCGGGAAACGACTATAGGACGGAAAAAACCTCACCGAAGGAGCGTCGCGTGGCCCTTTCCCCGGAACTTCTGCGCATCCTGGCCTGTCCCAAATGCAAGGGCGACCTCACCCCCTGCTTGGCCGCCCCGGACATCATCGAAGGCCTGGCCTGTTCGGCCTGCGCCATGGTCTATCCCGTGCGCGAGGACATCCCGATCATGCTCCTCGAAGAGGCCGTCCCGGACGAGGCCTGGAAGGCCGGAAAGCGTTCGGCCAAAGACGCCCGCGACGCGTAACCTGCGACACTCCGGCTCTCCGGAAGAAACGGCGATACCTATGGGCAAGCTCAATTGGACCCCCTGGGTGGGGCTTGAAGACATGGCGGCAAAGCGGGATCAGGCCGAGGAACGCGCCCGCCGCACGGCCGGGCTCCCGGGCCGCGAGCCCGGCGTCGAATCCGGTTTTCTCTGGTCGCCGACGGCCGACGTGATGGAGACCCCGGAGGCCTTCCTGATCATCGTCGAGGCCCCGGGCGTGGCCCGGGAGGACATGGCCGTGGAGCTGCGCGGCCGCTCCCTGTGGATTCGCGGCGTTCGCCGCGTGGCCCGCGACGGCGCAAGCGGCCTGTTCCGCATGCTGGAACGCTCCCACGGCCCCTTCGCCAGACGCTTCGCCCTGCCGCCGGGCATCGTCCGGGACGCGGTGACGGCGATCCTGGCCGACGGCATCCTGGAGATCACCGTGCCCAAAAAAGGGCCGGAGAAAATCCGGCGGCGCATCCCCATCTCCTGACCCCACAGCCTGCGCCGCCCGAACCGGGGCCTGGCCGCAGCCTGTCCCGACCGGAGGCGTCCCGCCGTTTCCGGGCTTGTCACCGCCTCCCCGGTGGTTATTCTTACGGCGTCGTTTCCGACCGGCGCGCCGGGCGCGGGACGCCGCATGGGCGTTTTTGCGACCGCCGCCACGACCCGCCCCGCCTCCGGGGCCATTATCCCATCATGAAAAAGACCTTCCTCCTCGCTGCGATCCTTGCCTGCCTGGCGGCCGCGCCCCCTGCGGCCATGGCCCAGGCCGCCCCGGCGTCCGTCTCCCCGGCCCGCCTGACCCCAACTGTCCAGGCCGTGCGGGCCGTGGCCCCGGCCGTGGTCAGCATCACCACGGCCAAGGTGGTGCAGCGCCGGGCCGAACCCTTCGGCGGCGATTTTTTCCCCGACGACCTCTTTCGCCATTTCATGGGCCCGGGTTTCGAATTTCCGGGCAACCCCGGCAGGAAGCACACGGAACAGAGCCTGGGCTCCGGGGTCATCATCGACGGGGCCAAGGGCCTGGTTCTGACCAACAACCATGTCATCGCCGGGGCCGAGACCATCACCGCCGTGCTTCAGGACGGCCGCTCCTTCGAAGCCGACCTGCTGGGCTCCGACGCCGATTTCGACGTGGCGGTCCTCAAACTGCGCGGCGGGACGAAACTGCCCCAGGCGGTCATGGGCGACTCCCGCGACATCCTGATCGGGGAACCGGCCATCGCCATCGGCAACCCCTACGGCTACGGCCACACCGTGACCACGGGCGTCATCTCCGCCGTGGGCCGGGCGCTCCGGGCCGAGGACGGCGCGGCCTACGCCGACCTCATCCAGACCGACGCGGCCATCAATCCCGGCAACAGCGGCGGCCCCCTGGTGAACATCGAAGGCCGGGTCATCGGCATCAATATGGCCATCCGGGCCGGGGCCGAGGGCATCGGCTTCGCCATCCCGGTGGAAAAGGCCCGGCGGGTGGTGACCGAGCTCATGGACACCGGCAAGGTGTCGCCCGTATGGCTGGGACTTTTCGGCCAGGGCGTGGATGAACGGACGGCCCGCTATTTCGGGCTGCCCGAGCCTGCCGGGCTGTTGGTCACGGAGGTGGCCCCCGGGGGCACGGCCCAGGCCGCCGGGATCGTCCCCGGCGACGTGGTGCTGTCGGCGTCCGGGGCCAAGGTTGAGGATGCCGAACATTTCCAGGGGCTTTTGCGCACCGTCACGGCCGGGGAGGAGGTGTCGCTGGAGATCCTGCACGACGGCGCCCGCCGCACCGTGGGGGTCCGGGCCGCTCCATTCGAGCGGCAGACGGCCGAGGCCCTGGCGGCTGCGCGCTGGGGCATCACCGTGCGCGACGGCGGCGGCAAGGGGTTGGTCCTGGCCCAGGTGGCAAAGGCCAGCCCGGCCGGAAAGATCGGGTTGGTCCCGGGGGACCGGCTGTTAGGCATCGGGGGGGAACGGGTGAACGGAATGGACGACCTGACCCGGGCGGTGTTGCGCCACAGCATGCACCGCACGCTCATCCTTGTGGTGGAGCGTGGCGGAAGGGGATATTACGCCCGCATCACCCTGTGAAGCCCGCCTGCGGCCAGAAGCCGCAGGGCCGGACGCCGGATGGCCGGGCGCGGCGCGTCCTGGGCCACGGGATCGACGCGCAGACTCTCGGTATAGCGCCACACCGCCTCCAGGGAGACATGCCCGCGCAGGTAGTCCTCGCACTCCGGAAAGCTGTAGTGGTGCGCCACGCTGCGCAAAAGGACCGCCGTGCGCAGACTGCCGCTTTGCATGGCCCGGACCATGGTCTCGACATCCGTCACCGGCAGGCCTTGGACCGGGGCCACGGGCAGCGGATAGACGCGCTCGATGAGCCTTCGGTCGTAGATGGCGCAGTGCGGGGCCACCTCGTCCAGATAGTGGTAGGGAGGGCCGGACTCGTCCAGCCAGGCGGCGGCCAGGCCTTCGCGCACGACCTTTTCCCACATCCAGCGATGATAGACCCAGTCCTGCTCCACGGGGGGCCCGGCGTACATGTGCCGTTCGGATGGATAGGCCACCCTGAGAAACCGTCCGAGCACCCGGCGGCCCGCCGCGCTGACCGGGATCAGCGGACTAACAAGCACCACGTCGTCCAGGTGGGCGTGTTGGCGATAGCCTTCCACCAGATGGTCCAGCCAGCGGGGGGTGACGAACACGTCGGCATCGACCCGGACCACGACATCCCGGCGATGCTCGGCGAAAATCTCGTTCAGGACGGCGTTGCAGCCCGGGACCGGGCCACCCGCCGGGCATTCCCGGACAACCACGTTTCCGGTTCTGGCCGCAAAGCGGGACAGGACCACCCGGTGTTCTTCCGCGGCGGCGTCGTGCAACACGTAGATGCGCTTGAACCGGGCAAAGTCGGTGAACCGCTCCAGACACTTCAGGCATAACATCAGGCTGTCCACCCGGTGCGAGGCGTGCAGCACGAGGAGGGGATGGATGTCGGCGGGACGGGGCCGCATGACCGAGATCTTTCCCATGGCTGTGGTGTCCGGTGAAAGGGGTTGTCGGGATTGACGGCTATTCCGACTATCTCATCGGACGAAAGGGGTGGGTTCTTTATGCCCGTCCCGCATTTTCCCGCGCCAAGGCGCCGCCCCTCCCGCACGCCTCCCGGCCGCCCTTGACGCGGCTGCGGCAAGACGGCAACACTTCCCACGGCCAAACGCCAAGATCTGTCCCGCGGCCTGCCCCCACGGGAAAAAACGACACCCTTGAGGAAAGACATGGAGAAACACCTTCTGGTCGCCATCGGCGACGATTTCACCTCCTCGTTGAGCCTGCGCTATGTCTACGGTTTTTTTTCCCGGCGCGACGCCGTCAAGCTGACCCTGTTCTACGTCAGCCCCAAAACCGCCGCCCACGCCCCGCATCATGCGGCCCCGACCCGGGAAGCCCCCCGCTGCCAGCCGGGCGACGCGCTGCCGGCCATGGAAAAGGCCAAGAATTGGCTGCTGGACATGGGTTTTCCCAAGGGCAACGTTTTCACCAAGACCTGCCGGGGCGACCAGGGGATCGTCAAGGACATCATCAAGGAGTGCGAGGCCGGGCTGTATGACGCCGCGGTCCTCGGGCGGCGCGGCCTGTCCTGGTTCGACGAGATGTTCACCGACAGCGTCTCCCACAAGATCCTGTGGGAATCCGTGAGCTTTCCCATCTGGGTCTGCCGCAACCCGGACCCAAACCGCAAGGACGTCCTGGTCTGCCTGGATGGTTCGCCCCAATGCCTGCGCGTGGCCGACCATGTCGGATTCATCCTCTCCGGGGAGCCCGCCCACGACATCACCCTGCTCAACATTCGCGGCGACGGCGCTCCCGACCCCGCCCCCCTGTTCGAAAAGGCCCGGGGCATCCTGGCGGAAAACGGCATCGACCCGGGCCGCATCCGTAAAAAGGCCATCGTCTCCGACGATCCCGCCCAGGCCATCCTCAAACTGGCCCGCACGGAGAACTACGCCGCCGTGGCCATCGGCCGCACGGGCGACAAACCCCAGGCCTTCATGGAGCATATCGTGGGCACGACCAGCCTCAAGCTCCTGCGCAAGCTCGAAGGCGCCGGCCTGTGGCTGTGCAAGTAGGCGGGCGACCGCCCGGGACGGCAGCCTGGCGGCGCGAACCTCTGCCCCGCGTCCCCTGCCGCGTACCCCGCAGGCGGGCGGCGCATGACACAGCCCCCGCCTGCGGCGTCCCAACAGCCGGGCACTGAGACCGCAGACGCCGCATGGCCGCCATGGCCACGAAGAGGCCGTTACCCAGCCAGGGCCGTGGCCACGAAGGGGCCGTTTCGCAGGCAGGGCTTGTTGTAGGGAAACGGCGACCCGTCCGGCGCGGTGAACCGGCCCCCGGCCCCCTCGACAATGGCCTGCCCGGCGGCCGTGTCCCACTCCATGGTCGGGTTGAACCGGGGATAGAGATGGATGGTTCCCTGGGCCAGCAGGCAGAATTTGTAGGCGCTGCCCGCCGTGACCAGTTCGTGGGGCGGCAGCGCGGCCAGATAGGCGTCGAGGTTTGCATCGGGATGGGAGCGGCTGGCCCCCACGAGCACGGGCGCCCCTGGGGCCGGTTGGCGCACGGCGATGGGCACGGGGGCGCCCGTGCCCGAGAGGCGAAACGCGCCCTGTGACGGCCCCCCAAAATAGATGTCGTCCTTCGTCGGAACCTGGATGATCCCGAAGACCGGACGGTTTTTTTCCATCAGCGCGATATTGACGGTAAATTCGCCGTTGCGCTTGATGAACTCCTTGGTGCCGTCCAGGGGATCCACCAGCCAGAACCGTTTCCAATCCTTGCGAACGGCATAGTCGCTCTGGCCCGATTCCTCGGACAGGATGGGGATGTCGGGATACAGTTCGCCCAGGGCCTGGCGGATGATGGCGTCCGAGGCCCGATCGGCCTGGGTGACGGGGGAATCGTCGGCTTTGGTGTCCACGGCGAATGCGGTCTCGGCCACGCGCAAAATCTCCTGGCCGGCCAAGCGGGCGATGCCGCACAGGGTGAGGATGTCGTCATGGTGCATGGGGGTGTCCTTGTGGGTGGTTCTGGCGATGGATCGTGCCCCAATCACGCACCCGGGGCAAGGAGGAATCCGCCGGAGAATGGCACGGTTGCCTTTCCGGACCCGCCCGGATATGGAGTGTGGTGGTGTCGGCAAAGATGAAGGCTGGAGGTTTTTTTGTGAGCGAGTGTAGGGTGCTTTTGGTGGACGACGAGGACGCCTACGTGGAGACGCTGGCCAAGCGGCTGACCCGCCGGGGACTCACGGTATATACCGCCGACCGGGGGGAAAAGGCCCTGGCGATTTTGGACGAGCATCCCGTGGATGTGGTGATTTTGGACGTGAAGATGCCCGGAATGGACGGCATCGAGACACTGACCAGAATCAAGAAGAGCCACGCCAGCGTGGAGGTGATCATGCTCACGGGCCATGCCAATGTGGACGCGGCCATCCGGGGCATGGAACAGGGGGCCTTCGACTATCTCATGAAGCCTGCCGAAATGGACGATCTGTTCTACAAAATCCAGGACGCCCAGAAAAAACGGCGCCTGGCCGGACACGGCGCGGACTGATCGCTCCCGCCCCGCCCGCGCCCTTCGCCCCCGGCGGCCTTTTTTTCCGGCATTTCCCTTGCATCGGGTTGTCTGCCGGGCGTCCTGCCGCGCGCCGCCCCACGGCGCCCGCAGCCCCGGCACAAAATCCCGGCCGACCGGACAGGCCGCCGCAGTCACACAGGAGCGCGCCATGGACATGGCCCTTTTCAAGGAAATCGTGGAACGCAAGGCCGCCCGCTATGTACGGCTGGGATGGGATTTCGCCGAGGCCGTCAACCGGGCGGTCTGCGAACTGCTGGCCGGGACCGAAGACAGGTTGTCCCCGCACGGCATCTTTTGCCTGCGGGCCTGCCTGGTGGGGACGGGACGGGAATGCCGACTGGCCAGCGGCCATCCCGAGCGCAATTGACGCCGCGAAACCCCGCCTGACACGCCGAGTCCTCCCCGGGCAGACCGGGGCCAGGGATCATTTTCCCTCGAAAACCGCCATGACCGCCTGATATGTCTCTTCCGAAATGATCTTTCGGGCCAGAAATTCCTTTGGATGAATCTGAAAGACCCCGGCCAGGAACTTGAACCGGGGATTGCGCGACATGTCCCCCATCCTGACCGAGGACACGGCTGCGGCCTTGACCGTGGCCTCGAAGTCGTAGCCCGCCTCACCCATGACCTGGGCATACAGGGCGCAGCGGCGGCTGACGAACTCCTCCTGGCTCATGATCCGATCAAAACTTCCCTCTTTTTCCTCGACATTTTTAAAATAATTAAAAATCGAGGTGTCGTTGAAGGGCATGGCCTTGGGTTCGGCCGCCCCCTGGCCGGGGAGGGGCCGGACCAGGAGGCAGACCGCAAACAGGACGGGGATGGCGAGGTACAGGCGGTGTTTCATGGCGCTTTGGGCGGCGTCGCAGGGGCCGCCGTCTGGGGGATGGTCTCGGCGGGTGTCTGCTCCCCCACGCCTTTGCAGGGGAGAAAGGTCGGGGCATGGAGATAGCTGAGCACCCCGACGCCGATGGGGGCGTCATATTCCAGCATGATCATCACATCCCCAAGGGGCCAGCCCACGTTTTCCGCTGTTCCCCCGGGGGTCACGGGCTGGCCGTAGCGTTTGGCGACCACGGCCCGGAGGGCCTCCAGGCGATCCCTGCCCTGAAAGGTGGCCATGGCCCCGGAAAAAAGATCATTGCAAAAGGCGTAGACCACCTCGGTCACCTCCACCTCGGCGATGCGGGGCGGCAGGCCCGTGACCTTGGCATAGGCGGCCGGGCCGTTTTTTTCGACCACGGTCATGCCCGTGATGTCGGCCAGGGGGGTTCCCCAGGCGATGCCGTGGAACGAGGCCGGGGGCTCCGCCGCCGGGGCCGGGACGCCGGGCGAACTTTTGGGGTGCGGGGCGGTCTCCGCGCCAAGGGCCTGGCGGACGCCGGACGCCGGACACAGGGCCAGGGCCGAAACAAGCAGACACACGGCAAGACATCGGTTCATGCGCAATTCCAGGGAAAAGGGTCGAGAACATGGCGGGGACGGCGGCCCCGAAGGGACGCCCCCGGGACTTACCGCGTCCCCGTCTCCAGGAAGGCCATGCTCAGGGGCGGCAGGCGTTCGTCAAGTTCCGCAGCGGCCAGGCACAGATCCTGGGGATGGATGTTCAGGGAGGCAAAGGCCTCGGGGCACAGGGCCGGGACGAGGGGGTCCGGGCGCGTCCCGACCCCCAGGGCCAGGACGACCATGTCGGCCACATGCACCAGGGCCGGTTCGGGGTCGTGGCCGCACAACTGGGGATCATGGTGCCCGGCCACGATCAGGGCCAGGGCGTCGGGGAAATGCCATTTGGCGATGACCCGGCCTCCCAGCTCGGCGTGGTCGAAGGCGAAGACGTGTTTTTCCGCCCGCAGGACGGACAGATTGTCGCGACGGGCCAGCTCCAGGGCCATGCCCACCATTTCCGGCTCGGCCACGGCCAAAAGCACCTTGCCGATGTCGTGCAGCAGCCCGGCCAGGAAAAAGCGTTCCGGATTCTTCTGGCCGCACCGTTCGGCCAGGAAGCGGGACACGATGGCGCAGGCCACGCTGTGCTTCCAAAAAAGCGGAATATCGAGGAGATCGGGATAGGGATTGTCCCGAAAAAGGGTGCTCACGGCGGCCCCGGCGGCCAGGGCATGCACCTCGGCGGCCCCCAGCAGCCCCACAGCCCGTTCGATGGTGTCCACCCGCCCGGAAAAGCCGTAAAAGGCGCTGTTGGCCAGCTTGAGCAAAAGGGCCGACAGGCCCGGATCGTGGGACACCACGGCGGCGATGTCGCGCAGGGAGGAGCGCGGGTTGCCGAGCACCTCCTGGAGGGCCAGAAAGGCCCGGGGCAGGGGCGGCGGCACGATATCGTCCACCAGTCGCCGCGACGGCCCGAATTCGGCCGCCCCCATCTGGAGCGGCCCCGGGGGGGGCGGCGGCGTGGGCTTGACGCGCCCGGGATCGGCAACCGCCTCGCGGGCCAGGCGCATGACGCTCAGTTCGAAAAGCGCGGCCACGGCCGGATGGGCCAGATCCGTGCCGATGAATCGGGCGGCGGTCTTTTCCCGGGCGGCGGCCGCAAGTGCCGGATCAATGTCCATGGCGGGGGTGTCGGTCATGGGGAAGCTCCCTGGCTGTGCCGCCTTGGGCGACGTAAAGGATGTACGCCAAACCCCCTCCGGGCACAAGCTTTGCTCGGCCCCACGCCAAAACCCCGGCCGACCCGAGGCGCGTGCGGCGGGCGCGGCCTCGTTGTCATCGCCAGCGTCTTGGGATAGGGTCGTTTTTTTTCAACATGTGCGCCGTCGTGTGGCGGCGCATCACCATCGCAAAGGATCATAGCGCATGTCCGGCCATGTGGTGGAAGACATCCTGGGGTATGCCCGGGAAGGCTGCGCCCTGCGGGAGCGCTTTTTCGCCGAAAACGCCGAGCATATCGCCCGGGTGGCCCGGACCATGGCCGTCTGTCTGGCCCGGGGCGGCAAGATTGTATTGTGCGGCAACGGCGGCAGCGCGGCCGACGCCCAGCATCTGGCCGCCGAATTCGTCAACCGCTTCCAGATCGAACGCCCGCCCCTGCCCGCCCTGGCCCTGACCACGGACACCTCGGCGCTGACGGCCATCGGCAACGACTACGGCTTCGAACGGATTTTCGCCAAGCAGGTGCAGGCCCTGGGGGCGCGCGGCGACGTG
Source organism: Desulfolutivibrio sulfodismutans DSM 3696 (assembly GCF_013376455.1). Taxonomy (GTDB): domain Bacteria; phylum Desulfobacterota; class Desulfovibrionia; order Desulfovibrionales; family Desulfovibrionaceae; genus Desulfolutivibrio; species Desulfolutivibrio sulfodismutans. Next base: position 3,806,117 of record NZ_CP045504.1, on the reverse strand, counting down.
CTCGTCGGCATCTCCACCTCGGGCAACAGCCCAAACGTCCTGGAGGCCATGCGCGCCGCCCGCGACAAGGGCATGGTCACCGTGGGCCTGGCCGGCCAAAACGGGGAGATCGTCCCCTTAAGCGACTTCGCCCTGCTCGTGCCCCACACCACCACCGCGCTCATCCAGGAAATCCATATCGCCACCGGACATCTTCTCTGTCGGCTGGTTGATTATTATCTTTTTGAAGCGGTCATGGAGTTGCGCCCCTATCTCGACGAGGGATAGCCGGGCACGCCCCCTGGCCCGCGCCCATTTTTCACGGAAAAACGGAGGTTTTTGCCATGCCCATCTATGAATACGTCTGCCGGGCCTGCGGGGCCCAGTTCGAGGACATCGTGTCCGCCGATGCACCGGCCCCGGCCTGCCCCAAGTGCAAGGCCCAAAAGACCGAAAAGCTTCTGTCCTGCTGCCGCGTCGGCCGGGGCTCCAGCGAGACGGGATTCACCGCCACCGCGCCCCGGGCCTCCTCGGGAGGCTGCGCCGGATGCTCCGGCGGCAACTGCTCCACCTGCGGCTAGGCTGCGACGCGTCGGATAGGCAGGATTCGTGCAGACAACATCGCTCCCGCCGTGACTCACGTCCGTGCGGAGATCGACGGCGCACCCAACACCCGCGACAAGAACCGGATTTCACGGCATGAAAAAACGCATCGTCATCGCCACCCGGGGCAGCAAGCTGGCCCTGTGGCAGGCCAACCACGTGGCCGACCGGCTTCGGAAGGCCCATCCGGGCCTGGAAACCGAGCTATTAAAGATCAAGACCAAGGGCGACAAGATCCTGGACGTGCCCCTGGCCAAGGTCGGCGGCAAGGGACTTTTCGTGAAAGAGATCGAAGAGGCCCTGCTGGACGGCCGGGCCGACGTGGCCGTGCACAGCATGAAGGACGTGCCCGCCGACCAGCCAGGGGGGCTGGTGCTGGGGGTCGTGCCCGAACGCGAGGAGCTGCATGACGTGCTTTTGACCCGGGGCGAGGCGTCGCTTGCCGCCCTGCCCCCCGGTTCCCGGGTGGGCACCAGCAGCCTGCGGCGCAAGTCGCAACTGCTCATGCGCCGCCGGGATCTGGACATCGCGGACCTGCGCGGCAACCTGGACACCCGGGTGGGCAAGCTTTTAAGCGGGGAATTCGCGGCCATCATCGTGGCCGGGGCGGGCCTGAACCGCCTGGGGCTGTCCGCGCCGGGACGCGTCCCTCTGACGCCGCCGGATTTTCTGCCTGCCGCCGGGCAGGGCGCGCTTGGCATCGAATACCGGGTAGGCGATGCGGAAACCGCCGGGCTGGTGGCCTTTCTGGACCATCCGGACACCCGCGACGCGGTCTTCGCCGAACGCGGGTTTCTGTGCGGCCTGGACGGCGGCTGCCAGGTGCCGATCTCGGCCTGGGCGGTCATCGACGGCGACGCCGTGACGCTTACAGGCATGGTCTCGGACGTGGCCGGAGAGCGCGTGGTGCGCGAGACGGCCACGGGCCCCCGGAACGAGGCCGAGGCCCTGGGACGCCGGGTGGCGGCCACGGTCCTGGCCCGGGGCGGCAAAGCAATTTTGGACGAGCTGTACGCCGGGCAACGGGCGTAGACTCGGGCATTGCGCGCGGTACGAGCCGCTCTCCACCACCGAACCGGAAATCACCTCATCGCCTTTTTCCAGGCTGACGGGGATGGATTCGCCGGTGATCATGCTCTTGTCGACCAGCGCGGCGCCCGCCAGCACCTCCCCGTCAACGGCGACCAGTTCTCCCGGCCCGCAGACGACCACGTCGCCCACCGCCACATCGCCCGGGGCAACCTCGATCTCCACGCCTTCCCGCTCGACCCACACGGCCTGCTGCTTCAGGCGCAGCAGACTGTGGAGCAGATCGTTGGAACGTTTGTCGTTGGTCTGCTTGAGGTAGTCGCCGAAAATGCGCATCAGGGCGATGGCGCACACGGACGGGGAATTGCCCACCGCAAGGCACAGCCCCACGCTCGCCGCGTCGAGGGATTTGGCCGTAACTCCCCGGGACAGAAGATTTTTGACCCCGTCCACGACCACCGGCAGTCCGACCAGGACAGCCAGGACCAGCCGCACCACGGGCGGCACGGCAAAACTGGCGACCGCCGCGAGCAGGTGCAGCCCGATATCCATCCGGCTGATCTCGCGCGGCCTGGCCGGTCCCTTGACGAACACCACCGGGGGAAGCGCCCCCAGGGCGGCCAGGATGTCGCCCGTGCGCCCCGGCAGGCCGTCATGCCGGACGACAAGCGAACCGGCGTAGGGATTGGCCCGTACCCGGTCGACCCCGGGCAACGAGGCGAGATGGGCCTCGAGGTGATCGGTGTTGAGCCGGGGATGCCGGAACAATCCGCCTTTGAGGCGAATGCGGCGAGGCAGTTCATGCACCACGCGCACATCCCGGACGGCCCTGGGCGGCCCCAGGCGGCGCGAACCATGCCCATGCCGGGATCAGGATCACAAGGGGGAGGTTGCGTCCAACCCGCCGAATGACTAAAGGAGAGGCGCCCAAATCGCCGCAACCCCATACCCCGAACAGGAGTGCCCTCATGTCCGCAGCCAAAAGGCGCTTTCTCCACGACCTGTGGAAACTCACAAAGCCCTATTGGAAGAGCGAGGAAAAGCTCAAATCCGGCTTGCTCCTCGTCGCCATTATCGGCATGAGCCTGGGCATCGTCTATCTCAACGTGCTCTTCAACGAATGGAACAACCTCTTTTATACGTCGCTGCAGGAAAAAGATGTGGCCGCCTTTTTCAGACTCCTGGGAAGATTTACAATCCTGGCCGTCATATTCATCATCGTGGCCGTCTACCAGATCTATCTGCGCCAGATGCTTCAAATTCGCTGGAGGCGTTGGCTGACCGAACGCTGTACGCACCGCTGGCTCACCCCGCATAACGCCTACCGGCTCCGGTTTGAAAACGGTCTGACCGACAACCCCGACCAACGCATCAGCGAGGACATCGGGCAATTTGTGGAGCAAACCCTTTCCCTGTCCCTGGGATTTATCGAATCCGTGGTGTCGCTGGCTTCCTTTTCCGTAATCCTGTGGAACCTCTCGGGCGACATCCATCTTCTGAACCTGCCCATCCCGGGGTCCATGCTGTGGGCCGCCCTGCTCTACGCCGGAGCGGGGTCGCTCCTGACGCATTACATCGGCCGCCCGCTGATCAGGCTCAACTTTCTCCAGCAACGCTACGAGGCCGATTACCGTTTCAACCTGGTGCGGGTACGAGAGAACGCCGAGGCCATCGGACTCTACGGCGGCGAAAAGCAGGAGGCCGACGAGCTGTCCTTCCGTTTCCGCAACGTGGTGATGAACTGGTGGGACATCATGCGACGCCAGAAACGTCTGACCTGGTTTTCCGCAGGCTATTCCCAGGCAGCCGTCATCTTCCCTTTTCTCGTCGCCTCGCCGCTCTATTTTTCCGGAAGCATCCAGCTTGGCGGCCTCATGCAGACCGCCTCGGCCTTTGGCCATGTCCAGTCCGCGCTGTCCTGGTTCATCGACGCATACACGCGACTCGCGGCGTGGAAAGCCACGGTGGACCGCCTGACCGGCTTTGAGGCGGCGTTGGAGAACCTTGCCGCACGGCGGGGCGAGGGGCTCGACCGCGAACACGACCCCGCCGCGACGGGCATGCACCTCCACGACCTGCGGTTGTCTCTGCCTCACGATGGCACACTGCTTTCCGGGACTTCATTCACCCTGTCTCCCGGGGAACGGGTCATGCTCACCGGGCCGTCAGGTTGTGGCAAATCCACCCTGTTTCGGGCCCTCGGCGGTCTTTGGCCCTTTGCCGGGGGCCGTCTCGTCATGCCTGAAAACGAACGGATTCTCTTCTTGCCCCAAAAGCCCTACCTCCCGATCACCACCCTGGCCGACGCCGCAGCCTATCCGGACGCAGCAGACCGCCATGGCCCGGAAACGATCGCGGCGGCGCTCACCGACTGCGGCCTGTCCCACCTGACAAGCCTCCTGGACGAAGAACGCCACTGGGACCAGACGCTTTCCGTCGGCGAACAGCAGCGCCTGAGTTTCGCGCGGGCGCTGCTGATCGCGCCGCGATGGCTGTTTTGCGACGAAGCCACCTCGGCCCTTGACGAGACCTCCGAGAAGGCCCTGTACAGCCTGCTTGTCACCCGCCTGCCGGAGACAGCCATTTTGAGCATCTCCCACCGCCCTGCCCTTGCAGCCTTCCATCATCGGGTAGCCAGATTCGTGCCGACAGGCGGCGCCCCGGCCTGGAGGCTGGAGACCGGGATGATCGCGGAAAACCCGGCCGTCGGGTAAGCTGCGGTCCCCAGGCGGGGCCGACTCTGCCCGACGCCCAGGCGATGGGAGTATTCTGCGGTGCGCACGCCCAAGGCAACGTGCCCAGGCCCTACTTCAGTTCATACGCTGGACAGGAGACCCGTTTGCCGGGATAGTGAACGAAGCCCCACCGGCAACGCAACGACTCTGCGTCTTTTCCCAAGGAGGTTCCCATGCCGTCCGAGTTATTCGTGCGGATTGTACGAAGCCAGGAGATGAACATCGCCGTGGGATCGAAGGCCGTGGTCGAACCCCAGGGGGTGGGAGAACGGTTCGCCTCACGATTTGTCGGCTGGTCGCCGCACAAATACATGGTCCTAAGCCTGCCCACGGTCGTGACCGTGCGCGACCATATCTATGACGGCAAGAAACTGGTCATCAGGTACATGTCGTGCGATGGCTTGGTGTGTGGATTCGAGACGGTGGTGCAGGGCGCCGTTTTCACGCCGCAGCGGATCGTTCTCGTTGATTATCCAAGCAAGATTGCCGTCCACAACATTCGGAAAGGAAAACGCGTCAGCGTTTTCTTCGGCGGCGAAATCACCTTTGCCGATAAAAAATGCGCATGCTACATCTTGGACATCTCCCTGGATGGATGCCAGATCGCCATGGACACAGCCCATGACTGCGTCTCCCTACTCAAGATTGGCGACGACGTTATAGTGCAGTTCGTCTTGCCGGGACTGGAGCCGGTAAAATATTCCCTGTCCGGAACCCTGACCCGCGCACTGGACCAGAAAAACGAGGCATGCAGGCATTTCGGGCTGAAATTCGCCCCGATGCCGGACAGCGAATCAAAAGACCTGGAATCCTACATCACGGATGCCGAGAGATTCATGACCTCGTCCTGCTCCCTCGACAAATAAGCCTGTGCCCTGGGCGCACGGAAGGTGCGTCTCAAGGCCGATTCGGAATCGCTCCACAGCCGCCTGTGCCCTGGACACACGGAAGGTGCGGCCAGGGTCCGCGCCAAGCGCCCGGGCGGCGCGTCCCCGGCGCGATCCCGGTGCGTCACGAGGCCTGGCCGCTGACCCCGGCCTTTTCAAACGTCGCCATGTCGTTGAATATCGCGGCGGCGCAGCGCAAGATAAATATCGCCATGGCCGCGCCCGTGCCCTCCCCCAGCCGCATGTCCAGGTGCAAAAGCGGCCGGGCCCCCAAAGCCTCCATGATCATCACATGCCCGTGCTCGGCCGAGGCGTGGCTGAAAAAGGCATAGTCCGCCACATCCTGGTGCATCTTCCAGGCCGCCACGTAGGCCGCCGTGGAGATGAACCCGTCCACCACCACAGGCAGCCGGTTGGCCGCCGCGCCCAGCACCAGCCCGGCCAGGACCGCAATCTCGCAACCGCCCAGCGCCGCCAGAATCTCCAGTGCATCCCCGCCGGACACGGCGGCATCGTTGGCCCACAGGGCCTTGCGCACCACCTCGGCCTTTTTGCGCACCCCGGCCGGATTAAGCCCCGCCCCGGGACCGGCGATCTCAAGCGGCGTAAATCCCAGATAGGCGCAAAAAAGGGCCGTGGACGGCGTGGTGTTGCCAATGCCCATCTCCCCCATGCCCAGGCAGCGCGCGCCCTCGGCCGCCGCCGCGTTGGCCAGGCGAATGCCCGTCTCCACGGCCTGCTGGCACTGGGCCGCGCTCATGGCCGGGCCCTCGGCCAGATTGGCCGTGCCGGGCATGACCTTGGCCGAGACCAGGGACGGATGCGGGGCGAATTCGCCGCCCGCGCAGCCTGCATCCACCACCGTCAGCCCCACCCCGGCCGTGCGGGCCAGGGCGTTGACCCCGGCCCCGCCAGCCAGGAAATTGGCCACCATCTGCCGGGTCACCGCCTGGGGAAAGGGGCTGACCCCCTCGGCCGTCACCCCGTGGTCCCCGGCGCAGGTGAATATCCGGGCCGGGTCCACGCCCGGGGCTTGGCCGTCGGCGATGCAATACAGGCGGGCCGCCGTCTCCTCCAGGCGTCCCAGGCTGCCCCGGGGTTTGGTCAGGTTGTCCAGATGGGCCATGGCCTTTTTGCGAAGCGTGCCGTCCACCGGCGCGATGGCGGCCAGGGTGCGGCTTAACGTATCGGGCATGATCACTCCTTGCTGTCGGCCGAAGCCGGTTCCTCGGCCACGGCCAGCCGGGTCTGGCCCGTGGAATCGAGCGCGGCCTGCCAGAATTCGGAATCCGTGTCGATGCGACGGCGGTCGGCGCTGACCAGGGCCAGGGGCACATGCACATAACGGTCGTGCATGGAGCTCACCAGCATGCCGGTCTTTCCGGCCATGCCCGCATGCACCGCGTGCTGGCCCAAAAAGCCGCAATACACCGCATCGGCCACATTGGCCGGGACGGAACGGATGATGTAGCTGGGATCGATGTATTTGAGGGTGATGGGCAGGCCCAGGCCCTGGCAATAGGTCTTGATCTCGCGTGAAAGCAGGCCGCAGATGTCGCCCAGAACCGGGTTCCCCGAGGCGTCGACCTCGCCGGTCGGCGGCAAAAGATGCTGCCCCGCTCCCTCGGCGGCCACAACCACGGCGTGTCCGCGTTTGACCAGCCGGTCCCCCAGGGCCGTGAGGAACCCGCCCGGGCCGTGCAGGGCGAAACGCTCCTCGGGGATGAGCACGAAGTTGACGTGTTTGAGGCCCATGGCCGCCGTGGCCGCGATGAATCCGGAGCTGCGGCCCATGAGCTTCAAAAGTCCGATGCCGTAGGGCGCGCCAACGGCCTCGGTGTGGGCGCAGGCGATTGCTTCGGTGGCCTTCTCCACGGCCGTGACGAAGCCGAAGGTCCGGGCCACGAAACGCATGTCGTTGTCGATGGTCTTGGGGATGCCCACCACCCCGATGGGGAGGCCCCGGGCCGTAATCTCGTCCACGATGCTCGTGGCCGCACGCATGCCGCCCACCCCCCCCAGGAGCACCAGGAAATTGATGTTCATGCGCTCCAGGGCGTCCACGATCTCGTCCACGGGCTGGGGACCGCGCGAGGAGCCGAGCAGGGTGCCGCCGAATTCATGGATGTCGGCCACATTGTCCGGGGTCAGTTCCATCACGTCGTGGCGGCAGGCCGGGATGAACCCGCGCAATCCGTAGCGGATGCCCAGGGTCGCGGCCACGCCGTAATTGTGGTGGGCCTCCATGACGATGGCCCGGATGACGTCGTTGATGCCCGGGCAGATGCCGCCCACGGTGACGATGGCGCACTTGGTCTTGGCCGGATCGAAAAAGATGCGCTCCCGGGGACCGGCCTCCTCGAAAAAGACCGGTTCGCCGCCGTATTCCCCGATCTGGCGTTTGGTGATATAGGCCATGACCGACGGTTCGTCCGGCACGAACCGGCCGCAGGCCTTGGGGCAGGCCACCCGGGATTCCCCAAGGCGCGCAATGCGGACATCCTCGGGACCGATACGGACATTCTGGTCCGCCGCCGCGTTGACATTGACCACCTGGCCCTCCCGGTGCTGCTGGTTGCGGCAGGCGTCGTGCAACGCCCGCCGTTTCTTTCCATGGACCACAAACCTACCGGCTCGGGCCGGTTCTGACAAGCCGCCTCATCGCGGCCCGCCATCTGGAGCCTTCGTGACCGACACCCTCCGCACCTACATCTTTCTGCCCCCCTTGCGCAAACCCGCCGGAGGGCTGGCCGTGCTGCTGCGGCTGGCCGCCCACCTGCACCGGGCCGGATACCCCGTGGCCCTGGCCCCCCGGGAAATCACGCCGGACGCCGTGGCCGAGTTGGCCCCGGAGGTGGCCTGCGTGCCCTTCGAGGAACTGCGCCTGACCCCGGACGACATCTGGCTGGTTCCCGAGGGCTGGCCCAACGCCCTGACCCCGGGGCTTGCGGCCAAGGCCCGCTGCCTGGTCTACTGCCAGAACTGGGCCTATCTGCATAACGGCCTGCCCGCCCACGTCTCCTGGAACAACCTGCCCGTGTCCTTTCTGGCCGTCTCCGACCCGGTGGCCGGGTTCATCGAACTGGCCACGGGCCGCCGTCCGCCCATCCTGCGGCCGGGCATCGATCTCGGGCTCTTCCGGCCCGGCGGGGAAAAACCCGCCAACGAGGTGTGCGTGGCCTACATGCCGCGCAAAAACAAGGCCCTGGCCGACCAGATCTTCCGCCTCGTCCAGGCGCGGCAGGCCCAGACCGGCCTGCCCATCCGCTTCACCCCGATCCAGGACATGACCCAGGCCCAGGTGGCCACGGCCCTTGGCCAAAGCCACATCTTCCTGGCCGTGGGCTTCCCCGAGGGCTGCCCCCTGCCGCCGCTTGAGGCCATGGCCAGCGGCTGCGTGGTGGTGGGCTACGCCGGACTGGGGGGGTTGGACTATATGCGCCCCGTTCCGCCGACCTTCGCCCCGTCCTGGCCGCCGCTTAGGCCCGTGCCGTGGGGGGGCAACGCCTTCGTCACCCCGGACGCCGACGTGGCCCAGACCGTGCTGGCCCTGGAGGCCGCCGCCCGCCTGGTGCTCGACGGCGGCCCGGCCCTGGACGCGATCCTGGGCCACGCGGCCGACTGCGCCCGGGCCTACGGCCTTGACGCCCAGGCCGAGGCCGTGCGGCGGGTGTGGGAGGAGATGGGATAGCCGGAAACGGGACGCGCCATACGGCCGGTCCATCCGGACGGGTCAGCCGGGTTCGTCCCAGGGGGAGGCGGGGCATAAAAAAACAGGCAGCCGCAAGATGCGACTGCCTGAAAGGGGATGGGGCCGCCTCCGACGCTCAGCGGCCCGAGGTCACCCGATAACGCGGCGTATATTCGATGAGATCGGTGATGAGCAGCGCGGCGGAAAAATCCTGGGCGTTGCCTGCCCGACTCTCGCTCACCAGCAGATCCTTCAGATCCCGGGCCGCCTGGGAAAGCTGGCCGGTGCGCGGTTCCAGGTGCCGCCTGGCGGCGTCCAGCAGCCCCAGCAGCAGGGGGGGCCAGGCCTCATCCGGGCCAAGGTGCCGGGACAGGATGGCGGCCAGGGCGCATATGCCGAAGACCACGCCGTCGGCCTGGGCATAGTCCCTGGACCAGATCTCGGCATCGGAGAAAAGCGGCTCCGCAGGGGCTGGGGAAACCGTGCAGGTGCGAACCTTTTTTTCCCGATGATGAAAATTGGGGGTGATGACCCGTCCCATGTCGCCCTCCCGCGCGGAGACGGCGCGCGTGGGCCTTGGGTCTTTGTTTTTCCCCGGCCGCGCCGTCATTTTGCCTGCATGTCTTTTCGGCCGCGCCAGGGCGGTTCTTTACCACGCTGGTGAAAAAACATGCACATGGGCCACGCCAGACGGCCCCGGGGCGCCGGGCCGCCGCGCCTTGACGGCGTCCGCAGAAACGGCCACGGCGCAGCATTCCCCGCAGCCCGCAAGAACCGCCCTTTTCCCGGACAAACGCCAGAGGGGTTTGCAGGGTTGCCGCGCTAGCGCAAAAACTCCAGGACATAGGAACCGGCGGTGTAGGCGATGACCGCCGCCAGCATCCACTTGATGACCCTGGCCGGGACGAACTTCTGGCATCTGGCCCCGAGGTACATGCCCATCATGCCGCCCAGGCCGAAAAGCAGCCCCAGGAGCCAGTCCGGGGCCACGGACATGTTCGGATAAAACGGGGCGATGGCCTGATAGAACGTCACCCCGGCGATGGAGGTGACGAACGTGCCCATGAGCGCCGCCCCGGCCACGGTGTAGACCGGCAGCCCGTAGATGGACACGAAAAACGGCGCGATGATGGCCCCGCCGCCGATGCCGTACACCCCGCCCACAATGCCCACCACAAGACTCAGGGAGAAGATGCCCGCCGTGGAGACGTCGTAGGTCTCGCCGTAGAATTCATAGGCGATGCGCGAGGCGTCGAAGCGCAGCACCCTCACGGCCGGGAGCGGTTCCCCGCCGGACTGGGTGGCCTGTGCCGCCCGTCGCCGATGTTCGCGCACCAGGGCCTGGAAGCGCTTTTCGGCCTCGGCCTTGCCCTGGCCGGTCTTGTTCCGGGTCAGCAGGTCGCGCACCATGCGAAACCCGATGTAGCCCAGGACCGCCGCCGCAAACAGCTTGAACTGCCGTGCGTCGGGCAGATACGCCACCCGCACCCAGGCTCCGAAGAGCACCCCGGGCAGGGTGCCGATGATCACCGCCCAGGTAAGCGGCCAGACCATGCGTCCCTCCCGCAAATAGCGGTAGACGCCGCTGGGGATGGCCACGATGTTGAAAAGCTGGTTGGTGGAGCTGACCGACGGGTTGGTGAACCCCAAAAAGGACATCTGGAAGGGCAACAGCAAAAAGGCGCCGGACACCCCGGCCATGGAGGTGAAAAAGGAGATGCCCATGGCCACGAGCGGCGGAACCAGGGGGGACACTTCGATGCCGGCGGTTGCGAAGTACATGGACATCTCCCGGGTGAGAACGTTCCCTGCCTCTTTTAGTCACGAATAAAATACTTTTAGTGACTATTGTCAAGTCCTCCCCATATGCCACTGACAAATGAAAATGACCGATTGAGGGAGCACTCGAATGGACCGATCACCTTGGAGGCCTCGCAGGCGTGGCAAGCGCCTTGCATTCCGGGCGGTTGCGGCATAGAGGGTTGCCTATGGACACACCCTCCCCCCTGCCGCCCGATCCATTCCCAGGCCACGGCGACGGCCCGGAAGCTCCCCGCCCGGGAGGGGCTTTTTTCGTGCCCGAAGGCGTCAAGCACCTGGACACCGTGGACCTGGAACGGCTGACCGAGTCCTTCACCAGGTGGGCCGGGGCCTCCCGCCGGGCGGATTCGGCGGCCTCGCGCCGCCGGGTGCGCCTCGTCTATCTGGTCATCCGCCACACCGGGGCCAGGCTTGGCGAGGTGCTGGCCGTAGACGACCGCCGCGACATCGACCTGGGGCGCGGGGTCATGGTCTTTTCGGCCGCGCACGACGACGCCCGGCGCGAGGTGCGCCTGTCCGAGGCCCTGGCCCGGGAACTGGCCGCCGCCCGGGACGATCCCGGGCTGGCCCCCTGGCGTGGCCGCCTGTTGCACCTGGACCAGGGATTCGTGCGCCGCAAATTTTACGAGCGGGCCACGGCCTGCGGCCTGCAAAAAGACATGGCCAACCCCAGCGCCCTGCGTCGGTCCCGGGCCATCGAACTCATGCGCCAGGGCGCGCCGCTTCTGGTGGTGCAAAAAATCCTGGGGCATTCCACCCCGGTTTTGACTGCCTCATACCTGGATTTCTCCGAAAAAGACCGGCGGCGCATCGAACGCCGGGTGCTGGCCGCCGAGGCCAGGCGCAAGACCAGCGCCCGCAACGCCTTTTACGGCAAGGTGGTCCGGGTGCGCCAGGGCGATGTGCAGTCCGTGGTGGAAATGCTCACCCTGGGGGGCCATAAGCTGACCTCGGTGATCACCAACGCCAGCCTGTCCAGCCTGAACATCCGCCCCGGAACCTTTCTCACGGCAGAGATCAAGGCCCCCTGGGTGGTGGTCACGGCCGGGGCCAGGCCGCCCGCGACCAGCGCCGAAAACGTTTTTTGCGGGCAGGTGGAGGCCGTGACGACCGGAGAACTCACGGGCGAGGTGCTGGTGCGCCTGGAAGACGGCACGCGCCTGTGCTCGGCGGTCACGGCCGAAAGCGTGCGCGCCCTGGGGCTTTCGCCCGGGGATACGGCGGTCGCCTCATGCAACGCCTTTGCCGTGGTGCTGCGGGCCGACTGAGACGACGCAGGGAGCAACCGAGGGCGACGGCCCTTGTCCTTATTCCATCCAAGCCGGAACAGGAGAAAGCGGCATGAAAAAGATCATTGTGGCCGTGGACGGATCGGAACTGTCGGACAAGGCCCTGGACCGGGCCATCTTCGAGGCCACCCGCCACGGCGCCGAGGTGTTGTGCGTCAACGTGGTGGAGGGGCTGACCTTTCTGGCCTACAAGCGCGAGGAGATCCCCGACGCCTGGGAGCGGCTCATGCGCGAACCCAACAAGCTTTTGGCCGAGGCCGCCCAGAAGGCCGAGGCCGCCGGGGTCCGGCTGCGCACCCTGGCCGAGGCCGGACGCCCGGCCGAGACCATCGCCAAACTGGCCCGCCAGGAAAAGGCCGACGAGATCATCGTGGGCAGCCGGGGCAAAAACGCCCTGGACAATATGCTTTTGGGCAGCGTGTCCGGACGGCTGGTGCAGATCGCCCCGTGCACCATCGTGGTGGTGCGGTAAGGCCCCTGCGGCCCGGCACGACCGGGAGAAGTCAGCGGCGGCGTGGCCGGGGGGGTGGAGGGGAAGCCTCCGGCGGCGTGGCATGGGGTTGGAGGGGAAGCCTCCGGCGGCCAAAGGGGCGAGGCCCCTTTGGAATCCCCGACCGGGGACAAGCCCCCCGCCTGCGGACTTCATGCTGCGGGTTTTCGCATCAAGCCAAAACGGACAGGCCCATCGCCTGCGGGCCTCATGCTGCGGATTTTCGCGTCAGGCTGAAACGGACAGGCCGGGCGACGGGTTTGCGCGCGGCGTGCCCGGCAGGCCCGAGCGAAGCGACGCATGGCCTGCCGAAGCGCCGCGTCGCAGGCCCCGAGCCCGGCCACGAACCCGGCTCCGAGCCCGGCCACGCACCCGACATTCAAAATACTTACTTCTTCGCCGGAACCGGGTCGGCCAGCCGGGGGTCAAGCTCCCTCGATTTCGACAGATCGGCCGCCCCCCTGTCCTTCTGCCCTAGCGCGTCATACGCCAGCCCCCGCCCCCTGTACGCCATGGCGTTTTGCGGACTGATGTCGATGGCCGCCTGAAAATCCAGAAGCGCCCCCTGGGGGTCGTCGCGCAGAAGCCTGGCCATGCCCCGGTTGCACAAAATCTCCGGGGATTTGGGGGAAAGGTTCAAGGCCCGGTCGAAATCCGCCGTGGCCTTTATCGGATCGCCCTCGGCCAGATAAAAATAGCCCCGGTTGTTGAAGGCCAAAGCCGAAAAGGGAGAAAGCTCCACGGCCTTGCTGAAATCGGCCACGGCCCCGGTCTTGTCTCCCTTGGCGTAGCGCGCGTTGCCCCGATTGGCGTAGACGTCGCCATAGTCCGGGCGCAGGCCGATGGCCCGGTCGTAATCGGACAGGGCCGCATCCAGGTTCCCCTTGGCGTGATAGATGGCCCCCCGGCTGAAATACGCCGTGACCAGGATGGCGGGCGGGGTCTGGCCCGATTCGATGATCCGGGACAGGGCCTTGGAGGCCCCGGCCGTATCCCCCGAGGACATGGCCTTGGCCGCCTCGGCATAGTCCTTGGCCGCCTGCTCCTGGGCCCCGGCCGCAAAAGCCCCCACGGCCGCCGCGCACACCCAAAACGCCCACACCGCCGCTGCGAGAAGCCGGCCTTTCCCGGTCATGGCTGTCTCCTTTCCCTGGTCCGCGCCAGGCATATTCTGCCGCTACGCCCCGGCACGCTCAACGATTCCTGAATGTTTCCCACTGCCTAGGCGGCACATCCGGTTCGGCAGGATCTTTGCAATTTCCCCGATACGGGAAAATCCTTCCGGCCGGATGGTCCGTCCGGGGAGGCTTCCCGCAAAACACACCTGTGAGGCATTGCCATGGCCGCTGAAAGCATCGCCGACATGGCCTACCAGTACACCCTGGCCTGCCAGACGTTGCAGTCCTCCCTGCGCAGCGCGGGCAATTCGTCCGACACCAACGCAGCCAAGACCACGGCGCTCAAGACCTTCGCCGACACCCTGTCGGAGATGCTGCCCGAGGACGTGACGGCCTCCCCGCAGTATCAGTACTACGACGCCATGTTCGACTATCAGGCCGAGCTGTATTCCGCCCAGACCGCCGCCGAACGCGACACGGCCCTGAAGGCGTTCTACACGGCCATCGGGGAGATCACCGCCGAGGCCTGACGCCAAGGCCGCGCGATTTCCCCACGAAAGCGGCCCGAAACGCGGAGACGTGGTTCGCCGCAGGGCCACCACCGCCAGCGGCGGGGCCAAGCCGTCTCAAGGGCTCGCCGCAGGGCATATTCCCCCAGCGGCGGGGCCAAGCCGTTTCATGGCTCGCCGCAGGGCATATTCCCCAGCGGCTGGGCTAAGCCGTGTCAGGGCTCTCCCGCGCCATCCGGGAGGGACTCGGACTCGGCCTTGCCGTATTCTACAGCCGGGCCGGAGATGGCCAGACGCTTGACCTCGATGACCTCGTCCAGGGTGCTGACCCGTTCGATGGTCCGGTACAGGTGCGAGGTGTCCGTGACCTCCACGGTGAAAAGGATCTCCGTGGTGCCGTCCACGCTTGAGTGGATGGCCCCGGAGTCGATGTTCACCCCCTCGGCGGCCAGCATCACGGATATCCTGCCCAAAACGCCCTTGATGTTCTTGGCCAGGATGCGCATGCGGGCCGGATAGGGCCGCTCCTCCTCGCCCTCCCAGCTCACCCGCAAAAGCCGTTCGGGCTCAAAACCTTGCACATTGGGGCAGTCGTGGGTGTGGATGGTCACCCCCCGGCCCCGGCTGACGTAGCCCACGATGTGATCCCCGGGCAGGGGGTTGCAGCACTGGGCGTAGCGCACCAGCACGTTGTCCACGCCCTGGATGCGGATGGCGTCGGACGATTTGGTCTTGGCCTGGGTGGCGGCGGCGGCAGCCACGGCCACGGCTTCGGCCTCGGCCTCGGCCTTGGTCATCTCCGGCCTGGCGGGCAACAGCCTGCCGATGATCTTTTTGGCCGTGACCCGCACATAGCCCACGGCGGAAAACAACTCGTCCACGCCGCCAAGCGACATTTCCTCGGCCACGGCCCGCAGGCTGCCGTCCTTTATGGCCTTTTGGATGTTCACCCCGTCCTTGCGGCCCTGCTTTTCCAGCATCTCCTTGCCCAGGGCGATGCTCCGGGCCCGCTCCTCGGTCCTGATCCAGTGCTTGATGCGGGTTCTGGCCTTGGCGGTCTTGACGAATTTCAGCCAGTCGCGGCTGGGGGTGCGGTTCGCGTCGGTGATGATCTCCACGGCGTCGCCGTTTTTGAGCGCCGTGGTCAGGGGGGAGAGCCGCCCGTTGATCTTGGCCCCGGCGCAATGGTCGCCCACGGCCGTGTGGATCATGTAGGCGAAATCCACGGGCGTGGCCCCCTCGGGCATCTCCTTGACCTGGCCCTTGGGGGTGAACACGTAGACCTCGTCCTGAAAGAGGTCGATGCGCAGCGTGGCCATGAATTCGCGCGAGTCTTTCAGCTCGCGCTGCCAGTCCATGATCTGCCGCAGCCAGGTGAAGCGGTCGATGTCCTTGGGGCTGAACCGTCCCTTGCCGCGTTCCTTGTACTGCCAGTGGGCGGCCACGCCCTCCTCGGCCAGCCGGTTCATCTCCTCGGTCCGGATCTGGATCTCGATGCGCTCGCCGTCCGGACCGATGACCGTGGTGTGCAGGCTTTGGTACATGTTGGCCTTGGGCATGGAGATG
Source organism: Desulfolutivibrio sulfodismutans DSM 3696 (assembly GCF_013376455.1). Taxonomy (GTDB): domain Bacteria; phylum Desulfobacterota; class Desulfovibrionia; order Desulfovibrionales; family Desulfovibrionaceae; genus Desulfolutivibrio; species Desulfolutivibrio sulfodismutans. Next base: position 3,790,400 of record NZ_CP045504.1, on the reverse strand, counting down.
TAGTCCTTGAACCGCCCATGCACCGGCTTCCAGATGGAATGCACCAAACCCAGCACGGCGTAGCAGTCCTTGAGGCCGTCCACGATGACCCGGAAGGCGATCAGGTCGTGAACCTGGTCCAGGGACAGGCCCTGTTGCCGCATCTTGTTGAAGATGCTGAAAATGTGTTTCTTGCGGCCCTGGATGCGGCCCCGGATGCCGTTTTTGGCCAGAAGCTCGTTGATCTGGGCGATGACCTGCTCGATGTAGGCCTCGCCCAGGGTGTGGTGGCGGGTCAGGCCGTCGCGGATCTGGGCGAAGACCTCGGGCTTTAAGTACTTGAAGCTTAAGTCCTCAAGCTCGATCTTTACGCGGTGCAGCCCCAGGCGGTTGGCCAGGGGGGCGTAGATGTCCATGGTCTCCTGGGCGATCAGGGCCTGCTTGGCGGGCTTTTGATAGTCCAGGGTGCGCATGTTGTGCAGCCGGTCGGCCAGTTTCACCAGGACCACCCGGATGTCCTCGGCCATGGCCAGGATCATCTTGCGGATGTTTTCGGCCTGCGCCTCCTCCTTGGATTCGAAGGAGATCTGGCTGATCTTGGTCACCCCGTCCACGATGTCGGCCACTTCCTCCCCGAAATCCTCCTCGATGCCGTCCACAGTGGCCTTGGTGTCCTCCACCGTGTCGTGCAAAAGCCCGGCGCAGACCGTGGCCGCGTCCAGGCGCAGTTCGGCCAGGATGTTGGCCGCCTCCAGGGGGTGCGACAGGTAGGGTTCGCCCGAGAGCCGGGTCTGCCCGGCATGGGCCGTGGCCGAGAACACGTAGGCCTTGCGGATCAGGTCCAGATCCGCCTCGGACATGTAGCCCGACACCTTGTCGATGATTTCGTTTATGCGGATCATAGGGATAGTGGAACCGTGCGGCAGGCCGCGTTAATCCCGGGTCAGCGAGAAGGTCTGAAGGTTTTTGGGAACCCACCACTTGGTGAAGTTGTAGGCGATGCCCGCCGGGGCCGGTTCGACGCCCTGAAAGCGGGCCGACAGGATGGGCAGGGCGTAGGGGGCGTAGAGAAAGCAGTAGGGCTGCTCCCGGTGCAGGACTTCCTGGAAGGCGTCGTAGTATTTCTTGCGCTCGGCCTGGTCCAACGTCCGCCGCCCCTTTTCCAGCAGGGCGTCGGCCTCGGCGTTTTTAAACCCCGCGAAATTGAGCCCGCCAGGCACGGCCCGGGAGGAATGCCACACGTCGTAGCCGTCCGGATCCTGGGGAATGGTCCAGCCCATGATGATGGCGTCGAAGCGGCCCGTGTCCACGAACTCCTTGATGAACGCCGCCCATTCCACGGTGCGGATGGCCACCTCGATGCCGATTTCCTTCAGGCGTTGCTGGATGATGGTGGCGGTCTTGATGCGCTGGTCGTTGCCCTGGTTGGTCAGGATGGTGAAGGAAAAGGGCTTGCCGTCCTTGGTCAAAACACCGTGCGCCCCGGGGGTCCACCCGGCCTCGGCCAGCATGGCCTTGGCCTTCTGGGGATCGAAGGCATAGTCCTTTATGGACTCGTTGTAGATCCAGGTGCCGGGCTTGTACGGCCCGATGGTGGGCATGCCCAGGCCCAGGAGCACCCCCTTGACGATCTCCTGCTTGTCGATGGCGTGGGCCAGGGCCTGGCGCACCCGCACGTCGGCGAACATCGGATTTTGCAGATTGTAGCCCAAAAAGGTATACCCGAATGACAGGTACTTGTATTTTTTGAATTTCTCATCCCATTCCCGGCCCGTGGTCTGGTGCAGGTATTGCTGCGGGGTGAGCCCCATCATGTCCAGATTCCCGGCCTTGAGCTCCAAAAACATGGTTGAGAGGTCGGGAATTATCCGGTACACGACCTGATCCAGATAGGCGCGTCCTTCGAAATAGTCGGGGTTGACGTCGAGCACGATGCGCCGCCCCGGCTCCCACACGGACAGCTTGTAGGGACCGGCCCCCAGGGGGTTGCGGCTTTGTTCGGTGTTCATGAGGTCTTGGCCTTCCAGGACGTGCCTGGGCAGGATGGAGCTGGCCCAGGTGACCAGGGATCGGGCGAAGGGCTCGTCGTAGCGCACCTCAAATGAGTATTTCCCGGTGACGGTGAACGACGACACGGCCTTGAAGTCCCCGGCGTAGGCCGTGGGGGTTTTTGGGTCAATCATGAGCTTGTAGGTGAATTCCACGTCCGCAGCCGTCAGCTCCACCCCGTCGAACCAGTGGATGCCCGGCTTGAGGACGAATTTCAAGAGCTTGCCGTCGTCGAGCACCTCGTAGCTTTCGGCCGCCCAGCACTCCAGGTTGATGTCCTTGTCGTAGCGCAGCGGGGCCACGTAGATGAGATCGGCCACCTCATGGGAGGCCGAGTCCGAGGACAGGGGAGGAATGAGGTTGGTGGCGTCGCCGAGCATGGCCTCGATGATGCGGCCGCCGGGCACGGGCGTCCCCGGGGCGGCGGCGGGCGCGGACTGGTCGGCGGCCCCGGAGGCTGCCCCGGAAGCGGCCCCCGGGGTTGCGGACGCGGCGGGTTCCGGCTGGCCGCCGTCGCCGCACCCGGACAACGCGAGCAGGCAGGCGGCCATGACGAAGACAAGGGCAAGCGTTGCGTATCTGGCCACGGCCGTCTCTCCACCTTTTTCGCCGCCGGGAAACCGGCCTGCCGGACGGCGGCGGCCCACGGCGCGTTTTGGTTTGGTTTGTCGCTCCAACGGAGCATATACGCCGCCACCCGAAAAACCAAGTCCCTCCCGGCCGGTTCCGCATATGCCGGAGACGGCGCGAAAATCCCCTGCTTCCTGGGAAAAATGAACGTAGGGGCAAAGCGCAATCTTTGCTTCCCAAAATCATGGGCCTTCGTGTATGTTTGAGAAATACGATTCGGGGCCTGCCCGTTGCGGCCCGTCCCGCCCCGGCGGGAGGCGTCGGCAACCGACATAAAGACCCACACCGGCCGTACCGTTTTTTTGCACAACGATCCGGGACGGACTTTTTTTTGAAGGAGCGCCTTGCACAATGGCTGTCGGCAAAGAGGAGCAAACGGTTAAAAGCCTTTTGCAGGAATTCGTCAGGGAAACCATTCCCGAATACATCATCGACGGCTCCCACGCCATCGTGGCCCAGGACGGCGTGCAAAAGCTCACCGTCAAAAAGCGCGATGGCTATTGGGATGTGGACGGCCAGATCCAGGGCGAGGACTTCCAGGTCTACGCCTCGGAACTCTCGGTCAATCTCAAGGACCGGACCATCAACTTTTTCTGCAACTGCCCGGACTCCTTTTCCGGCGTCTGCCGCCATGTGGGGGCCACGGCCTTAAAGCTCATCAAAAACCTCGACGACACCACGGACGAGGAAGAGACCCACGCCGCCCAGAAAACCGAATGGAGGCAGACCTTCCGGGCCTTTTTTTCCACCGAGCCCGAACCCGAGGCTGGGCGGCACTATTTCATCTACCGCTTCCACCCCGAACACGGCCGTCTCCAGGTGGCCTTTTACCGGGCCCGCCAGAACAAGTCCGGCATCTCCCAGGTGCATCAGGAAATCACCCTGGAACAGATCATCAAGAACCCGGACTGGAGCGAGATGTCGCCGTTTCTGCCCATGGTGGCCGAGCAGATCGGCCACAACCTGGACTATTACGGGCACCGCGTGGATATCCCGCCCGGGCTTTTGAGCTGGTTTTTCTGGGCCATCAACAAAGAATATTACCTCTATTGGCGCGACACCGAGCAGCCCGTACGCATCGAAAACAAGACCATGCGCCTGCAACTGTCCCCGGTCCTTGGCGACGAGGGCCTGACCTTCGACATCCTGCTCGGCGCTGACGGCAAGCCGCCCTTCTCCATCCTAGGCCGGGAGATTTTCTTTTACGGCCGCCTCCCCTTGTGGGTGTGCTGGAACCGGGGGTTCTATCCGGTGCAGACCGGGCTGTCCCCGGACGTGATCAAGGAGATGGTGCAGAATCCGCCGTTTATCCCCACCTCCGACGTCTCGGAATTCCTGGACCGGGTGTGGTCCAACCTGCCGGTCTCGGACCTGCACGGCCATGACGAATTCATGGCGCGCATGCGGCCGTTTTTCGTGCCTGCGGTTTTCAATCCCAAGCTCTTTTTGGACGAGGAAGGCAGCCTTCTGACGCTGCAGATCCAAAACGTCTACGACACCGAGCATGGCGAGATCACCGTTCCCGGGCCCAATGCCGAGCTTCAGACCGGCTCCTACCAGTCCAACGGCAAGTCCTTCCTTCTGGCCAGAAACCAGGACGAGGAGGCAAAGCTCATCTCGCTTTTGACCGAGATGCACTTCCAGCCCAGAAACAACGCCAACTGGTTCCTTGAACCGGAAGAGGCCATCGTCTTTCTGCTCGACGCCTATCCCAAGCTGGTGGAGCAATACCGGGTCTACGGAGAGCAAAACCTGACCCGCTACAAGGTGCGCCTGACCAAGCCGGTCATCGTGGCCGAGGTGGAGTCCAAGGAAGAGGACAAGTGGTTCGACTTGAACCTCAATGTCCAATACGACGAACAAAAGGTGCCCATCGAGAAGATCTGGAAGGCCTGGACCCAGGGCAAACGCTACGTGCAGCTCAAAGACGGCTCCTACACCAGCCTGCCCGAAGCCTGGCTGACCAAGCTGGCGCATAAGCTGCGGGCCCTGGGATTCGACCCGGAAAAGCCGCCCCAGACGAGCTTCAAGCAGTTCGAGGCCCCGGTTCTGGACAAACTTTTGGAGGACATCCCCGAGGCCCGCACGGATTCCTTCTGGAACAAGCTCAGGCGCAAGATCCATGATTTTACGGAGATCATCCCCTTAAAGCCGCCCAAGGGGCTGTCGGCCACGCTTCGCCCCTACCAGCTCCAGGGCCTGAGCTACTTAAACTTCCTGCGCGAATACGGCTTCGGCGGCATCCTGGCCGACGAGATGGGCCTGGGCAAGACCGTGCAGACCCTGTCCTTTCTCCTGCATATGCACGAAGCCGGGGTCAGGGGTCCCAACCTCATCGTGGTGCCCACCTCGGTTCTGCCCAACTGGGAGCGCGAGGCCCAGAAATTCGCGCCGAGCTTAAAGCAGCTCATCATCTATGGCGCGCGCCGGGAGGGCATGTTCAAAAAAATCGGCGAGTCGGACCTGGTGGTCACCACCTACGCCCTTTTGCGCCGCGACCTGGACGAGCTGCTCAAGTTCGAGTTCAACGCCGTCATCCTCGACGAAGCCCAGAACATCAAAAATCCCAACACCATCACCGCCCGCTCGGTCAGGCGGCTGTCCGCCAAGACCCGGCTGTGCCTGTCGGGCACGCCCATCGAGAACAACCTGTTCGAGTTGTGGTCGCTTTTCGAGTTCCTCATGCCGGGATTTCTGGGCGGCCAGAACGCCTTCCAGCGGGGCATCGTCAAGCCCATCAAAGACGGCGACGAGGAGACCCTGGACTACCTGCGCGGCCGGGTGAAACCCTTCATCCTGCGCCGCACCAAGTCCGAGGTGGCCAAGGATCTGCCGCCCAAGGTGGAAAACGTCTACTACTGCGCGCTTCTCGACGAGCAGATGGAGTTGTACGCGGCCCTGGCCAAAAAGCTCCGGGACCAGGTGCTCCAGACCGTGGACGAAAAGGGCCTGGCCAAGAGCCAGATGTCCATTCTGGACGCCCTGCTCAAGCTTCGGCAGATCTGCTGCCACCCGCGCCTGCTCAAGCTGGACATGCCCGGGATGAACACCAACCTGCCCTCGGGCAAGTTCGACGCCTTCAAGGATCTGGTCACGGACATCATCGAGGAAGGGCACAAGGTGCTCATTTTCTCCCAGTTCGTGCAGATGCTGCATATCATCCGCTCCTGGGTGCAACTGACCCAGATCAAGTACGCCTACCTGGACGGCTCCTCCAAGGACCGCTTCGAGCAGGTGGACACCTTCAACAACGACGAGTCCGTCAAGATGTTTTTGATCTCGCTCAAGGCCGGGGGCACGGGCTTGAACCTGACCAGCGCCGACTACGTCATCCACTACGACCCGTGGTGGAACCCGGCCGTGGAGAGCCAGGCCACGGACCGCACCCACCGCATCGGGCAGTTGCGCCAGGTCTTCTCCTACAAGATGATCTGCCAGAACACCGTGGAGGAGAAGATCTTAAAGCTCCAGGAGCAGAAAAAGGACGTGGCCGAGGCCATCATCCCGGGCCAGGATGCCTTCAAGTCCCTGACCCGCACGGACCTGGAGTCGCTTTTCGAGGTGTAGCCGTCCTTTCAGAACAACCCCAAGCGTCCCGGCCGTGTACTGCGGCCGGGACGCTTTTTTCGCATCTGGCGGCCTTGACCAGCCGCCCCACCGTGTGTATTTTATCGCCATACATTCACCAAGGGAAGAATGTCATGGTGGACCGGATCAACACGGATCGGTCGCATGGACAGTGATGAGGTTATCCGCCGCCTCCTGGCCGCCGGATGGCGCAAAGCCCGGGTCAAAGGTTCGCATTGGCATTTCCGGCACCCCGACATCCCGGGGCTGGTCACGGTACCGCATCCCAAAAAAGACTTGAAACCCAAAACCGTGCACAGCATCGAACGGCAGTCGGGCTTGAATCTGAAATAGCCCGCAGGGAGTTGTCTTTCGTCTGCGGCCTGTACCGCGAGGAATGAACATGTACTATCACGCCATCTTCGACCCTGATGACCGCGGCGGCTTCACCGTCACCTTTCCGGATCTGCCGGGCTGCATCACCGAGGGCGACGACGAACAGCAGGCCCTCACCATGGCCGCCGACGCCCTGGATGGCCACATCCAGACCCTGAAGGATCTGGGCATGCCCGTGCCGCCTCCCTCTCCTCACACGGCCATCCTGGAAAAGTCCCCTGCCGGCGCCATGGTCTTTCCCGTGCCCCTGGCCGCCTTTGAATCGCGCCAAAAACGCGTGAACATTACCATGGGCGAAGGCCTGCTGGCCCGGGTGGACCGGGCCGCCAGATCGGAAAGCATGACCCGCTCCGGGTTTCTGGCCGTCGCCGCGCGGTCGTATCTGAACCAGCTCACCTCGGCCTGATCTCAAGCCGGGCCATCCCGGTCGGCGTTTCGCATCGCCCCGCGCCGTTTTGAAAAAACATGGGCCCGGCCTCCCTCTTCCGGGGGGCCGGGCCCATGAAGCATACGCTGCGTCAGGCCGTGTCTGGCCGTGTCTGGCCGCGTCAGTGAAGCACAGGGCGGCGCACGTCACGCCAGACATCTCGCCTCTCCTGGCATCCTTCTCAAAACGCCCCGCGCCTGGCCGCTGCCGCGTCCGTCTCAGGCCAGTTTGACGTTCCACTTCTCCCAGACATGCCCCACCAGATCGGGACTCGGCGACAACACCGGCTTGCCCTTGGACCAGCCCGACGGCGTGGCGTTGGTCCCCTTGCTCTCCCGCACCAGCTGGAAGGCCTGGATCTGCCGGATGGTCTCGCTCACGTTGCGGCCCACGGGCGGGGCCAGCACCTCGAAGCCCTGCACGATGCCGTCGGGGTCGATCAAAAACCGCCCCCGGACATCCACGCCCGCGTCGGCGTCGTAGACCCCGTAGATCTCGCCCACCTTGCCCCCGGCGTCCGAGAGCATGGGGAACGGCACGGTCTTCGCCGTCACCATCTTGGAAATCTCATGCTCCACCCACATCTTGTGCACGAAGACGCTGTCCGTGCTCATGGACAGCACCTGGACGCCCAGGCTGGCGAACTCCGGATGCTTCTCGGCGACCGCCGAGATTTCCGTGGCTCAGACGAAGGTGAAGTCCCCCGGGTAGAAGCACAGGACGACCCATTTGCCGAGATATTCCGAAAGCCGCACCGAGACGAATCTGCCGTCCAGATACGCCGGGGCCGTGAAATCGGGCGCCGGTTTGCCGATGGAGATCATGCGCGTTCCTCCTTGCGGCGCCTGCGCCGCCGCATTCTCCGGCCCATCAGCCGGTTTCTGATCCGTGACCGCGCCGCCCGTGGGTCTGGCGCACCCGATGGCCGTTTCTTCTGGCATGAGATTCCTCCGGATGTTGATATATCAATTTGTCCGATGGGAAACGCCATGCACGATTGCATAGCCCAATTCATAGACCTTCCGGGAGGGGAATAGCAAGGTCGGCGTACTGAAGGGAACGCTCCCGACATCTGCGGAGGCCAGGCTCGAACCGCCCGTATCCTGCCACGCGCATCCATCCAAAATCACAAAACAAAATACTATCGGAAAAGAATTTTCACTTTTTTCTTGACGCCCCGGCCCTCTGAGCTTAAATAGGAATCGTTCCTAATTCGGAATGAAAACAAATTTCAACTCATTCCCAAGCCCGCACGCTCAAACCCCACGAGGGTGATGCATACCGGCGGGAATGGCCACCAAAAACCCCAAACCTTCCCACAAGGAGACACACTATGTTCCCCATCGGCAGCCCCTTTCCCGAAATCGAAGTCGTCACCACCCATGGAACCATGAAACTGCCCCAGGACATGAAGGGTAAATGGTTCGTGCTGTTCAGCCATCCGGCCGACTACACCCCCGTGTGCACCACGGAATTCGTGGCCTTCCAGAAACGGCTGGCCGAGTTCAAAAAGCTCAATTGCGAGCTCATCGGCCTGTCCATCGACCAGGTGTTTTCGCACATCAAATGGATGGAATGGATCAAGGAAAAGCTCGGCGTGGAGATCGAGTTCCCGGTCATCGCCGACGATTGCGGCAAGGTGGCCGAAACCCTGGGCATGATCCATCCGGCCAAGGGAACCAACACCGTGCGGGCCGTGTTCATCGTCGACCCCGCGGGCATGGTCCGCATCATCTTCTACTATCCCCAGGAACTGGGCCGCAACATGGACGAGATCCTGCGCGCCGTGAAAGGCATGCAGGTCTCCGACGAAAAGGGCGTGGCCATCCCCGCCGGTTGGCCCAACAACGAGCTCATCAAGGACCGGGTCATCGTGCCCCCGGCCAAGGACGTGGCCACGGCCAAAAAGCGCCCCACGGAATACGAATGCTTCGACTGGTGGTTCTGCCACAAGCCCCTGTAAAGCAGATATGACCCCAACCCCTTCCCGGCGCGGCCCTCTCACCTCCTGCCCCTTGCCGCGCCGGGAAGACCTTCGACCGGCTGCATATGGGCAGCACATGGTCAGGGGACGAGCCTGCGGCGGCCAAGGGGCCAAGCCCTTTACCTTCTCATGGCGGCCTGCGCATTGCCTCCCTGAAAAAGATGGATATGATCTCCGGAAACGCCACGCTCCCGTCGCGAGACGCGGGGACGTTTTTCGCAAGCGCGCCATGTCCCGCCTGGCGGCCGGGTGGCCGGGCCGGAAACCTTCGCCTCGCCAAACCGCATGAAAAGGACGGATACGCCATGTATTTCAAACAGATCGTCACCCCGGGCCTGGGTTGCTTCTCCTACATGATCGGCTGTCCCCGGGCCAAATCCGTGGCCGTGGTGGACCCCAAGCGGGATATCCGGGACTACCTGGACATCGCCCGGGACGAGGGCATGCGCATCACCCACGTCATCAACACCCACGTCCACGCCGACCACATAAGCGGCGACCAGGAGCTTCGGGCCGCAACCGGCGCGGACATCTACGTCCACGTCGACTCCCCGGTGACCTACGCCCACAAGGGCTTACGCGAAGGCGACGTGATTGAGATCGGCGCGGCCCGCATGGAGGTGCTCTTCACCCCCGGCCACACCCCGCAGTCCATTTCGCTCGTGGTCACGGACCTTGTGCGCTCGGCCGAGCCGGAGATGATCCTGACCGGCGACCTGCTCTTCGTGGGCGACATCGGCCGTCCGGACCTGCCCGGCAACCAGATCCTCGATGCCCAGGTGAGAAATCTCTACGACAGCCTCTACGTCAAGCTCGCCAACTATCCCGACCACATGGAGGTCTTCCCGGCCCACGGCCAGGGCTCCCTGTGCGGCCGGGGCATGAGCGCCAAGCAAAGCTCGACCCTTGGCTACGAACGCCGGGCCAACCCCATGCTGCGCTTTGCGGATTTCGAATCCTTCAAAAAAGAGGTCATGTCCGTCTTCCCCGTGCGCCCCAAAAGCTTCAGCCACATCATCGCCACCAACATGAAGGGCGCGAACCTCCTGGACGCCTGTCCCCTGGAGCGGTCGCTGACGCCTGAGCAGTTCGAGGAAGAGATGAAAAGCGGGGCCGTGGTCATCGACGTGCGCGAGGCCGCAGCCTTCGGCGGCATGCACATCCCGGGCAGCCTCAACATCGGCTTCGAGAAGCAGCTCGCCAACTGGGTGGGCATGGTAGTGGCCCCGGACGCGGACATCCTCCTGGTCACCCCGAACCGCGACGACTACGAACGCATGACCCTGGAGCTGCACCGCATCGGCTACGACCGGGTCATGGGCTACCTGCGCGACGGGGTCATGGGCTGGCTTTTGTCCGGGCGGCCCGTGGACCGGCTGGACCTGATCGCGCCGCGCGAACTGGCCGCTGGGCTGTCAAAAGGCGGCATCACCGTGCTCGACGTGCGCACCCCGGCGGAATGGGCCGCGGGGCATGTGCAGGGGGCCGTACATCTGCCGCTGACGGACATCATCGAAGGCAAAGCCCCGAAATTCCCCGTGGACGCCCCCCTGGCCACCCTGTGCGCCTCGGGATATCGCTCCAACATCGCGGCCAGCCTGTTGATCAAACAGGGCTTTACGAACGTCTCGTCCCTGGCCGGCGGCATCATGGCCTGGGGCAGCGCCGACCTGCCGGTGACGGCGTAGAGGGAGGGGGAGGGAAGCCTCCGGCGGCCCAAGGGGGCGCGTGCCCCCTTGGGAATCCCCGCAACGGGGGAACAGGCGCCCCACCCGCGTCACACCTCATGCGGGCGTGGGAAGTCGGCCGTACAAGAGGGTCTGGCAATCCGTGTGTATAGCTCGAACGAATTTTTCCGGCCGCCGACCGGGAACTGGCCGTCAGGCCTCGGCCGAAACGGCTTTCCGTCTGCGGCGGTCTGGGGTTCAGCCGTTGTGGAAAAAATCGTACCAGGCGGCCAGGACAAGCTGAAGGTGGGCATAGGTGAATTCCGGGCCGGGCGGGCCGTTGCGCCTGAGGTGCTCGTTGACCGCCGCAACGAAATCGAGCCTGCGCTGCTGCCCCTCGAAACGCTCGTACACCTTCTCGACGTATTTCACGATCCTGGGGGAAATGTCCGTGGTTTTATAGATGAAGGCAATGCCGTCCTTGGTGATGGACTTCTCGCCGAGCCGGTTCTCGATGTATTCGATGAGCTTGCTGTTCACGGTCTCGAAGGTGTCTTCGCCAATAATCGACGTTTCCAGCACGGCAAGAAAGGGCTTGCAGTATCGCCTGGGGAAAAAACCGCTGTCCGCTTCGTCGGTGGCGGAAATGCCGTGTTTGATCTCCACCGGATAGAAGAGGAACCGACCCAGGACATTGCGTATTTCATGGTTCGATTCGTCCAGCATCATGACGATTGCGTTGAGGTTCCCGGAGATGAAGGCGTACAGGCCTTCCCGGGTCTTGGCGTACACCTTCTCAAAGGCCATATTGGCCTTGTTTAAAAAGTCGTGATAGATGGTCAGCTTGGCGGCGGAGCACCCCTGGCAACTGATGCAGGCGTCCAGAATCCTCTTGATGTCGCTGGCGCCTGTGCTCAAAACCTTCTGGAACTGGATGTCCAGGCTGGTGTTCACCCGGGCGCAGAAGATGGCCTTGCGGCCCCGGTTGATCCGTTTCAGATCGGAGAGCAGCACCAGCGACAGCTTTTTCGCCGCCGTGTTCTCCATGTAATCGAAGAGATGGAAATAGATGTTCAGCCTGGTCTCGACGGTAAGGCTCCGATTCATTCGTGGAGCGCACTTCAAAAACAGCTTGTAATAGATATTGGCGACTTTCCGGGAGGCATCCGCAATGGCGAGGACGAAACCCTCGTGAAACGTATTATGAAATTTACTATACTTCATGGGTGAGACGATTGCATCGTGATCCAATGGCCATGCGGTATGCCGCTGCCCTCCGGGTCGTGGTTTGACGTTTACCCGTCAGGAAGCGCCCCAGTCCGATCCCCCCTGCCCTTAGCCTTCATATCCCGCATTGGCAACCCCGCCCGTCATCCTCCGCCCCTCTGCAGCACGCATCCTGACGCCCGGGACGACCGCTCCCGCCGTAGCCGCCACGGGCATGGCCACTCCCCGCGACGTGTACCCGCACCCCGCCTCCACCCGGATGCCGCGGACACGTCGCGCGGAGTCCTTGTCCCTCCCGACGCCGCCGCGTCCCTCACGAAACCGGGGCCTACCACCAGAATTCGGGATAGCGCCGGTTCTTGGGAATGTTGTTCACAATCAGGGCGACGAGCAGCAGCACTGTCGCGCCGAGCCCGGCCGGAACCAGCGCATAAAGATAGCCCAGGGCGTGGACGGAATCGCCGCCGATGACCGCAATCAGCGCCGTGGCCCCGCCTGGCGGATGCAGGGTCTTGGTCAGGTGCATGATCGCGATGGCCGAGGCCACGGCCAGGGCGGCGGCCAGCCAGACCACCTCGCCCAGGGCCTGCTGCGCCGCAACCCCCGCCAGGGCGGACAGCACATGGCCGAAAAGGACGTTTCGCGGCTGGGCCAGGGGGCTTTTGATCGCGCCGTAAACCAAAACGGCCGTGGCCCCGAAGGAGCCGATGAGCAGCCCCAACCCGGTCGCGTCCAGGAGTCCGGCGTGCAGAAACCCCACGGCCGCGATGCCGACAAACGCCCCGGCAAACGACCACGCCACCTCGCCCGCACCCACCCGGGGCGGGCTCTGGGTCGTGCCGCGCATCTTTCGGAAATAGTCCATGTTCCTACCTTTGCCCTTGCAGAGCCCGGACCAGATCGGTGCGGGTGACGATGCCCAGAGGACGGCCGTCCGCATCGCAGATGGGCAGGCGGTTGATGGATTTTTCCATAAAAAGGCTCGAGATATCCTCCGCCGTGATGTCCGCCGTCGCAGTGACCGCCGGGGCGGTCATGAACTCGGCCACGGTCAGGCCGCGCAGGTCCGTGACCAGACACCCCGGGGTTCCCAGGCAGCGGGAGACGATGCCCAAAAGCGACGGCGCGCCGCGTGCGCCCATGCGGCGCAGAAAGTCCTTCTCCGAAACCACGCCGCAGACCACGCCGCGCCCGTCCAGCACCGGCGCGCCGGTCACCCCTCGCCCGGCCAGGAACCGGGCCGCCTCGGAAGCGGCCATGTCCAGGCCCAGGCAATGGACCGGGCTGGTCATGATCTCCCGGGCCGTGGTGGTCCGGGCCAGACGGTCCCGGGCATGGGCATAGGCGAGTTCGTAAATCTCCCTGAAGTCGCCCGGGGTCACGTCCACATAGCCGTGCATGTCACGCATGGCCTGGAGGATGTCCTCCTCGGACATGCCCGGGGGACCGGTTGGAGCGTTTCTGGTCATGGCTGCCCCCTTTTACGCGCCAGGCGCGGTCTGTGCCGATTCTCCAGGCGGACAAGGCAACCCTGTCCGCCCGCTTCGGCATACCCGAACTGCCCGGCGCAAGGCCACCCCCTGCCCCGGCGAACGGAGTCCGTCGCGACGCCTGCCTCACCCCGGGACATGTCCACGCAATTCACACTCTTGTCGAATTCCTGGAAACGCCGCAGACCTCGCGATGCGTCAAGATACACGTATAACCGAATCAGACGGCGTGCCAGCCAATTTTGTACGCTCCGTTTGCATCCTTCCCGATCCATGCAAAAAAAAGCATGACAAAACTAAACTATTTTCGTAGAGAATAAAACAAGATCCGTCCTCCGAGGTATCCAGCCGTCGCAGGGCGGCCAACCACAACAAAGGCGCTTCCATGGCCCGAACCTTCAGGAATCGGCTGGGGTACTTGGCCGTGGCCGTCGTGATCGCGGCGGCAGGCGGCTTTTTCGTCATGTTCGGCCCGCCGGGGCTCATGGCCAAGACCGAAACTCCCGATTTCTGCGCCTCCTGCCATGTCATGGAGGCCCAATACGAGGCCTGGTTCCACGCCGGGGCCCACCGCTCGATCAAATGCGTGGACTGTCATCTGCCCCACGGCAACGTGGCCATCTACTATACCTGGAAGTCCATCGACGGCATGAAGGATGTCGTGGTCTTCCATTCCGGCCGGGTTCCCGAGAACATCACCGCCTCGAGCCACGCCAAGGCCACGATCCAGGGCAACTGCATCCGCTGCCACACCGAGCGGGTTTTCAAGATCGACATGGAGCGAAACTGCTGGGACTGCCACCGGCAATTGCAACACAGGCTGACGGGCATCCGCCAGACCATCTGACGGATACGGCATATTCTGCCTTTCCTGGCCACGGCGGCGGGGACCACGGTGTTCTCCCGGCAGCCAAACAGACTTTTACGACAGTGAGGAGGGGGTTATGTTCAAAGGGGCGCTGACGGTGGCGACGACAGCTCTTCTGACGGTCTTTTTGTTCGGAGCGACGGGGTGTGAGCCGCCCAAACCCGAGCCGGTCAAGACCGTGACCATTCCCGACGGCGAGATCGACCCCGCCATCTGGGGCAAGGCCTATCCCGAGGAGTACGAGTCCTGGAAAAAGACCGAGGAGCCGGTCAAAACCCGGCTCAGCAAATACAAGACCGGCATGGACGGCGGCGCGGTCAGCGTGGACAAGCTCTCGGAGTTCCCCTACATGGCCCTGCTTTTTAACGGCTGGGGATTTGGCGTGGAGTACAACGAACCGCGCGGCCACGCCTACATGATCCGCGACCAGCTTGAGATCGACGCCTCGCGCTTAAAGTCCGGCGGCGTGTGCTTAAGCTGCAAGACCCCCTACGCCCCGGGCCTGCAAAAAAAGCTCGGCACGGACTACTACAAGCTGCCCTTCAAGCAGGTCTTGGACATGATTCCGGAAAAAGACCGGACCCTCGGCGTGGCCTGTATCGACTGCCACGACAACAAGGACATGTCGCTCAAGATCTCCCGGGGATTCACCCTGGTCGAGGGCCTAAAGACCATGGGCGCGGACCCGGCCACCCTGACCCGGCAGCAGATGCGCACCGTGGTCTGCGCCCAGTGCCACGTGACCTACAACATCCCCAAGGACAAGGAAAACAAGTCCGTCGGCCTGTATTTTCCCTGGCAGGGCAGCACGTTTGGCAACATCACCATCGAAAACATCATCAAGCAGATCCGCTCCGACGACTCGGTGCGGGAATGGAAGCAGACCGTGACCGGCTTCAAGATGGGGTTCATCCGCCATCCGGAGTTCGAATTTTTCACCCAGAACAGCGTCCACTACAAGGCCGGGGCCTCCTGCGCCGACTGCCACATGCCCTATACCAAGGCCGGGGTCTACAAGATCTCCGACCACCGGGTCATGAGCCCGGTGCAAAACGAGATGCGGGCCTGCATCCAGTGCCACGCCGAAAGCACCGACTGGCTCAAGGAACGCGTTTTCACCATCCAGGACCGCACGGCCTCGCTCATGATCCGGGCGGGCTACGCCACGGCCACCGTGGCCAAGCTGTTCGAGACCATCCACAAGGCCAAAGAGGCCGGCAAGACCATCAACGAGGAATTCTACGCCAAGGCCAGGGACTATTACGAGGAGGCCTTCTACCGCTCCTTGTTCATGGGCGCAGAAAACTCCATCGGCTTCCACAACCCCACCGAGGGCCTGCGCATCCTGGGCGACGCCGTGGCCTTCGCCTCCAAGGCCGAGGGACTGCAGCGCCAACTGCTGGCCCAGGCCGGGGTGGAGGCGCCGCTGGTCATCGACCTGGAACTGCTCAAGTACCTGGAGGACCGGGGCGACAAGAAGCTCAAGTTCAACCCGGCCATCGAATTCAAGGATCCCTCCGGGGTCCAGGACCGCTTCAAGTAGGGCGCGTCCGCATCGGATCATGATCCAGACGGGGAGGGGACAGGCGTCTCCTCCCCGTTTTTTCGTGCTTCAGGAAGGCCTCGTTTTCTGTACCTGGACGGCCCTCACCTGACGCCGCCCCCGGCTTGCGACAACACGATGCGTCGCGAGGCGGTCCGGCTAGATATTTTCCCTGACCGGCGGCAAAGCAGCGCCTTCCCGGCGAAGCGCCTCCAGAAACCCCCGGGGATCGGCCACCGTGGCCATGAAGACATACCCCTGGCGCGTGGGCACATAGACCGCCTCGCCCGGCGCGGTCAAAAAGACAAGCCCCTTGCCGCCTCCTTTGATCTTCCACCATCCGGCCCGAAGCACGCCGAGATTCACGCCGTTTCGTTTCCAGGACAGCCGGGCCTCGGGGTCCGTGGCCGGGTCCACGACGCGGGCCGCCGCCAGATCCAGGTCGGCCAGGGGGATGGTCCGGCCGTAGGGCCAGGCCCGGATGGTCAGCGCGCCGCTGCCGACGGCGAAGGTGGCCTGGGACACGCTCGCCGTCAGGTGACGGACGAAAAACAATGTCGCCAGAAGCAGCCCGATGATCCCGGCGAAAATCAGATTGAGCCACCACATCCGGAGCGTGGTCGGAACCACCGCGAACACCTGTTCCTCGATCATGCCCTTCCTCTCTTCCCTGGCCGACATGGCGGGGCGAAATGTCCTTCGCGCCTGCGGCCGGGGGCGGGTCTTTCGCGGCCCCGCCAGGTATTCCCCGCTTCCCTTTTATCCGGTTTGGGGACACAAGTCCCCCCATGACATGGGTTATGCTCATGATATCGGCCGCCTTTCTCCAGGCCGCCAAGGACGCCTTCCTGAAACGGGCCATGGCCGGGATGGACGTGCTGGTGGCCACCTGGAGCTATTGCCTGGTGACCTCGGTCCTTCTGGCCGGGATGCTGTTCTCCTCCGGATTTCCCCCGGTGGGGGCCAGATTTTGGTGGCTGGTCACCGTAAGCGGCGTGTTCGGGGGCCTCAACCTCGTGCTCTACATCACGGCGGTCAAGGCCTCGGACCTGTCGCTGACGCTGCCCATGCTGGCCCTGTCGCCGCTTTTCATGCTCATCACCAGCCCGCTGATGATCGGCGAATTTCCCGATCCGGCGGGACTCTTCGGCATCGTGCTCATCGTGGCCGGATCGTATGCCCTCAACCTCAGACGTTTCGCCGACGGCTTTTTCGCCCCTTTCAAGGCTCTTCTCGACCAAAAGGGGCCGCGGCTCATGCTTTTGGTGTCGTTTTTATGGAGCCTTTTCGCCAACGTGGACCGCATGGGCCTCGATGTCTCCGCGCCCATCCCCTGGGTGTTCTCCACCTATTTCGCCACCACGGTCTTTCTCACGCCCCTTGTCCTGTGGCGCGCGGCTGCGCCCTTTTCCCAGGTGCGTCGCCATCCCCGGGAGATTCTTGCCGCCGGACTTTTCGAGGCCGTGTCCCTGGCCTTCCAGATGTACGCCCTGACCATGACCCTGGTGGCCTACGTCATCGCGGTCAAACGCTTAAGCGCCGTGTTCGGGGTGCTCATCGGGGCCTTGATCTTCAAGGAGTCCGGTCTGGCCGAGCGGCTTTTCGGCGCGGCGCTCATGGTGGCGGGAGTTTTTTTTATCGCGCTTTTGGGGTAGGCTGCCTGACCGTCCCACGGAGGCCTGATATGGTCCGTCTCGCCGCTGACGACAAAATGCGCCTTGTCGATGAACTCGTTGCCTGCCTCAGGCGCGAGCAGGAGATCGTCCGCATCGTGATCTTCGGGTCGTTTGTGCAAAGCGACGCCCCACACGACATGGATGTGGCCATTTTCCAGGACAGCGCGGAAAACTATCTCCCCCTGGTCATGAAATACCGGGAAAAGACCCGGCGCATCGCCGACGACATCGCCCTGGACATCATCCCCATTCGCCCGAACGCGCCCCGGACCTCCTTTCTCGCGGAAATCGAACGGGGAAACACCGTCTATGAACGATGACGTCCAGGTCTGGCTCCAGTATGCCGCAGACAATCTCCAGGCAGGCCGTCTCCTCCTGGAGAATGGACTTTTCAATCCCTGTCTGCAAAATGCCCAGCAAGCCGCCGAAAAAACCCTCAACGCCTGTCTTTTGCATCTCGGCCAGGACGTGGAGCGGACTCACGGTATCGGAACATTGGCACGGAAAGCCAAGCTGCTTTGTACGCTCGACATCTCCCATGAGCAGTGCGACCTCCTTGACTCCATTTACATTCCGTCAAAATATCCCGTCTACTCGGTGCTACCCGACTTCGTTCCCGATGCGGATATCTGCCGGACGTGCATCGATATCGCGGATGGCCTCTTCCAGCAGACCCAGAACCGTGTACGGCTCTCGCCGCGCATTTCGTAAACGTGAGGAGTGACATGTCCGCACAGTATCGTTTTCTCCCCAATCTCACCCCGGAAGTCATCGCCGCCGTCCAGACCGAGGGCCTCAACTGGACCCTGCGCCACGCCTATGCCGGCAACCCCGGCTACCGCGAACGCCTGGCCGGGGCCGGATACGATCCGGGCCAGACCGTCAGCCTGCAGGACTTGACCCGCATCCCGGTGACCACCGTGGACGAGCTGCGCACGGGCTATCCCCTGCCCCTTCTGTCCGTGCCCGAATCCGAGGTGGTGCGCATCCACGCCTCCAGCGGCACCACGGGCAAGCGCAAAATCCTGGCCTACACCCAAAACGACATCGACACCTGGAAGGACATGTTCGCCCGCTGCTACGAGCTGGCCGGGCTGACCCCGCTGGACCGGGTGCAGATCGCCGTGGGCTACGGCCTGTGGACCGCCGGGGCCGGGTTCCAGCTCGGCTGCGAACGCTTCGGGGCCATGTGCGTGCCCATCGGCCCGGGCAACATGGAAATCCATCTCCAGCTCCTGGAAGACCTTAAGACCACCTGCCTGTGTTCCACGGCCTCCATGGCCCTGCTTCTGGCCGAAGAGGTGGCCAAGCACAACCTCAGGAAGAAAATCTCCCTGAAAAAGGCCATCTTCGGGGCCGAGACCCACACCCCGAAGATGCGGGCCCGCTTTGAAGACTGGCTGGGCCTTGAGGACAGCTTCGACATCTCGGGCATGACCGAGCTCTACGGCCCGGGCGCGGGCCTGGAGTGCGCCGCCCATGCGGGCATCCACTACTGGGCGGACCTGTACATCCTGGAGGTGCTCGATCCCGAGACGCTTTTGCCCGTGGCCCCGGGCGAGGTGGGGGAAATCGTGGTCACCACGCTCAAAAAAGAGGCCGCGCCGCTTATCCGCTACCGCACCCGCGACCTGACGCGGCTGATCCCGGGCGAGTGTCCCTGCGGCCTGGCCGTGCCGCGCCACGACCGGATCCTTGGCCGTTCCGACGACATGTTCATCTTCCGGGGCGTGAACATCTACCCCGGCCAGATCGCGGCGGTGCTGGAGGCCTTCCCGGAGCTTGGCTCGGAGTTTCAGATCCGGCTGACGCGCAAGGACGGCCGGGACCAGATGCTGGTCAAGATCGAACGCAAGATCGGGGTTCCGGCGGACATGGACCAGAACCTGTCCGAGTCGGTGTCCGTGGAGATGCGCAAGCACCTTCTGGCCAGGGGCTGGGTGGAGATCGTGGCCCCCGGCGAGCTGCCGCGCTCCTTCGGCAAGACCAAGCGGCTTATCGACGACCGCGACGCACAGTAGCGGCCACGCCCCACAAAACGACGAAGCCCCCGGAGCGACGGACGCGCCGGGGGCTTTTTTGCGCATGGGACAACCATCCAACACCCAAAAAATGCGAACCGCCTCCCCTATGGCACAAGCGGGGCCAGATCGAGCCCGGCCTCGACCGGCAGCCCGAGCATCAGGTTGGCGCAGGCCAGGGCCTGTCCCGACGCGCCCCGGCACAGGTTGTCGATGGCCGTGACCACGATGAGGCGACCCGTGCGGCCGTCCAGCACAAGACCCATGTCGCAGAACATGGTTCCGCGCACGAACCGCGTTTCCGGCAGCCTTCCCTTGGGCAGAACCCGCACCCACGGGCACTGGGCATAGTGGGTGGTGTAGACGTTGTGCACGTCGTCCAGGGTCAGGGATTTGACCGGCTTGGTATAGATGGTGGACAAAATGCCCCGGTCGACGGGCAGCAGATGCGGATTAAACGACACCATCATGTCCGTGCCCGCGATCTTCGACAACTCCTGCTCGATCTCCGGGGTATGGCGATGCTTGCCCAGGTTGTAGGCCCGAAACGTGTCGTGGACCTCGCAAAAAAGCATGCCCACCTGGGACTTGCGCCCGGCCCCGCTGGCCCCGGACTTGCTGTCGGCCACGATGCCGTCGGTCTCGATCAGGCCCTTGGCCAGGGCCGGGGCCAGGCCGAGGATGACCGAGGTGGGATAGCAGCCCGGGTTGGCCACCAGGGTGGCCTCCTTGATCCTGCCCGCGTTGAACTCGGGCAGCCCATAGACCGCCTGCTCCAGAAGCTCGGGATGGCGATGCTCCACCCCGTACCAGGATTCGTAGACGCCCGGGTCGGTCAGGCGGAAATCGGCGCTTAAGTCCACAACCTTGAGCCCTGCCCCCAAAAGCTCGGCGGCGTAGCCCATGGCCGCCCCGTGGGGCACGGCCAGAAACACCAGGCGGCAGGCGCCGGACAGGGCGGCCGCATCGGGTTCCGTGACGGACAGCTCGCCGATGCCCAGGCCCTGCAGGTACGGATACAGCTCCACCAGGGTCTTCCCGGCCTCGGCCCGGGACGTGGCCCGCACCAGCTCCAGGGCCGGGTGCCGGGCCAGGAGCCGGACCAGCTCCATGCCGGTATATCCGGTGACGCCGATCAATCCGACGGGAATCTTGCTCATGTCATGGTCTCCGGATCAGCCGTTTTTTTTGACGTAGGACAGCCGCAGCTGACACAAAAGCTCGGCCAGAAGCTTGGCCTCCTCGTCGGTGGCGTTCGCCCGGGTCTTGCATTGCAGCATGGCCAGGATGTCGATGGTGTGTTTGGCCAGGGGCAGGTTCTGCATGTACTGCCCGGTCTCGGGCTCGGGGGATTCCCCAAGCTGGACCATGGCCGAGGCCGCCAGGGACAACAAAAATGTGGAAAAGGCCACGGGCGGATAACAGGGCTCGTCCTTGTGCGGCGGCGCGGCCTGTCCGTCCTTGCAAGCGCCGGTCCCGCCCGCCTCCGGCCCTGCGGCCCGGCGATCCGTGGCCTTGAAATCCTGGTTGTCGCTCATTGGGAAGTCTCCTTGCGCGCGTGGTCCGCTCGGGGGGGGTTGTCCCCTGCCGCGTCTGGCCGTATGACGACAATACGGCGTCACCATACGGCAACGCATGCCGGATATGCATACCCGAATCGGGGTTGGGTTGCATCCGGTTTTTTCCCGCCGCGAATGGCGCGGACGGGACGAATTGGGCCTACCCCCACAGGGAGCGACTGCATGCAGACCAAAATCGTAGCCACGCTTGGCCCCGCGTCCATGCATCCGGAGACCATGCGCCAGATGGTCGCGGCCGGGGTGCGCATCTTCCGCCTGAATTTTTCCCATTCCGACGCGGCCTACTTCATCCCGGCCATCAAGACCATCCGGGAGATCGAGGGCGAGATGGGCATTCCGCTCACGGCCCTTGGCGACCTGTGCGGCCCCAAAATCCGCATCGGCGAGGTGGAAGGCTCCCCCAAACAGGTGAACAAGGGCGAATACCTGCACCTGGGCCTGCCCGACGAACGCCCGGCGGGCGGCGAACTGTCCTATGTGAGCCTGGACATTCCGGAACTTCTGGCCGGGCTCGACGTGGGCATGCCGGTAAATTTGAGCGACGGGCTGTTGCAATTCAAGGTGGCCAAGGTGGTCAAGGCCGACCGGCTCTTTGAACTCGAGGCCCAGAACGCCGGTTTTCTGTCCTCCCACAAGGGCATCGCCTTCCCCGGCAAGCACCACCCCATGCCCGCCCTGACCGCCAAAGACATCAAAGACCTGCACGAGGGCATCGACGTGGGCATCGACGCCGTGGCCCTGTCGTTCGTGCAAAGCGCCAACGACGTGGCCGACGTCAAGGAGCACATCAAGGCCCACGGCGCCTGGATTCCGGTGGTGGCCAAGCTCGAGCGGCAAAACGCCGTGGAGAACCTGGACGACATCTTAAAAATCACCGACGTGGTCATGGTGGCCCGGGGCGACCTGGGCCTGGAATGCCCCATCCCGGAGCTGCCCATCATCCAGAAGAAGATCATCCGGGCCTGCCGCCACGCCCAGAAGCCGGTCATCGTGGCCACCCAGATGCTTCTGTCCATGGTCCACAACCCCATCCCCACCCGGGCCGAGAGCACGGACGTGGCCAACGCCATCCTGGACGGGGCCGATTGCGTGATGCTCTCCGAGGAGACGGCCATCGGCGACTATCCGGTGGAGACGGTGAAGGTCATGCGCCAGATCTCGGATGAGGCCTTACGCTACTACCTGGAGCGCATCGAAGGGCCGTTCGCGCCCAAAAAGGAGCGCAACCCGGCCAAGTACCTGGCCTACGCGGCGAGTCTCTTGGCCACCAACGTGGATGCCCCGGCGCTGATCAGCCACACGGTCAGCGGCGACACGGCCAGGATTTTGTCGTCGCGGCGTCCGGCCCAGCCCATCTACGCCCTGACCCCGGACACCCGGGTGCTTAGGGCCTTAAACTTCGCCTGGGGGGTGAAGCCCCGGCTGATCACCGGCGACGACCGGCGGCATATGGACCGGGTGGAGGAATATGTGGAGGCCAATCCGGATTTCAAGGCGGGCGAGCCGGTGGTGATCACCGCCGGACGGCCCACCCCGGGCAATCCCAGCTCCGGCACCAACGAGATCAAGATTTATTACAAATAACAGGCGGCACGAGGGAACGGGGCGCGGACGAGAGGTTCGCGCCCCGGTGTTGCTTTTTGGGGACACCCCCATGCCGCAGGCTCCCCACGCCGCCCGCCAGGTGTGGACGGTGGGGCGACCGGTCGGACAGGCGGAACCGCAAAACCGCCACTCCCGTCCATCAGCCCATCTTGCCGGTCACATGCAGCCATGATTCCTCTTTCATGCCGTTCCCCGGCATGCTATGGATTCAGGAACCGGCCAGAGAACCGGCCAGTAAAATCAGGGAAACGGCCTTCAGCCTAACAAATCCGCCAATAAAACCGGACAACGAACCGGCCAGAAATGGTGCCGCACCACCATGCCCACCCCGCTTTCCTCCCCTCGTCCCCTGAGTCCGATCCTACCCGGGCGGGACACCATTGGTGTCCTCAAGGACATGGCCCAGGAAGTGGCCACCAGTTCGGCTGCGCTGGAAGGCGGCATCGCCATTGAGACCGCCCGGGGGCTTGGAGACCGGCTCCGGCTCCTGAACAGCTACTATTCCAACCTCATTGAAGGCCACAAGACCACGCTTCCGGAAATCGAGCGTGCCTTGGCGCGCGATTTCGTAGAGGCCCCCGGCAGACGCTATGCGCAGGAATTATGCGCAGCCCATGTTATGGTCGAAAGAGAGCTCATGGATGAACTCCAAAGCCATCCATATCTCCACGTCTGCACGGCGGAATACATCAAAGGCATCCACCGCAGGATATACGGGCATCTTCCCGATGCCCACCAGTATACCCACCACTCCGGGGGCTTCACGGATATCGCAGTCAGCCCAGGCGAACTCCGTGACATGGACGTGTCCGTCGACGGCCGGACGCCGCACGGTCCTCCTGCCTCCGAACTTCCGAACCTCATGGAGGCCTTTGCCGAGGCATTCGCCCCGCATGTCTTTCACGGCGACGAACGATTGATTGCCGCTGCAGTGAGTCACCATCGCCTGACGTGGCTGCATCCCTTCCGCGACGGCAATGGACGTCTGGCTAGGCTTCATACCGGAATATATCTGGTGCGGGGCAAGGTCAACCAAGCCAATCTCTGGTCCCTGGCCCGGGGTTTTTCCCGAAACAAGATCGGGTACATGATCAATCTGCAGGCAACCGACAGCCCTGGCCGACCGGACAATGACAATTTTTTTGACGAACCGCTCACGGCCGATTTTTGCAGATTTTTCTTTGAAATCTGTCTGGACCAGATCGGATTCATGCGGGGATTGCTCAAACTGGACGATGTCGAGCACCGCATCGAATGGCTTGTGGCATCCTTGAAAAAAAGTACCATGCCATTCCTCGCTCCCGAGGCATCCAGACTTCTGCGCGCCGTATTCAGACAGGGGGCAGTCATCCGAGGCAAGGCACCGGAAATCGTGGGAAAATCCGAACGAACGACCAGGCGGACGGTCATCTCCCCATTGATCGAATCCGGGCTCCTCGTTTCCGCCTCGCACCGGGCTCCGCTTTGCATGGGGTTTCCCATGGCGGCACTGCCCTACCTTTTTCCCGGGCTCTTCGACCCAACAGTTGTCGGGGAGGAATATCGAGAACTCATCGTGTGAGATCACGAATGGAAAAGCCGCGTGCAGTGAGGAGGCCTGAATGCCGGATGCTCTGACGCGCGCCCGGGTGAAAGATTCTTCTCCACCCGCCGTACCGGTCCTCTTTCGCCATGTGCGGCCGCCCCAGGGCGCCGTCTCCCGTCTGAGAAACGGCCGATCCCGTCCCGATCACCGCTTTTTCCCACCGCCCTTGTCGGCGGCCTCCGTTTCGTATACTGTTCCCAGGTAATCCCCGGACTCCTGTTCAAAACGGCAACCCGGAGCGTCTATGCCTTCCGCCCCCCTGGTCTGGTTTCTCATCGGCGTGGTGTTTCTCTTCGCCGAACTGGCGATGCCAGGACTCATCCTCATCTTTTTCTGCTTCGGCAGTTGGATCGCGGCGATCGCCCTTCTGGTCGCGGACGTGTCCGTGCAGTTGCAACTCGTGATTTTCCTGGTGGCCTCGCTGGTTTTGCTGTTCACGCTGCGCAGGGTGTTCATGCGCACCTTCGGGGGACGCCTCAAGGACGGCGCGGACAAGGAACTGTCCGACCGGGCCGTGGGCCGCCAGGCCCTGGTCACCACGGCCATCCGCCCGGCGGCGCCTGGAGAAATCAAGTTTCGCGGCAGTTTCTGGCGGGCGGCCGCCGATGTGGAGATCTCCGAAGGGGCCACGGTGGTCATCGAGGGTCCGGGCTCCGACGACGGCCTGACGTTTCGGGTGCGGCCCCTGTAGCGGCCTGCCCGTGAGGTTCCGGTTTTTCCCGCTTGCCGTACGGCGTCATGTGAGCGCCTTTTTGCCTGTGTAAGAACTGCCGACGTCTTTCCCAGGGACGCAACGCGCCCCCGGCCCGCACGCCGCGCCGGGACGCGCCACACCAAGGAGCCTTCCATGTTCAGCGACTCCGTCATCATGCTGCTCGTCCTGGCCATCGTGGTCATCATCTTGTTCGTCAAGACCGCCGTGGTGGTGCCCCAGCGTTCCGAATACGTGGTGGAGCGCCTTGGCAAATACCACAACACCATGGGGGCCGGGTTCCACATCCTGATCCCCTTCCTGGACAAGATCACCTACCGCCGGTCGCTCAAGGAGGAGGTCATGGACATCCCCTCCCAGACCTGCATCACCAGGGACAACGTGGCCGTAGGCATCGACGGGGTGCTCTACATCCAGGTCGTCGACGCCAAACTATCGGCCTACGGCATTGAAAATTACTACGTGGCCGCTTCGCAACTGGCCCAGACCTCCCTGCGCTCGGCCATCGGCAAGATCGACCTGGACAAGACCTTCGAGGAACGGGAGACCATCAACCGGCAGGTCATCGAGGCCGTGGACGAGGCGGCCCAGAACTGGGGCATCAAGGTGCTGCGCTACGAAATCAAGGACATCGCGCCCCCGGCCTCGGTCATGGAGGCCATGGAACGCCAGATGAAGGCCGAACGCGAGAAGCGGGCCGAAATCGCCACCTCCGAGGGCGACCGTCAGGCCCGCATCAACCGGGCCGAGGGCATGCGCCAGGAGGCCATCTCCGTGTCCGAGGGCGAAAAGCAGAAACGCATCAACGAGGCCGAGGGTCGTTCCCGGGAGATTGAACTCCTGGCCCAGGCCACGGCCCAGGGCCTTCAGGCCGTGGCGGCGGCCCTGGCCTCCGACGGCGGGGTGACGGCCGCCAACCTGCGGGTGGCGGAGAAGTATCTGTCCGAATTCGGCAACCTGGCCAAGGCCGGAAACACCATGATCCTTCCCGCCAATTTGGCGGACATCGCCGGGATCGTGGGTACGGCCATGACGGTCATGCAGGACGTGGGCGTGAAAAAGGCCGGATGACGGCCCAAGCCCCGCCTGCCCGGCCGTACGCGCCAGGCTGCGGCGTTCTCGGAGAAACCGGTCCCGGAGCAAAGGGCCTTGCCTTGCGCGGCAAGGCCCTCAAAACGATGCAAAGCCCCTGACGGGACTTTGCGCCGCCGACGGCGGCCTGCCGCCGGGCGGAAAGGCACGAAAATCACTCGCTTACGGCGCGGCTGCGCCGCGACCTGCGCATGATTTTCGCGGCTGCTGACTTCGTCGACAGCCTCTGGGCCTTGCCTTGCGCGGCAAGGCCCTCTATCCTGACTTCATAAAAGCATAGGACCGCTCTCCGTACGCCGCCCATTCTCGGCCGACGTCCGGCGGGCAGGTTCCCGGAAACATCCATGCCCACGCCAAACGCCCGACCGGACCATCCGCCCGCCGAAGACCCCGCCGTACCCGGCCCGGCCGCCGCTTCGCGCCGTGACGCCGCACCCACCGCCCCCCGGGCGTCCCTGCGAGGTCCGGCATGAGCATCAGCAATCTCGATTCCCTTTTCAAGCCCAACTCCGTGGCGGTCATCGGGGCCACAGGCGAACCCGGCCATGTGGGCTCGGTGATCATGAAAAATCTCCTGGCCGGGAAGTTTCTGGGCCCGGTCATGCCCGTGAACCCGGCCCTGGACGCCGTGGCCGGGGTGCTTTCCTACAAGTCCGTAGACACCATGCCGCTCACCCCGGACCTGGGGGTCATCTGCACGCCCCCCGAGACCGCCCCCGAGGCCATCAAGGATCTGGGCAAGCGCGGCACCCGCGCCGCCCTGGTCATCTCCCCGGGCTACAACAAGCTCTCCCGGCCGGACAAAAAGGCCCTGCAGCAGCGCATGCTCGACGCCGCCACGCCCTACGGGGTGCGCATCCTGGGCCCGAGCGGCCTGGGGCTGATCATCCCGGGCATCGGGCTCAACTGCTCCCTGGCCTCCTCGGACGCCAAACCCGGGCGCATCGCGTTCATTTCCCAGTCCGCCTCGCTTTTTACGGCGGTTCTGGACTGGGCCGGGACCAAGGGCATCGGCTTTTCCTATATCGTTTCCCTGGGCGACCGGGCCGACCTCAAATACGGCGACATCATCGACTACTTGAGTTCCGACCCCAACACCCGCTCCATCCTGCTCTATGTGGAGTCCGTGACCGACGCGCGCTCGTTTATGAGCGCCTCCCGGGCGGCGGCCCGCAACAAGCCCGTTTTAGTCATCAAACCCGGCCGCAAACTCTGGACGGTGCATCCCCCGGGACCGGAAGAAGGACGCGACGAGGTGTACGACGAGGCCTTTCGCCGGGCGGGCATGCTGCGGGTGTTTGAGATCGACGCCCTGTTCGACGCGGCCCAGACCCTGGCCCGCTCAAGGCCCCTTCGCGGCGACCGGCTGGCCATTTTGACCAACGGCGGCAGCGTGGGCATGATGGCCGCCGACTCCCTTCTGGCCGGAGGCGGCAAGCTGGCGGAATTTTCCGACGACACCAGGACCGCCCTGGACGGGGCGCTTGGGCCCAACTGGCTGCGCGACAGCATCATCGATTTGGGCTTCGACGCCGAGGCCGGGCACTACGAAAAGGCCCTGCGCATCCTGTTGAAGGAGCCGGGCGTCAACGCCATCCTGATCATCCACGTGCCCTTCGCCACGGTTCCCGGGGTGGAGGCGGCCAAGGCGGCGGCCCTGGTCCTGGGGAAATCCAGCCGCACGGTCCTGGCCTGTTTCATGGGCTTCGACCAGTCCGGCGAGGAGGTGCGCGTGCTCACGGCGGCCGGCATCCCCACCTACGAGACCCCGGACAAGGCCGTGGGGGCCTTTGTGCATCTGGTGCGGCACCGCCGCAACCAGGAACTGCTCATGGAGATGCCCGCCTCCCTGCCCACGGAATTTTATCCCGACCTGGACGCGGCCAAGGCCGTGGTCGAGGCGGCCATCGCCGACGGCCGCGAGGACTTGAGCGAACCCGAGGCCAAGGCCGTCCTGGCCGCCTACGGGGTTCCGGCCATCGCCTCCCGGGTGGCTGTCGACGCCGCCGACGCCGTGGCCCAGGCCGACCTGCTGGGCTATCCCGTGGCCATCAAGATTTCCTCGCCGGACATCCCCCAGCCCTTCGATGTGGGCGGCATCGCCCTGGATCTGGAGACCCCCGTGGCCGTGCGTGAATCCGCCGAGGCCATGCTGGCCCGGGTGGCCCGGATCAGGCCCCAGGCCCGGGTGGCGGGGTTCATCGTGCAGGAGATGGGACGGCGCGTGGGGGCCCGGGAGCTTTTCATCAAGGCCCGGGTGGACCCGGTGTTCGGGCCCTACGTGGTCTTCGGCCAGGGCGGGCTGGCCGGACGGGCCACCCAGGACGCGGCCGTGGCTCTGCCGCCCCTCAACATGTCCCTGGCCCGGGATCTCATCTTCCGCACCCGGGTGGCCGCCTCCCTGACGGGCACCGAGGCCGACGCCGGGGCGGACCTGGACGCCATCTGCCTGACCCTGGTGCAGGTGGCCCAGATCATCACCGACGTGGACCGCGTCAGCGCCATCGACGTCAATCCGCTTTTGGCCGATGAGAAGGGCGTGTTGGTGCTGGGGGCCCGGGTGCGGGCCGACGCCTCGCGCGAGCCCGACCCCCACCGGCTGGCCATCCGGCCCTATCCCAGGGAACTTGAGGAATGCACGGTTTTAAAAACCGGACGCAAGGTGCTTCTGCGGCCCATCCGCCCCGAGGACGAACCGGCCCATTTCGATTTCTTCAAACGCCTGTCGCCCGAGGATCTGCGTTTTCGGTTTTTCGGCGTGGTGCGTGAGCTGTCGCACATGGAGATGGCCCGGCTGACCCAGATCGACTACGAACGGGAAATGGCCTTTATCGCCACGGCCGAGGACGAATCCGGCAAGCCCGAGACCCTGGGCGTGGTGCGGGCCTCCACCCAGCCCGACAATTCCTCGGCCGAATTCGCCATCATCGTGCGTTCGGACCAAAAGGGCGCGGGCCTGGGCCGCATGCTCATGGAGAAAATGATCCGCTACTGCCGCGAACGCGGCACAAAGGTGTTGTGCGGCCAAGCCCTGCTGGAAAACGGCGGCATGCAGGGCTTGGCCCACAAGCTGGGGTTCGACGTTTCCAAAAACTTCGACGAGGAAGTGGCCGAGATGCGCCTGGACCTTCAGGCCCCCACGCCCAGCTTGCCCAAGACCTGAAACAGGTGGTCGCGGTCGATGGGCTTGGGCACGTAGGCCGTGGCCCCGCCGCGATAAAACGCCTCCACCACGTTTTTGGGGTCGGACAAGGCGGTGATCATCACCACCTTGGTTTCTCCGCCCTTGCCCTCGCCTGCGGCGGTCTCCATGCCGCGAATCCGGCGCAGCACCTCCTGCCCGTCCATGCGCGGCAAAAGGATGTCCAGGCAGACCAGGTCGTAGGGTTCGCCCTGGGAAAAGGCCTTTCCGAAAACCGCAATCCCCTCCTCGCCGTCAGCGGCCAGATCGCACTGCCCGAATTCGGACAAAATGGAATGCAAAACGTCGCGGCTGGTCGCATCGTCTTCCACCACCAGAATCTTCATGCACCACTCCTGCCCGGGCCGCCACGTCGAGGCCCCAAAAAATTCACTCCGCCGTCGCGGCGTGGGACGCCGCAAAGTCCACCAGACGAGGGATATCCAGGATCAGCGAAATGCTTCCGTCGCCGTTGATGGTCGTGCCTGTGATAAAATTGACGTTTTTATACATCTCGTCAAGGCTCTTTATCACGGCCTGCTGCCTCCCGACAACCCGGTCCACGGCCAACCCGACCTCCACGCCGTCCACCTCGGCCACCACCACCCGCTCGAAGTCGGGCCGGGGTTCGCGGATGCCGAAGAGGGCCCGCAGGCTTACGCATGGCAACATCTTGCCCATACGCTCGATGATGTCCACGGTTTTCCGGTTCTCGCCGGGAATCCGTTCCTGGAAGCCGCGCAGGGCCGTCAGCGGCACGATGTAGGAGCCCTGGCCGATGACCACGCAAAAGCCGTCGATGATGGCCAGGGTCAGGGGCAGCCGGATGGTCAGGGAGGTGCCCCGGCCCGGTTCGCTGTCGATGTCCACTGAGCCGCGCAGGGCCTCCAGGGCGCGCTTGACCACGTCCATGCCCACCCCCCGGCCCGAGAGATCCGAAACGGCCTCGGCCGTGGAAAAACCCGGCTCGAAGATGAGGTTGTAAAGCTCCCGGCGGTCGGGCTCGGCGTCCGGGGCCAAAAGGCCCTTGGCCTGGGCCTTGCGCTTGATTTTCTCCGCATCGAGCCCCCGGCCGTCGTCGGAAACCCGCAGCACCACCTCGCCGCCCACATGTCCGGCCCACAGGCGCACCAGTCCGCGCCGG
This sequence comes from Desulfolutivibrio sulfodismutans DSM 3696, assembly GCF_013376455.1. Taxonomy (GTDB): domain Bacteria; phylum Desulfobacterota; class Desulfovibrionia; order Desulfovibrionales; family Desulfovibrionaceae; genus Desulfolutivibrio; species Desulfolutivibrio sulfodismutans. The sequence continues at coordinate 3,759,977 of NZ_CP045504.1, read as the reverse complement.
GCCTTGCCAGCCCGCTCCCGGTCCCCGGGGATTTCCACGCCGTGGTCCAGGCTGTTGCGCAGGATATGCACCAGGGGATCCTTGAGGCGGTCGATGACCGTCTTGTCCATCTCCGTGTCCCCGCCCTCGGCAACGAAGTCCACGTCCTTGCCGAGCGAGGCGCTCACGTCGCGCACCAGACGGCGCAGGTTGCCGTACATGGTGCCGATGGGCAGCATGCGCAGCCCCAGGGCGTTGTCGCGCATCTCGTCCGTGAGGCGCTCCAGATCCTCGGCGATCTGGGCCAGGGAGGACCGGTCCAGGGCCTGGTTCACGGCCTGGGACAGGCGGGACTGGATGATGACCATCTCCCCGACCATGGTCACCAACCGGTCCAGGCGTCCCGAGTCCACCCGGATGCTGGACGTTCCCGGGGTGTGCGACACGGCCTCGCGGGGTTTGCCCGACTTTCGCATGGCCAGCTTCTCGGCCAGAAAACCGCGCAACAGCCCGGGCAGGGCACCCACCTCATGGGCCGGATCGCGAACCATCTCGGCCAACTGCTCCAGATCTCCGCCCCGGAGCCGACCCTCGCCGATTTTTTCCAGATGCACGGCGACCCCGTCATCCACAAAGAGAAACACCCCCCGGATGGCCTCTTCTCCCGAGTCCGTAACCAGAATCACATCCCAGAATCCGTGCGGCCTTTCCGGGTCGTAGCTCTCCAGGGGTTCGCTGGGCCCCTGATGGTAGATCACGGCATGCTGCCCAAGGCCCGCCAGTTCCTCCACGAGCCCCAGGGGGTCGCAGCCGGTGGCGAAACTGTCTGCGGCCGGGGTGTAGCGGACCCAGTAGGTCGCCACAGGCCCTGCCGGAATATGCGCCGCCTCCCCGTCCCCCGCCCCCCCGGATCCGGCCGGAAGGTCGGCCCCAGGCGAACCGGGTGAACCGGGCGAACCGGACATGCCGGGCACCCCGGACAGCCGGGCCAGGATGGCGTCGGAAGCCGCCGCCAGATCGCCGCCGTCGGGGCTGGTGTCCAGCAAGGCCTGGATATGGTCCTTGGCCACAAGCCCCAGGCCCAGCAACTCCGGGCTCAGCGGCAGCTCGCCGCTGCGGGCCTTGTCGAAAGCGGTTTCCAGGTCGTGGGTGAACCGGGCGATCTCCGTAAACCCGAACATGGCCCCGGACCCCTTGATGGTATGCAGGTTCCGGAACACCCGGGCCACACTGGGGGTATGGCCCGGGTCGGACTCGAGCTCAAGAAGGGCCTCTTCCAGTTTCGCCAACAGTTCCCGGGCCTCTTCCAGAAAGGTCTGGGCCGGATCGTTTTCCAGCATCATGATGACATGTCCTTGGCGTTTCCCGGGGCCTGATTCACGGCGTCCGCCCGGGGAGGGCGCAACTCGGCAAGACCCGTCCATGCCGCCGCCTGCTCCAGATGTTCGGGAATATCCGGCAAAATGACAAGGTCCACGCCCTGGCTCGAAAATCCCTGGCGCGCGGCCCACAGCAGTTCGAAAAGGGACAGGTCGGCCCGGGTGACCCCCGCCAGGCTGACCTGGGTGGGTTCCCCCCCGGCCAGGGCGTTTTGCAACAGGTCTTTTATGGTCCGGGCCACAGCCACCGTGCAGTCGCCGTCGAGATCGATGCGCATGAATCGTCCTCCCGTCTGCGGCCGCCGCCTGGCCGGGGGACTTCGGAGGCGCCCCTTGCGGGACGCCGTCCGGGGAAGCCCCACGGTCGCTCATACGCGACGCGGCCGATATGGCGAATGTTCAAGGGACGCAAGACTTACGCCGCCGGGTTGGCGGGAACGGCTTCAGGGGGGAAGCCGCCCGCTGAGCCAGCGGCCTTCCCGGGCGCGTCGTCGCCATGACGGGCGCCAAGTCCGTCCAGGGCCAGGATCTCGTCCGTGGTGAAGACCTTTTCCGCGTCGAGGATGAGCAAAAACCGCTCCCCGTGGCGGGCGATGCCCCGGATGAAATCGGCCTTGACGCCGGTGCCCATGCGCGGCGGCGGATCGATCCTGTCGGTCTCGATCTCCAGCACCTCCTTGACGGCGTCGGCGATGGCCCCGATGGCCGCGCTGCCGTCCCCCCGGGCGATCTCCAGGATCACGATGCGGGTGTTGAGCGTCCGCTCGGCGGCGGGCATGCCGAATTTCAGGCGCAGATCCACCACAGGCACGGCGCTGCCGCGCACGTTGACCACGCCGCGCATGTATTCCGGGGTCTGGGGGATGCGCGTGATCTCGGTCATGTCCAGGATCTCGCGCACGGAATAGATGTCCAGGGCGAAGTGCTCTTTATCCAGATTCAGCGTCAGGAACCGCTCGGTTCCGCCGCGTTGTTCCTCATTCATGGCCTGCCTCCGGTTTCAGGATGCGATGATCAACCCCTTGCCAGGGTTCGTCGCCGGACGCCACGCGTCCGGCGGTGCGCCGACCGTCCGGGACGGACGCTTCCGTGCGCCGCCCCGTGAGGCGTCCCTAATACCGGTCGAAGGCCTGATCGTCGTCATCCCCCTCGGCCGACTCCAGGCGCAGCTTGACCGAAGACCTTCCTGGCGCCGCAGGCCGCCTGGGCTGGACCTGGGGCTTTCCCCGTCCCTTGGCGGAGGTCGCGTGCGGGATGGCCTTCATGGTCCGGGCCACAGCGGTGTTGTCCGTCGCAAAAAAGGCGATGGAGGCCTGGAGCTGTTCGGCCTGGGCCGAGAGCTCCTCGGAGGTGGAGGCCAGTTCCTCGGACGCGGCGGCGTTTTGCTGGATGACCTGATCGAGCTGCTGCAGGGCCTTATTGACCTGGGCGGCCCCGGAACTCTGCTCATGGCTGGCGGCGGCGATCTCCTGCACCAGGTCGGCGGTCTTCTGGATGTCGGGCACCAGCTTTTGCAGAAGCGTCCCGGCCCGCTCGGCCACGGAGGTGGAGTCGGCGGAGAGCTTGTTGATCCCGGCGGCCGCGCCCTGGCTGCGTTCGGCCAGTTTGCGCACCTCGGAGGCCACCACGGCGAATCCCTTGCCGTGTTCCCCGGCCCGGGCGGCCTCAACTGCCGCGTTTAGGGCCAGAAGGTCGGTCTGGCGGGCGATTTCCTCAATGATGGAGATCTTTCCGGCGATCTCCTTCATGGCCGCCACGGTCTTGGTCACGGCCTCGCCGGATTCCTTGGCGTCCTGGGCGGCCTTGGCGGCGATGGATTCGGTCTGGCGGGCGTTATCGGCGTTCTGGTTGATGGAGGAGGACATCTGTTCCATGGACGAGGAGCATTCCTCCACCGAGGCGGCCTGTTCGGACGCGCCCTGGGACAGGGTCTCGGAACTGGCGCTCATCTCCTCGCTGCCCGAGGCCACGTTCTCGGCCCCGGCCTGGACCTCGCCCACGATTTCCGTGAGTCTGCCGATCATCTCGGCGATGGCCCGCATGAGGGTGTCCTTGTCGGAGCGTTCGGCCACCTTGATGCGCAGGTCGCCTTCAGCCAAAAGCCCGAACTTCTGGGCCACGTCTCCCTCGGCCGCGGCCACGGCGCGCATGGCGTCGGCCAAAACGCCCACCTCGTCCTTCTGATCGATGGCGAGTGCGCCGCTCAAATCGCCCTTGGAGAGGGACAGGCCGAAATCGGCGCACTGCTTGATGCCCTTGGAGATCATGCGCGACAGCACGATGCCGATGAGCATGCCCACAAGCACGGCGCAGCCGATGAGGATGTACATGACATTTCGTGACTGCTGGTAGACAACGTCACTCTCCTCTGCCGATTTTTTGGCCATGTCCCTGTTGGTCTGGGCCAGCTCCCCCAACAATTCGTCGGGGGCGGCCCCGAGCTTGGCCGCCGTACCAAGCATATGGTCGATGGCCCCGTCCTTGTCCCCGGCCAGGGCCAGTTCCGGAATTTTTACCGCCGAGGTCCGGTAGGCCTCAAAGGCCGTGCGGAACTTGGCCAGGACATCCTTCTCTTTTTCCGACCGGTTTCCTGCGGCGTAGTCGTCGAGGGATTTTTTGATGTTCGTGACGTTCTCTTCAATGCGCTTGTTGTAGGTCTCCATTTCGGCCCTGTCTCTGGAGATGACCAGCCGGTAATGGTTTCGGGCAAACTTGATCAGTTCGATGTTGGCCTCGTCGATCTGCAGGATGGGAACAAGGTTGCCGGTGTACAGGCCGTCGAGCATGCCGTTGATCATGCCCATATTCGCCACGCCGAGATATCCCACCCCACCCATGAGCAGAAGCAACAGAATGTAGCTGGAGAGAAGCTTGGTGCCGATCTTGAGATTTTTGAGCCACTGCATGCGACAACCCTCCTGAAAAAACCGTTTCGCCGCCGGAACCCCTGCGGCCTTCTTTTCAGGTTTCCAGGCCTTTCAGCCACGCCCGGCCGAAAGGCCCACCCCTGAGGACATCCCCTCCACACCACCATGGCACGGCCGTTTCGAGATCCTTCCTCTTCCCCTTCAGCAACACCCGCCCGGCGGCCGCCGCCCGGTATCGTCCACCTGATTCCCTTCGCCTCCGCCCCCTCTGGCTGATCACTCTGGTTTCCCTTCCCTGGAAACCGACTACCGCCAAACGCCATTTTCATTTTGAAAAATTGTGGGAAATTTCACATATGAAGGCCTCAAGCAGATGCCTCCGAAAAGAAAAAACAGGCCCAGTCCGTCGCATGAAGATGTCAAACATACACGTTCACTGTATTTTTCCGTCATACACGGAATGCTATGGCAAACGCTGGATTTGATCCTTATCGTTGAATCAGGACACTCAAGGAACATTAAACGATTACTGAAATGGTAAATTTCTCAAAATCTCATACTTGGTTGTTTTAAAACTGGATTCGACAAACAGATATGTACCAATTCTGAACGAATTACCATCGCAACTCCGCCATCATTCCATCGTAACCCTGTTCTCCTTGGATTCATATTGTTCCTCTCACCTTCTCTCAACTCTATGTCAAGCATTTTGTAAATAAAATCTTCATATACTAGCGCCGTACAACTTCTGAACAAACAAACGCCTGGACTTCTGTTCTCTCGGATTTTAATGTTTCACGGTTTTGTTAATTCACACGACACATTCCGGTCAGCTCTTTGGCCAAACCACAAGAAGTTGCATATACAACAATGCCCATGGAACAGAACGATTCTATCCAAAATGAAACACTGCTGTGTCTGACGGCCTGGGCCTCCAGGGCCATGATCGCCGACCTCAACCGCCGCCTCCACGAGACGGGCCTGCGGGTGACCATGGAGCAATGGCGCGCCCTGTGCCATCTCGGCGACCGGGAGGGCCTCACCCAAAATGAACTGGCCGCCCTGTTGCTCCAGGAAAAAACCAGCGTCAGCCGCCTGCTGACCGGCATGCAGCGGCGCGGCTACGTGGCCCGGGAAACCCATGCCCACGACGGACGGTGCAACCGGCTGCTCATTACGGACATGGGGAGGGACGTATTGGAAAAAGGATGTTTCCTGGCGCGATTGACCCTGTTTGCGGCAGAGGCCGAGGTCTCGCCTGACGAATTGGACACCTGTCGCCGGGTGTTGTCCCGGATCGTCCACAATCTGCGCGGGCAGCCCCCGTCGCAGCCCCCGCAGGCCCCGCAGTCCCAGGACGAGGCCGCCTACGCCCCGGTCTGACACGGGGAGCTTGCCCCGTGTCGGGCAGGCGCCGTTCGCGAAACGCCCGCTCTCGGCCATGGCCGCATAAGGGCGACAGTGCACCTGAACGCCCTCAGGCATCCCGGGGCGTGTCCTCGAACGCGGCGCGTCCGAATCCTCAAGGCCATGCCGCAGCATGCTTTCCCTTCTCCAAAGACCGACATGCTCTTCACGGCCCGCCCCCCCCGCCGCCTTCTCTGCGCCCAAAAAACACGCGCCCCCGCCGGAACAAGTCCGACAGGGGCGCGTGGCGCAAAAGCGGTTCGCCGTGCGGCGAGGGGTCCGCTATTCCTCTTTCTTCTTGTGGTCGGCGATGACCTTTTCGGCAATGGGCGGCGGGCATTCCTCATAGCTGGCGAAGACCATGGTGAAGGCCCCCTGGCCGCCGGTCATGGAGCTTAAGGCCTTGCCGTATTCCTGCATCTCGGCCATGGGCACGTGGGCCTGGATCTCGGTGATGCCACCCGTGGAGTCGCTGCCCAGCACCTTGCCCCGGCGGCTGGACAGATCGCCGATGATGTCGCCCATGTTCTCGTCCGGGCAGCTCACCGTGACCGTGACGATGGGTTCCAGAAGCGACATTTTGAGCTTCTCGCAGGCCGCCTTGAAGGCCAGGGAACCCGCGATCTTAAACGCCATTTCCGAGGAATCCACCGTGTGGAACGATCCGTCGAAGACCGTGGCCCGAAAATCCACCAGCGGGAACCCGGCCAGATAGCCCCTGGCCGCCGATTCCTGGATGCCCTTGTCCACGGCCGGGATGTACTGCCGGGGGATGGCCCCGCCCACGATGGCGTCCACGTATTCGTAGCCTTCGCCCCGGTTCCGGTGCTCGAAGCGCACGAAGCAGTCCCCGAACTGGCCCCGGCCGCCGGTCTGCTTCTTGTGGCGGCCCTGCACCTCCACCTTGCCCCTGAAGGTCTCGCGGTAGGGAATCTTGGGGGCCTTGAGCACCGGCTCCACCTTGAAGCGGCGCCGGGCCTTCTCCACCGCCGTCTCCAGGTGGGACTGGCCCATGCCCGAGATCAGGATGTCCCCGGTCTCCTCGTCGCGCGACAAGGTCAGCGTCACGTCCTCGCTCAGGAGCTTGCCCATGGCCGCGAACACCTTGTCCTCGTCGCCCTTTTCCGCCGGGGCCAGGGCGTAAGAACTCATGGGCGCGGGCAGGGCGGGTTTCGCCAGCACAAAGGGCTTTTTCTCATCGGAAAGCGTGTCCCCCGTGGCCGTGTCCTTGAGCTTGGCCAGGGCCACCACGGACCCGGGGCCCATGGGCTCCTTGGAGATGGTCGTCTCCTTGCCAAGCGGCAGAAGGATCTGTCCGGCCCGCTCCTTGACGTCCTTGGCCACATTTTGCAAAGCGGCGTCCGGGGCCAGGGTGCCCGTGAGCACCCGGACCATGGACAACTGCCCGGCAAAGGGATCGTAAAGGGTCTTGAACACGAAGGCGGCCACGGGTTCGTCCGGGCCCACCTTGCGCGTGGTTCCGTCCTCGCCGGTTATGGTCTTTTCCCCTGCGCAGCAGTCCAGGGGGCCGGGGAAGTAATTTTCCACCGCCGCCAGAAGCCGGACGCCGCCCATGCCCTTAAGCGCCGCGCCGGTGCACACGGGATAGAGCTGGCCGCAGATGACCGCCTGGCGCACGGCGACCTGCATCTCCTCCATGGAGAGCTCGCCGCCCTCCAGGTAGCGCTCCATGAGCTCATCGTCACACACGGCGATCTCCTCCACCGTGGTGTCGCGAAGGTGTGCCACCTCGTCCTGCATGTCGGCCGGGATCGGGGCCTCGGTCTGGCCGCCCTTGTCGTCGAACAGGTAGGCCTTGTTTTCGAGGATGTTCACCACGCCCTTGAAATTTTCCTTCTCGCCGATGGGAATGTTTTGCAGATACGGCTTGACCCCGAGTTTTTCCCGTATGCCGGTTAAGGCCATGTTGAAATCGGCCCGGTCGCGGTCCATTTTGTTGATGAAAAAAATGGTGGGCAGACCAAGCTTGGCCACCTCGCCCCACAGCTTCTTGGTCAGGGGCTTGACCCCGTCCACGGCGTCCACAACAAAGACCACCGCGTCCACGGCCTTAAGCAGATAGGGCAGGTCGCCGTTGAAGTTGCCGTCGCCCGGGGTGTCGATGAGGAAATGGCGGTTCTTGTTGAAGGAGAAGGCGGCGATGCCGGGCTGGGTGCTGCCCCGGCGCTTGATCTCCTCGGGCTCGTAGTCGAGCGCCGTGGTCCCTTCCTCGATCTTCCCCAGGCGGCTTACAGCCCCGGCGTTGAAGAGCAGCATTTCGGCCACGGACGTCTTGCCGCATCCGCCGTGGCCGACCAGCGCATAGGTTCTTTGCTTGCTTAGGTCCGACATTCCCATCTCCCTTTGCTGCGTTAGGGGTTGAGGGGCCGCAGGAAACGGTGATGACGCCCGCCGTCCGCCCTGCGGTTTCCGCAGTGGCTGCCGACGCCCAAGGTCGTGTTCGCGTCGGCCCAACACCCGCATTCAGCGGGATTTTTCCGGTTGCCTCGCCGAATATTGGTTTTCCACGAGTTTCGGGATATACGGACAGGCGTCATCCAATGTCAAGATCGTAACAATTGAGAATCCCCGCGCTTTCCATAAGGACACAAACACCGTGCAGCATCTCGCCATCCATCCCCGGGACGCGGACGTCTCGGGCGAGTCCCTTTTTTGGGACAACCCGCCCCACGAGGCGCTGGCCCGCTCCCTGGCCGAGATGGGCCAACTGGTCCCGGCCCTGGCCGAAATCGTGGACGACCGGCCGCGCATCCTGGCCGGACGGGCCCGGGTTTTGGCCCTGCGCCGCCTCCCCGGACGCACCCTGGACGCCCGGATCATCGCCTGGCCCGGCCCCGATTGCGGGCACAGCCCCGAGGTCTGGCGTGGGCTGGTCTACCTGGCCTCCAACATGGGCCGCGCCATCGACGAGGCCATGCTGGTCAAGGCCGGACGCTATTTTTCGGCTTTTGTCCCGGCGCCCGAGTTTGTGCGGCTGGCCGGGCCGTACCTGGGACCGGCCCTGGCCTCCGGGTCGCGCCGCCTGACGGACTGGCTGTCGCTGCCCGAAAAGGCCGACGAACTGCTTTTCACCGGGACCGTGCCCCTGGCCGGGGCGCAGGCCCTGGCCGGAATGGACCGGGAGGATCTCGACGCCCTGTGGCCGTGGCTCACCGCCGCCCGCTGGTCGGCCAACACCCTGGCCCGGTTCGTGACCCCGCTGCGCGAGGCCGCCCGGGCCTCGGGGCGATCCCTGTCCGAGACGGCCGACACGGCCCTGGCCGGGGTGGGCGCGGATCAGGGGTTGTCCCCCAACGACCTCATCGCCCGGCTGTCCGCCGCCGCCAAGAGCGCCCGCTACCCCGTGCTCACGGACCTTGAGGAGCGCTTCGCCGCCCTGTCCCGGGGCATCAGCCGGGGCACGGCATTCACCCTGCATCCCTCGCGGGGCTTCGAGTCCGACGCCGTGACCCTGGAACTGCGGGCCGCGGACGCCGCGACCCTGCGCCAGGCCGCCGCCGACCTGGCCCGCATGGCCGCACACCCGGACTGGCAGGCCCTGTGGTCCCTGGCCCGGGGCCAGGAGGCGCACGACGCTTCCCCGGGCGGCGACGGGGGCGGCGACAGGAACGGCCATGAGGCCTGACCTCCCGGCCGCTCCGGTCGCCGCCTGGGGCATCCGGGCCGTGGTCGCGGACGCGGCCGTGGCCGACTCGGCCATGGCCCGGCGCGTGCGGGAGCGCCTGCCCCATGTCCCCTTCACCGTGGCCGATCCGCCGGGCGAATCTGCGTCCGGCCGCAGGCCGCCGACGAACCTTGCGGACCCGGCGACGGCGGCCGACAGTGCTCCCGGGGCTCCCGGGACGGCCGTTGAGGACGTGGGCCCGGGCCGCGTGCTGCGGCTTTCCGCCCACCGGGGGCGGTTTCTTCGGCCCTGTCCCGGGGCCAAAAGCTACCGCTGCTGCGGCTACCGCATCGTGCACATCGGCGAGGGCTGCCCCATGGACTGCACCTACTGCATCTTAAAGGCCTACCTGCGCACGGACGATCTGCGGGTGTTCGCCAATACGCCGGACATGTTTTCCGAACTGGGCGATATTTTCGGCCGCGACCGGTCGCGGCGGTTCCGGGTGGGCACCGGGGAGTTCGCCGATTCCCTGGCGCTGGAATCCCTCACCGGCCACACCCATGAGATCCTGGATTTTTTGCGCGAGTTCGACAACGTGGTCCTGGAACTCAAGACCAAGACCGACGACACCTCCTGGATGGCCGCCGAGCCCAGACCGGACCGGGTGCTGGCGGCCTTTTCGGTGAACGCCCCGGCCATCGTGGCCGCCCAGGAACGGGGCGCGCCGCCCCTGTCGGCCCGGCTGGCCGCCGCCCGCAAGGCCGCCCGGGCCGGATTCGGGGTCTGCCTGCACTTCGACCCCATCGTGCCCCACCCCGGCTGGGAGGCGGGCTACGCCGCGACCGTGGACATGATCGCCTCGTTTCTGCGGCCCAAGGACATCGTCTACATCAGCCTGGGCTCCTTGCGTTTTCTGCCCGATCTGCCCGCCGGGCTGGCTGCTGCGGGCATCCTCCCGGACTATTACCTCAATGAATTCGTGACCGACCTGGACGGAAAACGCCGCCTGGCGCGGCCCCTCCGGGTGCGCCAACTCAGCCATGTGGCCGGGCTTTTGCGAAAATGCGGACTTGCGGGAAAACTCTATTTGTGTATGGAATCCGACGAAGTGTGGAAAGCGGTGTTCGGCACGACGCCGGACGGCTTCGGCGGTCTGGCGCGGCGGCTCATGGAACAGGCCTTTGCCCAAAGGCGCGGCGAACCATGATCGATTACAGCGAGATTCTCCCCCGGCTGGAAAAGGCCCTGGGGATGCGCTATCGCGACAACCCGGACATCCTGAATGTCCCGGGCACGTCCGTGGCCTGCAAGGTGGATCCCTTCGCCTATGTGGCCCCGCGACCGGCCTTTGTGGCCTTTTTGGCCAAATGGGCCGCAACGCCCCTGGCGGTCACCGAAGAGACCCTGGTGCGCACGGGAAATCTTCTGGTGGACGCCGCGCATGCCCGCCTGGACGGTCCCGTGGCCATCCTGACGGACGGTTCGCCCCGGGTCATGCGTATGCCGATTGATGTCGTGCCGGCCTCCTTCATCGACCGGGCCGTGATGCTCTACGGCGGCGAACAGAGCCCGCTTCCGGTCTCCAGGCTGCGCGTGCTCCTTTCGGAAAAGGCCCGGATCGACGCCTTTTTTTCGGGCAAGACCCCGCTTTTGGACGTGGCCTACGCCGCCCCGGGCGGCGCTGGCGTGGACATGCCTTGACAGACGTCCGGCATTTCGTTTGACTCCCTTGATTCGATGCGGACCCCAAGGAGGTTTCTCCGTGAAACGTATGTTGCTCGTGCTCCCGATCCTGACCCTGTTTCTGGCTTCCTGCTCCGGCTTCAATCTGTTCGGCGGCGACGAGCCCCCACCCCCTCCCGATTCCATCGAGATCGTGGATTTCGGCATCTATGACGGCAACACCCTGACGCTTCAGACCGAGGCCGTGCCCAAAAAGCTCGGCACCACCTTCGGGTTCCGCTTCCAGGTCAAAAAACCCGAGGGCGGGCAGGCCGCCATCCGCATCATCACCACCTCGCCGGGCATGATCAACCCGGCCAAGAAAGAGGTGGAATTCAAGACCGAGACCACCGACACCGTGCAGGTGGGCGTCCAGTACAACTGCATCTTCACCTTCGAGCAGGAATGGGAAATGGTCAGCGGGGACTGGACTCTGGAGGTTGCGGCCGAGGACGGCTCCACGGCGAAAAAGACCTTCCAGGTCTACAATCCGCAATAAGCGTCGCTTCCGCAGCGCAGCCGCACATCCGCCGTCCCCGCCGGGAACGGCCGATGTGCGGCCGCGCCCGGGTCGCCATCCCATCGAAAATCCCGCCGCCACGGGCGCTCCAGAGACAGCTTGACGCCCGCGCCCGCCGAAAGGTAGGAATGCGCGGCCTTGCGGCGTATGGCATAGGCTTCGGCGCGTGGCCGGATGCGCTCTCATTTTTTCGTAACCTCCCGGCTCGGACGGCATACCACCATGGATACGATGAAAAAGCCCCCCAAGGGCTCGTTTTGGACAAAGGCCACCACGGCCCAGGCCCGGGACACGGGCATGGCCATGGTGCTCATCTGTCTTTTGTTCGCCTGGATCGGCGGCTACCGGGCCATGCTGCCCACGGCCATCCTGGTCCTTTTGGTGAACATGATCTCCCCCGGTGTCTACAAGCCCCTGGCCCGGGTCTGGTTCGGCCTGTCCCACGTCCTGGGAACGGTCATGTCCAAGGTCATCCTCTCCCTGGCCTTTTTCCTGGTGCTGACGCCCATGGGGCTTTTGCGCAAGGCCCTGGGCAAGGACAGCCTGCATATCGCCTGCTGGAAAAAGGGTACGGAGTCGGTGTTCCGGGTCCGCGACCACACCTTTACGGCCGCAGACATCGAGCAGCCTTTTTGACGGCGTCGCCCTTCGGGCCACAGGCCTGCCGCTCCAACCGGAGACGTCGGCCGACTGTTTTTTTTGCGGGCGAAACCTTTTTTTGACCATGTGACGACACTCCCGCGCCGCCCGTAACGGACGCGCCGCGAGGACATCCGGAGGCCATATGGAATTTTTGCGAGAATTGTGGGGCTTTTTGCGGGTCAGAAAAAAATTCTGGCTTCTGCCCATCATCCTGACCCTGTTGCTTTTCGGCGCACTGGTGGTCTTGACCAGCGGCTCGGCCGTGGCCCCTTTCATCTACACCCTGTTCTAGCCGAAACCGACATGCCCGAATACATCCTTGGCATCTCCGCCTATTACCACGACAGCGCCGCCGCGCTTTTGCGCGACGGCCAGATCGTGGCTGCGGCCCACGAAGAGCGGTTCACCCGCAAAAAGCACGACCCGGCCTTCCCGGCCAAAGCCGGGGCCTATGTCCTGGCCGAGGCCGGAATCAGCCTGCCCGAGGTGGCGGCCGTGGTCTTTTACGACAAGCCCTACCTCAAGTTCGAGCGGCTGCTCGAGACCTACCACGGGTTCGCGCCCATGGGACTGCCGAGCTTTTTGTCGGCCATCCCGGTGTGGATCAAGGAAAAGCTCTTCATGCGCAAGATGCTGCGCGAGGAGCTGGCCAAGCTTGGGCCCGGCAAGCCGCGCATCCTTTTTCCCGAACACCACCTCTCCCATGCCGCCAGCGCCTTCTATCCCTCTCCGTTCGACGAGGCCGCCATCCTGACCGTGGACGGCGTGGGCGAATGGGCCACCACGGCCATCGCCCACGGCAAGGGCAAAGACATCACGTTTCTGCGCGAGCTGGATTTCCCACACTCCCTGGGGCTTCTGTATTCCGCCTTCACCTACTACTGCGGCTTCAAGGTCAATTCCGGGGAATACAAGCTCATGGGCCTGGCCCCCTACGGCATTGAGGGCGGGGCCCGGGTGGAAGGCTACAAGAAGGCCATCCTGGACGAGATCGTGGATCTTCGGGACGACGGGTCCATGCTGCTCAACATGGACTTTTTCAACTACGCCACGGGCCTGACCATGACCCGCGACGCCAGGTGGGAGGCGGCTTTCTCCCTGCCGCGCCGCGAACCCGAGAGCGAGCTCGGCCAGGAGCACATGGATCTGGCCCTGGCCATCCAGCAGGTCACGGAAGAGGCGGTCCTGCGTCTGGCCAAAACCGCCCGCGACCTGACCGGCTGCCGCCACCTGACCATGGCCGGCGGCGTGGCCTTAAACTGCGTGGCCAACGGCAAGCTTCTGCGCTCGGGACTTTTCGACGACATCTGGATCCAGCCCGCCGCAGGCGACGCAGGCGGGGCCGTGGGCGCGGCCATGGCCGCTTGGCACATCTGGATGGGCAAGGACCGCACCCCCCTGCCCAAAGGGGCCCTGGACCGCATGCGCGGCTCCTACCTCGGCCCCAGATTCACCACGGCCGACGTCAAGCGACTGGCCAGCCGCCGCCAGGCCCCCTTCACCCGCTTCGAGGATTTCGACGCCCTGTGCGACACGGTCTGCGCCCATCTGGCCGCCGGACACGCCGTGGGCTGGTTTCAGGGACGCATGGAATACGGCCCCCGGGCCCTGGGCGGCCGCAGCATCCTGGGCGACCCGCGCCATCCCGAGATGCAGAAAAAGCTCAACCTCAAGATCAAATACCGCGAAGGATTCCGGCCCTTTGCCCCCTCTGTCCTGGCTGAAAAGGTCTCGGAGTGCTTCGAACTGGATCGCCCGTCGCCCTATATGCTCCTGGTGGCCCCGGTGGCCGAGGCCCTGCGCAAACCCCTGCCCGAGGGCTATTCCCAAAAGCCCATGTTCGAGAGGCTTTATGTGGAGCGGTCCACGCTTCCGGCCATCACCCATGTGGACTTCTCGGCCCGGGTACAGACCGTGCATCGCCAGACCAATGAACGCTACTGGCGGCTCATCTCCCGCTTCAACGAACGCGAGGGCTGCCCCGTGGTGGTCAACACCAGCTTCAACGTGCGCGGCGAACCCATCGTCTGCACCCCCGAAGACGCCTACCGCTGCTTCATGCGCACGGAGATGGACCATCTGGTCATCGGCGACTGCCTGTTCAGCAAGGCCGACCAGCCCGCCTGGGCCGAGACCGAAGACTGGCGCGACGAATACGAGCTGGATTGACGCCCGCGCCGATACGCACGGAGGCCGCATGTCCCGAGCCCTTTTCCGGTCCCTTTTGCGCCCCCTTTCCAGGCTGACGCGTGTCGCCCTGACCCTGGCCGTTCTGCTGGCGGGCCTGGCCGCCGTGCCGGGCCTGCCCTCCCCGGCCGCCGCCTTCGACGAACAGGCCGTGATGGAGTGCGCCTTCATCCGGGCCTTGTCCATGGCCACCTGCAAACCGCCCGAGGAATTCCAGTTCATGGGCGTGCGCGACGGCACCTACGTCTACAACGTCCATTTCGGTTCCCATTTCACCGAGTTCTACATCCAGGTGAACGAGAATCTGGCCATCATCACCAGCAAGTCCTGGCACGGCCGCATGGCCTCGGCCGAGATCATCCGCGACTACACCAACGGCTGCATCGACCTGGACATGAAACCGGCCCCCTGCTCGCCGCTCAAAAACGCCCGGTGCTGCGGCAAATAGCCGTCCCCGCCGCCCCATGACCACGGCCCGCCCACAGGCCCCTTCCCGGACGCTTCGTCCCCGGCCCGTCGGCCCCTTGGCCGCATCCGAATCGCCATGACCCAGCATCAGGGCTTGGCTGGAACCGACTTTCAGGCCGCCTATCTGGCCGTGCGCCGTCTGGCGGACATCACCCGGCAGCGCCCGGCCGAGGTCACGCCGGATTCCGTAGCCGCCCTGGCCGATCTGTTGGCCCAGGCCCCCCACGCCTCCCAGACCCAGGCCCGGTTCCTGTACCGCGACGCGGCCGCCGTCCTTTTGGACCTGTGCCGCAGCGCCCCGGACAGGGAACTGGCGGCCCGGGCCTTTGCGGGCGTGGAGACGGCCCTGGCCCGGCCCGGCAAGCCGCGCATGGCCGCCGCCGACGCCGTGGGGGCGTTGCCCCTGTCGGTTCGAGGCCCACAGATGGACGAGACAGGCCCTCCCAAGCCGGACGCATCCCACACGCCGGACATCGCCTGGACGGCGCTTCTTCGCCTGGCTGACGCGGGCCGACAGGCCGACACCGGCAGTGGCCCGCCCCCCACCGGCAACGCCATCCCGGCCCGGGCCGGGCGGACCCTGATCATGCCCCTTCCCGGCGACGGGCGGGTCGTGGCCGTGAAGTTCCTGCGCCTTGGCGAGCCTGCATCCGGGCTGGCCCTGGAGGCGGCCTGGATGGAGCATCTGGCCGCCGAGGCCCGGGACATGCCCGTGCCCTTCCACGTCCCCCGGCCGCTGCGTGTGGCCGGACAGGCGGTCTTCCGGGTCGCGGACGCCCCTCTGGCCCGGGTGGGCCTGGACCCCGCCACCCTGGCCGGGGGGGTGGCCATGG
Source organism: Desulfolutivibrio sulfodismutans DSM 3696 (assembly GCF_013376455.1). GTDB lineage: Bacteria > Desulfobacterota > Desulfovibrionia > Desulfovibrionales > Desulfovibrionaceae > Desulfolutivibrio > Desulfolutivibrio sulfodismutans. The sequence continues at coordinate 3,744,345 of NZ_CP045504.1, read as the reverse complement.
CCTATGTGGCCCGGGCCGACTATTTCCGCTACCCCAACGAGCATGGGCCGGATGGCGGCCTGGGCGGCCGGGAGCTTTTGGCGGTGCTTGGGCAAAACGCCCTGCTGTTCGGGCGGCTCGCCGCCCGGGGCATCGTGCATACGGCCCCCATCCCGCTTTTCCACAACCGGGTGCAGCGGGAGCGGCGTTCCGACGAGGGCCTCTACGACTGGCGGCGCATGGGCCGCCTGGACCAATGGCTGGCCTCCACCCGGTTCCCCAATTTCGGGCCAAGCGGCCTGCGCGACTTCGAGCACTTCGTGTCCCATGCCGGGCCCACCGGGCCGCTTTACAAGTGCATGGGGGATCATCTGCTGGGGCTTTTGCTGGTGACCGGGAGCTATTTCCGGTTCAAGGAGCCTGCGCGGGTGGGGCTCGGGCCGGACGGCCGACCGGCGGACGCCCGGGAGTTGTTCGATCCGGCGCTTCTGGCCGAGGCCCTGACCACGATCTACGACGCCTATTACCAGGGATTTACCGGCCGTGCCCCGGCCGGGGCGCTGCCGTTTGACCGCGAGGGGCTGGCGGCGCGGCTCATCGAGGAGATGGGGGTGGACCGGCACATGGTGGAGATGCTGCGGGTGGCGGATCAGGAGAACATGAGCGACGCGGCGTTCGTGGAGTTTTTGACCCGGCGCGGGATGCCGCGTCAGGAGGCGCTGGGGCTGCGCCGTGGCGCGGCGGATGTGGCCATTCCCACCGGGCCGCACCTGGGGGAGTTCAACGGCCGCATCTCGGCCCCGGAAATGATCGAGTTTACGGCCTGCGCGGCCGCGGCCTGCGTGGCGGGGCGGTATTTTGCGGAAGCGGACGGAAGGCGGAACTCCTCAAAACAGCCAGATATGCTCCAATTCCTCTCCTGACCGGCCGCCGGTGCGCCGCTCCCGGATCACCTTGGCCGGGATGCCCGCCGCCACCATGTTCGGCGGCACGTCGTGCGTCACCACCGACCCCGAGGCCACCAGGGCCTGCTCCCCCACCGTCACCCCGGGCATGAGCGTGGCCCCGGCGTAGATCTTGGCATAGGCCCCGATCCTCACCGGCGCGTAGGACCGGGTCATGTGCGAGGCCTCGTCGTGGCCGTGGGTGAAAATGCGCACGTCCTCGGCCAGGGCCGCCGAATCCCCGATTTCCACGCCGCCCTTGGTGTCCAAAAACACGCCCCGGTTGAAAAACACGTTGTCCCCGACGGTCAAAAACTGCCCGAAATTAAACCGCACGTTCTCCTCGCACACAAACGCCCGGCCGCAGGCCTCGAACAGCCGCTCGGCCACCAGCCGCCGGAAGGGGATGGAAAACGGCACAATAAGACACAGGGGCAGCTTGTCGAAGGCGTCCCATAAAAAATGCAGATACCGTTCGGTGGGCGTGAAGGGCCGCTCCTCGGCCTTGGGAAGGGTCTCGCTGTAGAGCCGTGCCTTCTCCAGGATGCCTTCGGAGACGAACGGGGCCTCCAGTATCTCCAGCACCCGCATGGTGGCGTCGGCGTCGAGCCCGGCATCGATGATTTTGCGGATGCGCGCGATCATCTGGTCGAAAACGTCGGCCATGTCCCCCCTCCTGCCTGATGGCATTTCCCGCCGCGCAATTATGGGATGTCCAGGGATGCCCAGGGACGTCAGGGGAAGTCAGGGGACGCCAGGGGAAGCAACCCTCCCGGCGTTCACTGCCCCCCCCGCCCCCGGCGGGCCCTACTTGGCGGCGCTTTGGCCCTGCATGCCGCGAAGAAGCTGCGGGCAATACCACTGTTCCTTTTCCGTGGCCGTGCGCCCGGCTGGAACGAACACCGTGCCGTCCTGGTAGTCCAGGGGCCCGGCGTACAGGTCCACGGCCCCAGAGCCCAGGGCGGCCGAGAAGATGTCCAGGTATTTCCTGTTTTCCGCCGAAAGGGCCGGGCCAGGCAGAAAGCCCACCGGACTTTTGTCCGCATCGTTCATGTCCGCGAAATCCGGCGTCAGCCAGGCGAAGGCGGGCTGGTAGGTTCCGGCGGCCACCTGCCGGGCGATGATCAGAAACGGCGGCCCCCAGTTGAAATAGGGCACCCCCAGGCAGGCCTCGGGGGCAAGCTGGCAGGCCGGTTTGTAGACGTAGGGCAGGGCGTACGCGTCGGCCCCGGCCTCGCGGCGGGCAGCGGCCACGGTCAGGGCCTCGGGGGCGTCCAGGCCGGAGATGACCACGTCGAAGCCCTGGTCGAAAAAGGCCCCGGCCATCTGGTTGGGGTCGGCGGTCACCCCGGGGATGTTGAACCAGAACCCGATCCAGCTCACCTTGAAGGTCAGTTCCTCGGGTTTTTTGCCGCGCACATGCTCCCAGGCGTAACGCGCCCCAAGGTAGGCGGCGTTGGCCACGCGCCTCGTCTCGTCGTTGACCAGCGGTCCCAGGTAGCCGATTTTTCCCGTCTTGGTGGTCATGGCTGCGGCGAATCCGGCCATCATCTTGCCGTATTCGATCTTGGCGAACAGGTTGCCCAGGTTTTTCGGGGCCTTGCCCGTCAGCACGTCGTCGCCGGAGACATGGAGGAAGGTCATCTCCGGATGCCGGACGGCGGCCTCCAGAATGCCGTCACGCATGTCCTCGGAACCGGCGATGACCAGCCGCGCGCCCTTGGCCGCCATGTCGTCCACGGCCTGGGGGATGGTCATCCCGGGACGATCCGTGGGATTGACCTGGTCCAGATAGATCATCCTGGACCCGGGCAGCTTGGCCTCGACATACCGGCCGCCCTCGTACTGGGCCTGGCTGTAGCCCTTGTCGTTGTAAGGTCCGACGAGCAAAAGGCCGAAGACCAGCGGGGCGTCCCCGGCCCGGGAAACCGTGGCGAAGGCCAGACATATGGCGATGGCCGCCAGGAGAACCCGGCTGTGGCGCAGGCGCATTTCCTTCTCTCCCTGGCGATCCGCCATGCCGACGTCGCCTCACGTCCGTCATTGCCTCATGGCCACGGCGTCGACACCCCGCCGCGACAGCTGCACCGCTCGTGTCGCGCCCCCAAGACCGGCGCACCGAAGTTTGGAAACAACAAGTTGAAAGAGTTCTTTTCCCGTAAAAATACGAGCGAATTTTCAAGAGACGCGCGCCCGCGTGGCGTTCACAAAAAAACAGACACTCAAGGCGTTGCGGCGTGCGCGCCAGAGCGGAACGTGCAATGCTAGCCGATGGTCGGGTCGGCCTTGCGGCACTCCGGGCACACGCCGTAGAGATAAAGCTTGTGCCCGGTGAGCACGAAGCCGTGGCGCGCGGCCACCTCCTCCTGGAGCTTCTCGATGTCCGCGTTGACCACCTCCACGTTGCGGCCGCACCGCTCGCAGATCAGGTGGTCATGGTGGGTCTGCCCGTATTTGACCTCGTAGCGGACCACGCCATCCCCGAATTCCACGCCCTTGGCCAGCCCCGAATCGGCCAAAAGCTTCACCGTCCGGTAAACCGTGGCCTGGCCGATGAAGGGATTGGCGTCCTTCACCTTGCGGTAGAGTTCCTCAGCCGTCAGATGCCCCTCGGAGTTCAGGAACACCTCAAGAATGTGCCTGCGCTGGGGGGTCATCTTGAGCCGTTTTTTGGCGACGAAGTCGGCAAAAACGACAAGGGGGTCTTTGTTGTCTGCGCTCATGGACTCCCACCATGCTCAGGTTTTCCGTCCCGGACCGGGCCGCTGGACGTAAACGGCCTCATGCCCCGCCGCGACATGCGGCGCATCGGGGTCATGGCGCACCCCGATGCGAGGGGTTCTGTCCCGAAGGCCTCGCCGGTCGTGCCCGGGCCTAAAACAGCGTCAGGCCGTGAACCTCTTCCGGTGTGGCCGTGTTGCGCTCAAGGGAAGACAGCACCTTGGCCTCCCACGAGAACATGTGCTCGACGACGACGTGTAAAACCCTCGGCAACATTTGGGGAAACCGCTCGGCCGCCTTTTGAAATTTTTCCCTGGAAAGCACCAGGCACTCCACATCGCCTTTGGCCCGGATGGTATACAGGGATTTGACGTGGGTCAAAAGGGCCAGCCCGCCGAAGGCCCAGCCGCCGCCCGCCGTCCCGACCACCACAGGCGTGCCGCCCTCCGGGGCGCGCAGGATCTCCACCCGGCCCATGGTGATAGAGCGGCAGTTGTCGAACATCTCCCCCTGCACGCACAGCCGGTCCCCGTCGCGATAGGTCTCATTGCTGCTCAAATAGGCCAACACCTTGAGCACATCCAGGGACATGCCGGTGAATATCGGCATCTCCCGCAGGATGTCCAGGTGGGTGGTGAACCCGCAGGCTCCGTCACTTGCGTCCTGATGTTCCGTGGACGAGTTCATAGAGCATCCCCTTTTTGTCCATGAGTTCATTGTAGGAGGCGCATTCCACGATACGTCCGGCCTTCATCACCGCCACCTTGTCGAACCCCTTGATGGTGTCCAGGCGGTGAACCACGGACACCACCGTGCTTTTGCCCTTCCACTTGGATTCCAGCAGGTTCTGGATGCGGGTCTGGGAGGCGTTGTCCAGGGCCGCCGTGGCCTCGTCGAGGATCAAAAGCGGCGGCTCCTTGAGGAAGGCCCGGGCCAGGGCCACCTTCGAGCGTTGGCCGCCGGACAGGCGGTCGCCCGAGGAGCCCACATGGAAATCCAGACCCAGCTCCACGATGCGCTCCAGCATGTCCTCCTGGATGAGCAGGCTGACGATGGTCTTGTTGATCTGGTCCAGGGCCTTGGGGTTGTCGGTGCGGATGCGGCCGAAGAGGATGTTGTCCATGATCGTCTGGGAATGGATGAAATCCTCGCGGCGGTAAAACGTCACGGCCTCGGGGTCGGACTTGCCGGTCCTGTCCATGAAAAGCGCCCGGCCTTGCAGCAAAAGCTCCTCGGAAAGCCTGGACAGCCCCACGATCTTGTGGCGGCCGGGGGTGAAGCGCAGGGCCAGGGTCAAAAGCAGGCGCTCCTCATCGGGACTGATCTCGTGGATCTTGACCCGCTCCAGGTGGGTCGTCAGCTCGGAATAGGCGGCGAATTCGTCCGCCCCGACCGGGGACTGCTCAAAAAAGCTGGCATCCGGGGAGGGTACGTTTTTCAAGATGTCCACGGTCTGGGCCGCCAACTCCCGTCCCAACTGCACCAAAAGCTGCCGCAGCCCGGCCTCGCGCAGAAATTCCAGGAACACCTGGTTGTTCGCCAGATTCTCCGGCTGATAGTCGTCCCGGTTGGGGTTGCCGAAGAGGATGTTGGCCGAAACCGGGCTGTAATAGAGATACTTGTCGACATCGAAGAACTCCACGATGTCTTTGAGGATCTCGCCCTGCTCCTGGTAATAGTTCTCGCGGATGTGGATGATCTTCTTAACCAGGTTTTCCTTGCGCCCCTTCTTGAAGACCGTATTCAATCCGAACCTGAGCACATCCTGGAAAAGCCCCACCTGCTGGATGGTCTCGATGATGCGGTCCAGGCTCGGCAGGCCCTCCTCTCCCTCAATGCCATGCGCCTCGCGCCGGGCGTTGATGGAATAAAGCAGGTTGTCGCGGATGGTGCCCTCGAAGATGAAGGGATGCTGGGCCACCACGCCCATGTTGTCGGCGATGTCGCTTTTGGGAGTGGCGTCGATGTCGTACCCGGAAAGCGTGGCCCGCCCGGCGGAGTACTTGTTGATCTGACACATGCACAGGGCCAGGGTGGACTTCCCGGACCCGGAATACCCCACCAGGGCCACCTGCTCGCCGGGCCTTATGTCCATGGAGACGCCCTTGAGCAACTGGATGCCGCCGGCGACCTCCATGACCAGATCCTGTACGTTGACGCTGCCGTCCAGGACCAGGGGCGGACGCGGCGTTTCGGGCGTCAGCGGAAATTCCGGCGCGCCCTCGAAATATTCCATGATCCGGCCGTAGCTGACCTTGGCGTCCTGATAGACCTGATAGAAGTCCATCAGCTCCTTCCAGGGGTCGTAGAGCTTTTCGTTGGCCGACAGAAAGGCCACCAGCGCGCCCAGGTCGAAACGGCCGTTGATGGCCAGGTAGCCGCCCACCAGAAAGAGCACGAAGGGCCCCAGGCTCTGGAAAAAATTGTTGGAGACCTTGATGGCGTACTTATACAGGTTCCACACCACGCGCACCCGGGACAGCGTGTCCACGAACCCGCCGAAACGCCGGTTCTCCAGGTTGAAGCTGGCGTTGGAATGCACCTCGTGGATGCCCGAGATGGTCTCGCCGATCATGGTCGACAGCTTGCGCCCCGTGTCCACCCGTTCCTTGTTGGCCGCGTTGGCCCTCTTTTGCAGAAACGGGATGACCACGATGGCCACGGGGTACAGGGCCATGCTGATGCCGGCCATGAGCGGATTGAGGTAAAAAAGGTAGGTGGCGAAGGCCACCAGGGTCAAAAGGTTGGTCACCGGCACGGCCACGGCCTGGCCGACGAACTCGCCGGTGTTGGCCACTTCGGACACCAGGGATTGGACCACCATGCCCGGGGAGGCCTTGCGGAAAAAGGGCATGGGCATGGTCAGGATGTGGGCGTAGAGCTTTTTGCGCAGATCCGCCAGGGATTGCTGGCCGATATAGGTCTGCAGCGTGTTGATGACCAGCTTGAGCCCCGAGGCGGCCACCACGGCGGCCAGATAGTAGCCGCAATACATATAGAGCAGATCGAGCTTTTGCAGCCCGATGGCCTGGTTGATGATCTTTTTCTGCATCTCGAGCGGCAGCACCCGGGCGCCGACCGTGACCACGATGACCAGGAAGAGGATGCCCTGCAACTTCAGGTTGCTGGTCCACACCCAGGAAAAGAGCGAACGCCGTGTGATGAGCGCGGGAATGTCCGGGGGAAATTTCATGATCTGGTTCCGGATACGGGGTTGACGATGTCCCCTTGTGCCTTCGTTTTGCAAGAAAAGCAACGCAACAGCGTCAATTCCCGCCAGAAATGCCGCATGAGCGGCCTCCTGCGGATCACCGCTTTTCGATCAGGGCACGCACCACATCGGCCAGTCTTCCGAATTCCGGCTTGGAAATCTGGGCGTCGGCCCCCACGGCCCGGCCCTTGTGGCGCAGATCCTCGTTGACCAGGGAGGAAAACAAAATCACGGGCAGCGCGCCAAGGTCCGGATCCTCCTTGATCCGGCGGGTAAGGGTGTAGCCGTCGAGTTGGGGCATTTCGACATCCGTGACCACCACGTCGGGAAGCTCCGCGCCCGGCTGGTCTTCAGACTTCGCCCCGGCCGCCATGGCGCGCAAAAGGGTCAGGGCCTCGTCGCCGTTCCCGGTCAGGATGACCCGGAACCCGGCCTCGGTGAGCCGTTCGAACACCATCTGGCGCATGACCGCCGAGTCCTCGGCCAGAAGCACCGAATACGTCCGGGCGGGTTTTTCCCGCTGCTTAGGCTCCTCGTCCGGCACCGGGTCCAGTTCAAAAAGGATCCGCTCCAGGTCGATCAGTTGGACGAAGTGGTCCTCGATGCGCACAAGCCCGGTGACGCACCCGCCAAGCAACCGGTGCGGCGCTTCCACGCTGCTCCAGGCCACACGATGAATATGGGTCACCCCTGAGGCCAGAAATCCCGTTGTCCGGGAGTTGAAGCGTGTCACAAGAACCACCTCGCCCGGGGTGCGCGCCCGTGTGATATCCAGCCATACGGCCAGATCGAGCACCGGAAGGACCAGCTCCCGCAAGGGGATGGTTCCCAGAAAACAGGGGTGCGGGGCCGAAGACAAGGGGGACAGGCCCGGATTTTCGATGATCTCCAGCACCTTGGCCACATTGACCCCAAAGGCCAGGGCCCGGGTCTCGCCGTGGCCCAGGTCTTCCAGCACGTGGAACTCGACGATCTCCAGCTCGTTGGTGCCGGATTCCAGAAGGATGTCGGCGTGGTCCATGGATCCCTTTTCAACTCGTCGGCGGACACTGGTCCGGTGGGAGGTTCGCGAAACGGCTGCCGCCCGGGGGGCATCGGCCCGCCCACCCCTGCCGTTTCAGCCATTTGCCATAGTCCTATGCCAGCGCGGGGGGTTTTGTAAATCAACCGCCACAAAACGTGCGCCGCCGCTGACAATGCCGGGACTTGCCCTTCTTCTTTTTCTTGGATATAAGCGTTACATTGGCGTATCAGCGGGTTGGCCCAGCTCTTGTGGCTCTCCCGTCCGGTCACCCGGCCCGGAGCCAGAATTTCTCTCGCCGGGCGAAACAGGCCACGCCCCCCTTTGGCGCAACGCGACCCGAACCCGGGGCGGCCCGATACTGCATTCACGTCGTACCGATCAAGCCATGCCCATATCCGGATATCAAGTCTGCCTCTTTCGGCGCGGCAAGGGCGTCAAATCGCTTTTCACCGTCAGGGGGTGGATGATCGCCCTTCCTGTGGCGGCGCTGGTTGCGCTGGTGGTCGTCAACGCCTTTTTATGGCGGTATTATGCCGGGTACGACCGTGTGTCCCGGCTGGCCGAAGACGGACGGGCCGCCCTGGCCGAACAGAAATCCACGTCCCTGCGCCTCAAGGAGCGCATGGAGCGCGTGGAGGCCGAGGTCACCCGCATCGCCGCGTTCAATGAAAAACTCGGGGTCATGGTCGACTTCGATCCGGCCAGGGAAGCCTCCCCCCTGGGAATGGGCGCGCCGGGACCGGATCTGGCGGCCTCATCCGGCCTGTATTTCCTGCGCCAGGGCGTGCTGACGCGCAAGATGAACGAATTTCTGGAATACCTCGGCCAGGAGATCGCCCTGCAAGAGGTATTGCAGCAACAGTTGCGCCACTCCCTGCGGGAAAAGAAACTGGAGTTCGACGCCAGACCCTCCCTGTGGCCCATGGCCGGCTACATCACCTCCACCTTCGGCCCCAGACGCTCCCCCTTCGGGCGGCGGGCCGATTTCCACAACGGCGTGGACATCAAAGCTCCCTACGGGACGCCCATCTACGCCCCGGGCGCCGGGCGGGTAACGGATGTGGATTATCAAAGCGGCTACGGCCTGCGGGTGGTCATCGTCCACGACTACGGCATAAGCACCCTCTACGGCCATCTCAAATCGGCCGCAGTCACCCCGGGGCAGGAGGTCAAACGCGGCCAGCTCATCGCCTATTCCGGGAACTCCGGCCGCACCACCGGCACCCATCTCCACTACGAGGTGCAGGTCAACGGGACGCCGGTCAACCCCATGCGGTTCATGCTCGACTAATCCCCGGCGGCATGCAAGGCCGGACTTTACGCCCCCCGGGGCCAAATGCTATCAGTGTCCATACACGACGCCGCACACCACACGAATCACCGCTGTCGGCACACGACATCCCGACAAACCGACGGAAGAGACCCTCATGGCGAATAGCCCGAAATTCCTCGCTTTCTGCCTCATTGCCGTCCTGGCGACGACCATGGCCGGATGCGCCAAGTATTCCGACTACCAGGCCAATATGGCCTATATCAATGACGATCTTCTCAACCAGGAGGGCGAACTGGCCCTGGAACAACTGCGCGCCGCCCGCGCCGACTATGCCCAGGCCGTGCGTTCCGGCCCCGTGGCCCCGGGGGCCGAGGTGGAAAAACAATTCTTCGCCGCCCGGGAGAAATACATCGTCATCAAGAAAGAAAAAGAATTGCGCATGGGCCGCCAATCCAGCACCAAGGATCTCGCTTCGGACCCTGAACTGGTCATTCCGGAACCGCCAAGCGGGAACACCAAAAGGCCCGCCCATTCCCCGGCCGAAATCCCGGCCGAAACCCCGGACAGCGCACCGAAACCGACAACCGACGCCGACGTCCCCGGCCCTCCCGGGCAGGCCCTCGAAAAGGCCGCCCCGGCCCAAGCCCCCTCCGGCAGCGCCGAAGCCGCCTATACCGTACAAAAAGGCGACACTCTGGGAGGCATCGCCAAGCGGCATAACGTTGAAGTCGCCACCTTGGCCTCCCACAACGCCCTCGCCAGCCAAAACAGGATCACCCCGGGACAGGTTTTGCATATCCCGCCGCGCTGACGCCCGGCCGATCCGCCCCCTGTCCTCCCGGCTTTTCCCCGCATCAAGGCCTCCTCCCGGCCACAGCCCCATATGCTCCACGCCAGGGAGCCCCCCGGCCCGACCGCCGTTCCCCGGCATCTCCCAAGCCAGGCCGACGCACCATACGGCTTGCCCCCGTCTCCGCTCCAGGCTACCCTTGCGGCGCCGACAAACCGCAACAGGAGTCGCCCCCATGAACGTGCTCACCGTGTATTATTCCCTCTACGGACACGTCAGCGCCCTGGCCCAGGCCGCCGCCGAAGGCGTGGCCGAAATCCCCGGCGCCGTGGCCACGCTGCGCCGCGTGCCGGAGACCCTGTCCCCGGAGGTCATCGAAAAAATGGGGGCCGCCGACATCCAGAAATCCTTGAGCGTGGTTCCCGTCTGCACCCTGGACGAACTTGAGGCGGCCGACGCCATCCTCTTCGGCACGCCCACCCGCTTCGGCAACATGTGCGGCCAGATGCGGCAATTCCTGGACGCCACCGGCGGCCTGTGGGCCAAAGGAGCCCTGGTGGGCAAACCCGCCGGGGTCTTTTGCTCGACCGCCACCCAGCACGGCGGACAGGAAACCACCCTGGTCAGCTTCATCTACACCCTTTTGCACCACGGCATGGTCGTGGTCGGGCTGCCCTATTCCTTTTCCGGGCAGACCCGGGTGGACGAGATCACCGGCGGCTCCCCCTACGGGGCCACCACCATCGCCGGTCCCGACGGCAGCCGCCGCCCTTCGGAAAACGAACTGGCCGCCGCCCGCTTCCAGGGACGCCATCTGGCCGCCATCGCTGCCAAACTGACGGCCTAACCCCCGCCCGGCGGGGTCACGCCGCCTCGTACGCCGGGGAAACACCAGAGCGGCATCGAAATCTCCGCCACATCCGGGCGGACAGGGAGGTTTTTCATGCGTGTCGGAATCGTGGGCGCAGGACTCGCCGGGTGCGAATGCGCCATGGCCCTGGCTCGGGCGGATGTGGACGTGACCCTTTTCGAGATGAAGCCGACGACGTTCTCCCCGGCCCATACCTCCGAAAATCTGGCGGAACTGGTGTGCTCCAATTCCTTTCGCTCGGACGATCCCCTGTCCGCCGTGGGGCTTCTCAAGCTCGAAATGGCCGAGGCCGGAAGCCTGGTCATGGACGCCGCCCGGCACACCGCCATCCCGGCCGGAAAGGCCCTGGCCGTGGACCGCGACCTCTTCTCCGCCGAAATCACCGCCCGTATAACGGCCCAGCCCCGCATCCGCCTCGACCGCCGAGAGATTCAAAGCCTGGACGATCCGGCCCTGGCCGGTCTCGACGCCGTGGTCCTGGCCGCCGGTCCCCTGGCCTCGGACGCCCTGGCCGCCGACCTGGCCCGGGCCATCGGCCAGCAAAGCCTCTATTTCTACGACGCCATCGCGCCCATCGTGGACGCCGCCAGCGTCGACTACGACGTCGCCTTCTTCGCCTCCCGCTACGAGGAAGGCGAGGGCGACTACCTCAACTGCCCCATGGACGAGGACGGCTACCGCCGCTTCGTGGCCGACCTCCTGGCCGCCGACAAGGTCCAGCCTCGGGAATTCGAAAAGGAACTGCACTTCGAAGGCTGCCTGCCCATCGAGGCCATGGCCCAGCGCGGCGAAATGACCCTGGCCTTCGGGCCCCTCAAACCCGTGGGCCTCACGGACCCGCGCACCGGCCGACGCCCCTTCGCCGTCATCCAACTGCGCCCAGAAAACGCCGCCCGCACCGCATACAACATGGTCGGCTTCCAGACCAAACTCACCTATCCCGAACAACAACGCGTGTTCCGCACCATCCCCGGCCTCGCTCACGCCGAATTCCTCCGCCTGGGCAGCATCCACCGCAACACCTTCGTCGAGGCCCCCAAAACCCTCTCGCCCTCCCTGGAACTCCTGGCCCGGCCCGGCGTCTTCCTGGCCGGACAGATCACCGGCGTGGAAGGCTACGTGGAATCCGCCGCCTGTGGCCTGTGGCTCGGCCTTTCCCTCGTAGCCCGGCTCCATGGCCGGGAACTCCCCCCTCCGCCTCCCGAATCGGCCCTGGGCGCGCTGCTCTCGCACCTGCGCACCGACGCCAAACACTTCCAACCCTCCAACGTCAACTTCGGCCTCTCTCCCGAACTGCCCGGCCGGAACAAGAAGGCCAGCCGCAAGGCCCTCTACGCCTCCCGCGCCCGCGAGGCCTGGACGGCCTGGAAAAACCAATACCTGGACGAACCGGGGCGGCTGCCCCGGGGTTAGACAAACCGTTGCGGCACGTCGGTGATGATTCCCGCCCCGGGGGGGTAGGCGCGGGCGACATCCGGGTCGTTGATGGTCCAGAGGTTGACGCGAAGCCCGTCGTCCAGAAGTGCCCGGGCCAGATCGGGGGGGGTGATATGGTGATCGGGATGGCAGGCGGCCACGTCGAGGAACATGAGGTAGTCCAGGATGTTTCCGGGGTGAGCGGTCTCGATCAGGGCGGCCCGGGGGACATCCGGGTCGAAGACGGCGGCCTGGGTGAGGTAGCGGTGGTTGAAGGAGGAGAGAAGCACCAGATCCCGGGTTTCGGTATCGGCCACGAGTTCCAGGACGGCGGCGGTGATGGCGGAATCGCCGGAGCGCCCGGCGTGATCCTTGATCTCCACGTTTATGGGGAAGGCGTGTTCGCGGCAGAAATCGAGCACCTGACGCAGAGTGGGGATAATGACGGAAGGAAAGGACGCGGCATCCTGGGGAGCGACCTCGCCAGTCTTGACGGTTCCATGGGGATCCGTGGCGGCGAACCAGGAACCGGCGTCGAGGCTTTGCAGTTCGGCCAGGGTGAAGGTGTCGATGTGGTGCGTGGCGCGCGCGGCCAGGGGTGAGGCGGCGATATTCGTGGTGCGGGCCGGGGTGTCGTCGTGAAAGACGACCACATGGCCGTCAGCGGTCAGGCGCACGTCGATTTCCAGGAAATGCGCGCCGCAGTGATGGGCCCTGGCGATGGCCGGGAGGGTGTTTTCCGGGGCCAGGGAGCGTGCCCCCCGGTGTGCGCCGATGGCCTGGGAGTCGGGGATATGGTGGAAGAACACGGCTCAGGATTCCTTGCGATTGAGGTACAGGTTGACCAGGGCCAGTCCGGAGGTGCCGACGATGAGCAGAAACGAGATGGCGTTTATGACCGGGGTGCTGCCGTCGCGGACCTGGAGGTAGAGGTTGATGGGCAGGGTGGGCTGGGAGCCGACCAGAAACAAGGTGGTGTTGAAGTTTTCAAAGCTCATGAGGAAGGCCACGGCCCCGGCTCCGATGATGGAGGGCCGAAGAAAACGCAGGGTGATGAGCCTTATGACCTCGAAGCGGGTGGCCCCCAGGTTCAGGGCGGCCTCTTCCAGGGAGCGGTCGAACTTGCGCAGGCGGGCCGAGACCACCAGGGCCACGAAGGTGGTGATGAACGAGAACTGCCCCAGGACCACCAGCCAGAAGCTTGGCCGGAAAAAGGGCACGTCGACGCCGAGGTGTTTTTCCGCGAACATTCCGGCGGTGGTGGCCCCCAGGAGCTGGGAGATGCCCAGGATGACGCCGGGGATGACCAGGGGGGCCAGCATGAGAAAATAGAGGACATTTTTGAATGGAAATTTTTCCTGCTCGAAGGCGAAGGCGGTGCAGGTGCCGACCACGACGCACAGGATGGAGACGATGACCGCGGTCTCGAAGCTGACCATGATGGAGCGCAGGTTCTGGGCGTCGTGGAAGATGCCCACGCGCTTTGGCCCGGGAGAGAAAAACCAGTCCAGGGTGCCGCCGTTCCAGGGCAGGGACGGAAAGTTGGAGTCATTGAAGGCCAGCACGCAGGTGACCAGAAGCGGCGCAAAGAGAAAGACGAAATAGAGGATCACGAAGACGTGAAAGGACCAGGTGTAGGCCTTGGAATTGGGCAGCGAGCGGATCACGAGGCCACCTCCCCGAGCTTCTGGCGGCTTATTTTGAGGCCCGCCCAGATGATGAGGGAGCTTAGGAGCAGAAGCAGGAAGCCGAAGGCCGCACCCTGGTTCCAGTTGAAGCTGGCGATGAACTGGTTGTAGATCTGCTCCGTGAACCACAGGGAGTTCTTGCCGCCCATGAGGTTGGGGGTGAGGTAGTTGCCAAGCGACAGCATGAAGACCACGATGGCCCCGGAGGTGATGCCCGGCTTGCAGTGGGGCAGGATGATCTCCCGCCAGATGCTGATTTTGGAGCCGCCCAGGTCGCTTGCAGCCTCGATCAGGCTGTCGTCCAGGCTTTCCAGGACCGAGATGACGGGCACGACCATGAACAGCATGGAGGTGTAGACCAGTCCCATGATCATGGTGGCGTCGGTGTACAGCATGTGCAGCGGCGCATCCACGATGCCGAGTTTGAGAAGGAAGAAATTGACGACCCCGGATTCGCGCAAAAGGATCATCCAGCCGTAGACCCGCACCAGCTCGCTGACCCAAAAGGGCAAAAGCAGAAGCACCATGAGAAAGCCCTTATATTTCGGGCGCACCACCTTGACGATGTAAAAGGCCACAGGCATGGCCAAAAGGAAGGTGAAGACGGTGGTGATCACGGAATAGATCGCGGTGCGCACGAAGGTCAGCCAATAGATGGGCTCGGCGAAGAAATTGGCGTAGTTTTGCAGGGAAAATCCCATCTGGCCGTATTCATCCTTGGCCCGGAAGCTCATGATGAACAGATCGAGATGCGGCAGGACGATCAGCAAAAAAAGCCACATGAGCACGGGGCTTAAAAATATCCACAGGGAGAGCCGGGAGGTTTTCACGGCCTATGCCTCCCCCGCGGCCGCCGCTGCGGCGGATGTCGTGGCCGGGAAGCAGACGCCGGATTCGGGATGCCAGCCCACGGCGATGGTCTGTCCGGGAACGATGTGGTCGAAGCGGCGGTTCTGGGGCAGGGCCACCATGAGTTCGTGGCCGCTGTCCGTGGCCGTGAGCAGGCGGCTGGCGGCCCCATCGAAGAGGATGGCCCGCACGGCGACGGTGAAGGTGTTGAGCCCGGCGGGTTCCCGGGGTTCGATGCGCATGGCCTCGGGGCGCAAAAACAGGTCGGCCCGGTCGCCTATGGTGAGCGGGGAATGGCTTTTGGCCGAAAAAACGAAGCCCTCGTCGGTCTTGATGGCGACCTCGTCGCCGCTGCTCTTTTCCACCCGGCCCGCCCAGATGTTGTTTTCGCCCACGAACCGGGCCACGAAGGGCGACTGCGGGGCGCGGTACAGCTCCTGGGGGCTGCCCATCTGCTCAAAGCGGCCTTTGTTCATGACCGCCACCACGTCGGACATGACCAGGGCCTCGGACTGGTCGTGGGTGATGTAGACGAAGGTGGTGCCCACCTTGGCCTGGAGCTTTTTCAGTTCGACCTTCATCTGCTCGCGCAGCTTCAGGTCAAGCGCCCCCAGGGGCTCGTCCAAAAGCAGCACCAGGGGCTCCAGGACCAGACACCGGGCGATGGCCACCCGCTGCTTCTGGCCGCCGGAGAGCTGATCCACGCGCTTGACGCCGTAGCCGGGCAGCCCCACGCGCTCCAGGATGTCCTCGGTGCGCCGGGCTATCTCCGGGGCCGCCACCTTGCGACGCCGAAGGCCAAAGGCGATGTTTTCGGCCACGGTCATCATGGGAAAAAGGGCCAGGTGCTGGAACACCAGATTGGCCGGACGGCGGTTGGGCAACACCCCGCGCATGTCCTTGCCCCGGATCATGATGGCGCCGGAGGTGGGTTCCTCGAACCCGGCCACCATGCGAAGGAGCGTGGTCTTGCCGCAGCCCGAGGGGCCGAGGATGGAGAAAAACGACCCTTGCGGGACGTCGAAGGTGACATTGTCCACGGCCAGGAAGGAGCCGAAGGACTTGACGCATTTTTTGACGCTGAGATCGATTTCCATGGGCTCACATCACCGGCGAAAAAGGGGAGGGAAAGGCGTCGGGGCGGCTTTTTTCGGCCGTCCCGACGCGCATGGCGGCCGCAGCATGCCACGGCCGCCATGTCGGCATGCCTAGTTGGCGGCCTTGATCTTGTCCAGGATCTTGCCTTCCATCTCCTCCAGCGCAGCCGGAACCGGCGGATACCACTTGATGTTGTCGATGGTCGCCGTGGAGAAGGAACGGTCGAAGTCGGCCTGCACGGTCTTGTCCACGAACTGCCCAGCACCCTTGGAGGCCGTGGGGGTCTTTTCCTGGTTGGTGAAGAGGGCCGCGTTTTCAGGCTTGAGCATGAAGTTGATCCACTTGTAGGCGGCGTCCACGTTCTCGGCCTTGGCCGGGATGGCGAAGGTGTCGATCCAACCCAGGCAGCCTTCGACCGGGGCCACGAAATCGATCTTGGGATTCTCGGCATGCAGCTTCCAGGCGCCGTTGTCCCAGGCCTCGGCCACGGTCACCTCGCCCGAACGCACGGATTCGAGCAGGGCGTCGCCGTTGGACCAGTAGTTCTGGACCAGGGGCTTGCCCGCGATCATGGCCTCGGCCACCTTGTCCAACATGTCCTTGTAGGCCTTGGGATCGCCGTAGAGGTCAAAGGGCTTGTAGCCCAGGGCGAAGCCCAGGCCGATGAGCGCCACACGCTTTAAGCGGTAGCTGATGCGGCCCTTGTAGGCCGGGTCGATGAGCGCCTTCCAGCTTTTGGCGTCCGGGGCCTTTTCCGTGTTCACCACCAGGCCCGAGGTGCCCCAGCAGAAAGGCACGGCGTGGGACTTGCCGCCCACCAGGGTGTTTTTCTTGA
Organism: Desulfolutivibrio sulfodismutans DSM 3696; assembly: GCF_013376455.1. Taxonomy (GTDB): domain Bacteria; phylum Desulfobacterota; class Desulfovibrionia; order Desulfovibrionales; family Desulfovibrionaceae; genus Desulfolutivibrio; species Desulfolutivibrio sulfodismutans. The sequence goes on along the minus strand of NZ_CP045504.1, from coordinate 3,727,646 downwards.
CCGCGTCGAGAAGCGACGGGATGAACAGGGCCGCCTCAATCTTGGAGTAGTCCATGGGCTGGTAGATCTGGAATTCCTCCTGCACGGCGGAGATGCGGTCCTGGCTGGGCTGGGCCAGATCAAAGCCCGCGCCGCGCGTGGCCCGCAACTTGGCGACCATTTCCTCGTTGTTGGAATAGGTGACCTCGACCTTGATGCCGGTCTCCTTCTCGAATTTGTCCACCAGCTCCTTGGGGGCATAGCCCTTCCAGGTGAGCAGTTTGAACGTTCCTGCGGCCTGGGCCGTCCCAACCAGGGCGAACAGACAAATCGCCACAAACGCCACGATCCGTTTCATGCCAAACCCCCTTGTTTCCCGTGTGTTTTTCTGTCCGGGCGGACGTGTTTTCAAAATCTCTCAAAAAAATAGCCGGGCGTTTGGATTTAGGCAACCGGGAAACCATGACGGCCGGGTGACGAATGCCTGAAGAATCCGCCGCAGGAGCTCGCTTTGGAGACGGCAACCCCCTTATGTTACAGATTTTCCCGCGCCAACTTCACAGCCTGCAAATGTTACAAATTTTCGTTTCCGAAAATAATTTCCCCTCGGGGAAGTCCCGGGAACGGGCCATTTGCTTGCCCCCCCCCTTCGTGGTAACCGCCCGGCGACCTTCATCTCGCACAGGAGCCCCGACCATGTCCGACCACGCCTCAGAGCCCTGCCCGGCGCACCCGGACGCCTGGCGCAATCACATCACGGCTGCCGTCCTGGCCCGCATCTCCACCACCCCGCAACGCCGCCACGAGGCCCTGCGGGAGCTTTTCCGGGTCACCCGGCCCGACCTTGGCGACGACGCGGCCATGTCCCTGGCTGAGAACATTCCGCCGCTTGTGCCGGAATTGCACGAGAAATGGGCGGCCATGTTCGCCGCGCGACTGGTGGAGACCGTTCCCGGCAACCAGGTGGCCCTTCTGTGCGACGGCGCCTCGGAAAATGACGCGGCCCTGACCCTGGCCTACCTTATGTTCCTGGAATCCGAGCGTATGGAGAAACAGACCGCCGAGGATCTGGAGGCCTACCGCCGGGAGCATCCCGAACTGACCGAGAAAGGCCGCGAACTGACGGACGAGGTGCTCGCCCGGCGAAACGCCGCGCGCAAGGACAAGGCCGCACGCTACGCCGCCGGGAAAACGCCGCGCCAGTAACCCTGGCCGCGTGAACGGCCCCGACCGTGCGCCACCTTGTCCAAAACCAAAACCTCCCTTTGCCGCCTGCCCCTTTTACGGCCCGGCTGCGTCCAGGGCGTCGACGGGTGCGAAAACCGTTCTGACGCAACGCCAACGCACGCCTGACCCAGGGCACGCCAGGTTGCCCCTGTGGCCTGACCTGTCCAGGGAACGGCCCGCCATGTCGGCATGTTCAGAAAGCAGGACGCCAGGGCTATGCTGCCCTGATAACTCACCAGAAAAATTGGCGGTTCTCTCCAGAGACGCCGTTTCGGAAATTCCCGCCGCTTTCGAACCGGGAATTGTGAAAAAAGACCCGCGGCCCTGGGGCTGTCCCGGGCGTCAGTTATCCGATAGGCTCTTTCTTTGGCCCATGCGGACGGATCTGCGCCGCCGCGTCGTCGCCCTCCCGGCGAACGACTGCGGCCAGACGCCCCGGCCAAAGGATTCGCCATGCCTGCGTCCGTGTTTCACCCCGCCCCTTCCGGCCCAGGGGGCTTTGGCCCGGCACACCGGGTTTCTCCCGCGCGACCGGCCGAAAAAACAGCCGACCATGCAGCGCGCCTGCGTTCCCCTTGAGCGCCGTGCCCTGCGTGGGCTGCGGCTGGTGCTGCTTAAGCGACCAATGCCGGGAGTCGCACATCCTGCACGGCTACCGGAAACGCTGTCCGGAATTGTACTGGGGCGAGGCCGAGGCACGCTACAAGTGCCGTCTGGCGGAAGATCCCGAACAGGGGGAACGCTACCGGTACCTGCTGGGTGTGGGCGAGGGCTGTTGCGCCAAGCTCAATTCCTGGCGCGATGAGGTGAAATACCGGGGATAATCCTGGCGGGAGCGCCTCCGAAACGCCGGGGCAGCGTCGTGCCCCCACACTCGGCGGACCTGGATTTTATACCCACAGATTGAAACCGTTCTCTTTTAAGGGATGCGGCTCGAGGCGGAGGCATCGGCCCCCACGGGTTTGCCGGACGTTCTGAGCAGCCCGAAGGCCCCGGGATCGGCCACGATCCGGCGCACCACCGCCTCCACCCGGAGCATTTCCGCGTCAAGCTCGGCCAGGGCGGCCCTGGCCTGCTCCAGATCGCCGCTTCGGGCCGCTTTTTCCGTGCGCGTCGACAGCGTCAGACACCCCCAGGCCCCGATGGCCCCGCAGGAGTTCTTGCAGGAATGGGCCAGGCGGAACACCTCTTCGGCCGTCCCCTCGGCGCCCAACCGGGCCAACTGGTCGCGGCGCGGGGCGAGTTCATCCAGGTACAGTTGGGCCAACTCCAGGTACAGTTCCGCGTCGTCGCCGAGTTTTTCCAGGGCCTCGGGCACGTTGACCGCATCGTCCGCCTGCGCCGCAGGCGGCGTCTGCGGCGGGGATGGTTGTACAGGCGAGTCCGGGAGGCCGGGGGGGATCGGCAGGTCGCCCCTACCCGGCGCAGCGGGAGCCACCTCGCCGAGAACCCGGGCCAATTTCCCGAAATCAACGGGCTTGGGCACAAACCCGTTCATGCCCGCCGCACGGCACTTCCCCTCCATGCCGTCCACGGCATGGGCGGTCATGGCCACCACAGGGATGGTCATGGCGGCCTGCCCGGCCTGACCCTGCCGGATGGCCCGGGCGGCGGCCAGGCCGTCCATCCCCGGCATCTCCAGGTCCATGAGCACCACGTCGAAGGACTCCCGGGAGAGCATATCCAGGGCCTCACGGCCGTTTTGCGCCGTGTGCGTGGCATGCCCCAACCGGCCGAGCAGGGCCTTGGCCAGTTTGATGTTCATCAGATTGTCTTCGGCCAGAAGCACGCGCAGGGGGCGCGACGCGGCGCGCAGGGCCGCCATGGACGTGGCAGGGGCCCTTTTCTTGGGCACCCTGGCCGGATCCCCCGGCCAAAGGGGCAGGGTGAAAAAAAACGTGCTTCCCGCGCCGGGCGTGCTTTCCACCCCGATCTCACCGCCCATGCGCTCCACCAGTTGCCTGCAGATGGCCAATCCCAGGCCCGTGCCGCCGTATTTGCGGGTGATGGAGCCGTCGGCCTGCCGGAAGGGATCGAAGATCACCTCCATCTTTTCCGGTGAAACGCCGATGCCGGTGTCGCGCACGAAAAATTTCACCCACACCGGCGCATCCGCCCCGGCCGCATCCTTGTGCGCGACGTCGCCCCCGGGCCACGGCTCGGCCCAGAACTCCACCTCGCCGCGCTCCGTGAATTTGACCGCGTTGCCCACCAGGTTGAACAGGATCTGGCGCAGCCGATCCGGGTCGCCCCGGCTGGCCATGGGGCAGCCCTTTTTCATGCGCGCCCGAAGTCCCACGCCCTTGGCCCGGGCCTGGACCCGAAGCGTGCGGGCCACGGAGGAAATGACCCGGGGCAGGGAGAAATGCTCGTTGTGCAGTTCAAGTCCCTGGCTGTCCAGGCGGGAGAAATCCAGGATGTCGTTGACCAGGGCCAGAAGGGCCGTGCCCGCCTCGCGCACGGTCTGCAAATGGTCGCGCTGCTCCGGGTCAAGGCTGGTCTGCAGGGTGATTTCCGTCAGGCCGATGATGGAATTGAGCGGGGTGCGGATCTCGTGGCTCATGCCCGCCAGAAATGCGCCCTTGACCCGGGCCGCCTCCTCGGCCTGCTCCTTGGCCCGCACCAGTTCGCGTTCCACGGCCCGCAGTTGGGAGATGTCCATGAGGCATTCGATGAACCCCCACACCTCCCCGGCATCATCGAGAACCGGCGCGGAATAGACCATGAAGGCCATGCCCAGGCGGGCCTCCTCCTCGGGGGTGGAGGGCCGGGTATGGATACGCATCGCCGCGTCGGGGCCGACCACGGGACATGCATCGCACACGGCCGGGAGATCCCGGAAGACCTCGTGGCACAGCCGCCCCACCACCTCCTGGCGCGTTTTGCCCATGGCCCGCAGCATCTTGTCCCCCACGTCCACCACCCGGTAGTCCCGGCCGATGACGTGGATGTGCCCGGGGATGGCGTCGAAGATGGCCCGCAGGCGGTTGTTTAGGCGGCCCAGTTCCCGGGTGCGCCGGGCCACCCGGTCCTCCAGGGTGCGATTTTGTTCGGCGATGGTGGCGCTTCGGGCCTCAAGCTCGGCGAACGATTCCCGAAGCTGTCTCCGCATCCCGGAAAAAGACAGGGCCAGTTGGCGCAATTCCCAGGCGTGCCCCTCGCTTTCGACGGGGTGGTCCCATTGTCCGGAGGCCAGGGCCGCCGCAGCGTGGCTGAGGTTCTCCACCGGGGCCGACAGGCGGCCGGCGATGAAAAGTCCCGCCCCGGCGGCCAACCCCACGACCAGAAACAGCATGCCCACGGTGCGCGCCGCCTGGCTGTCCACCCTGGCCATGAAATCCGACTCGGGGACCACGGCGGCCATGATCCAGTCCAACCCCAATCCGTCGCGAAACGGCGCGGCCTGGAGGAAATACCGTTCCCCCTCAAGGGAGAATTCCAGAAGGATTTCCCGATGGATCCCGGCCAGCCCGTCCCCGTGACCGGCCATGGCCCCGGCGGCGGCCTCCACCATGGGCAGGCCGCAGGCCGCCGCCGGGATGCGGACATAGGCATCGCCCTGGCGCGTGAAAAGCCCGGCCTCCGGCGGCATGGCCGAGGCCGCCACCAGATCGCCCGACCGTTCCAGGAGAAACACCCCGCCATGCTCGCCCACCCGGATGGTGCGCAAAAAATCCCGTATCTGCCCCAGCACGTAGTCCACGCCGAACACGCCCACAAGCCGCCCCGCCGCATCGTAGGCCGGCAGCGCGGCCGTGATGGCCATATCCTTGAGGGCGAAATGCCGGTAGACAGGGGTCCATACCGGTCCCCGGGCCGCCTCGCCCGCTTTGTACCAGGGCCGGGTACGGGGATCGAAGGCAGGATAGACGTTTTTGAGCTCCCCGGCCTGGCCCGAGGCTGAAACGGTGAAATTATGGGAGTCGCCGCCGGTTTCCGGCCCGGCCCGCACAATCTGCAATTCGCCGTCGGGCAGCCGCCGGGCCCCGCAGAATGCGCCGTCAGGGGCGCCGAAAAAGCTGTAGGCGATGGAGGGCCTGGAGGCCACCGCGCCGTAGAAATACCTTTGGCGCTGGCCGGGATCGTCCGGATCAAGAAGGCCCAGGGACAGGGCCATGGCGTTGGCGGCGTTGACCGCCGGGGGGATGGACAGGTACTCGCGCAGTTGCACGTCCACCCGGGCCAGCACCTCGGCCCGGAGCTTCGCGGCCACGTCGCCCACGGCGAGCTTGCTGTCGAACAGGGCGAAACCGCCCACAATCCCTGCCGCCAGGATGGTCAGGAGCACCATGGGGACCGTAAGCAGCAACCTCAGGGGATGCCCGTCGGCCCGTTCGCCTTTGCGTGACGGCAGCTTTTTATTCATAGACAAGTCCGGCCCCCTCTGGCGCGCCGCCCGGGCGGCCAGCCCGCCGGACGCCCTGCCTCGGGAGGTCCAGGGTCACGAATCGCCCATGGGTGTTCCGATGTCAACGCCAAAGCCCCCAGGCTGGGAAAAAGCGCCCGACGCGCGCGTATCCCGGCGACGCCCGCCGGGGGCCTCTCGGGCCAGTCCCCGATGCGGCCAGCCGGGCGCGGAGAGACTCGACGCCATGGCGACGCTCCTTGACGCCGAAGGGCAACCATTGGCATAATCTTGTGACGAATCGGACGCTGTTGTTACGAATATGTGGCGAAACGAACCCACCTCCGCCCTCCCCGGGCCGTCGCCTGAGACCGGCCCCTCCTCCGCATCCGAGGGCGGTCTTTTGTCACGCCTTTTGTTCGACCGCGAAGACTATGCCCTTTTAAAAATCGTAAATGATGTCCTGGGCCGCAAAAAGTATCCCGGCCTGCGCCGCCTTTTGACCCCCTACCTGCACCCCCACGGCATCAAGGAAATGGCCGCGCCGCGCGAATTGCGCATGGCCTACGCCATCATCCACCTGCTGGGGTCGCTGGAGGCCGGCATGGCCGGGGACCGCATCAAGGCCCTGCGGTCGCTGCGCGACGAGGTGCTTTTTTCGGCCGAAAGCGACCTGGAAAAAAACACGGCCCGGCTTTTGTTGCAGATCATAAAAGAGCTGGTGCGGGCCAAGGACGACCCCCTGCGCCAGTTGGAGCTGGCCCACGACTTCCGGGCGGCCTCCTCGGGCAAGCCGCGCATCGTGCGCCGGGGCCTGGCTGAACACCATCTGCTGGAGATGCCCGAGGAGTGGAACCAACTGGCCTTCGACGACCACGTCCACGACGCCAACACCAAGGGCCGCAAATCCCCCACCCACCTGATCATGGACGCCTGGATCAAGGGCATCCGCAAGCTCACGGTCATCCACAACAATTTCGTGCGCCCCGAGGTGGCCTCGGAACTGTACCAGGCCGCCCGGATCATGGGCATCGCCGTGCGCATCGGCCTGGAATACCGCACCCGGCATGCCGGGAGCTATCTGAAGATGATCTGGATTCCCCGGGGATTCCATGAACTTGGGGAGTTTCTGGAATTTCTGACCAAGCCCGAGGTGGGGACGTTTCTGCGCCGGGGGCGCGAGGCCGCCCAGTTCCAAAAACACTACGTCATGGAGGCGCTTGCGGCCTTCAACGCCACGCACCGCCAGGCCATCGGCGAGATCTGCGGCGTGGACGTCCCGGCCCTGGACCCCGAGGACTTCACGGCCTTCGTGGGGGCCGGACAGGCCTCGCTCATGCATCTGGGACGCTTCGCCCAAAACGCCGTGCAGGAGGCCCTGACCCGCAAGGCCGACGGCCTGCTCGCGGCCGGGGCCGCTCCCCAGGGGCCGGAGCTTTCGGCGGTGTTCGCCCACATGGACCGCTTCAGTCCCGAATACCTCATCGAGGCCCATCTCGCCCCGGAACACAATCCCGGGCTGAAAAATCCGGACATCCCCTGCGACAGCGCAGACTGCCCGGACATCCTGCGCCTGACGCCATGCGAGCTCATCGAGACCATCCACGAGTTCCATTCCCTGAACCGTTTCGTCCTGACCCTGGACGGACACGGCCCCGAAGACGTGCTCATGATCTTAAGCGAATGCCGGGGGGCCGTGACCCATGTGGAGATCTTCAACCTCCACGATTTCGAGGTCGACCCCTCCAGGGACAACGCCGAGATCATCGAGCTCATCGCCGTGGTCAACTCCGGCAACCCGGTCAAGATCAAAAAGTTCGTGCGCCGCATCATGCGCCGCCTGGAAGACCGGGGCGGCCCCGGGAGCGCGGAGAAGATCAACCGTCTCTCAAGCGTCCTGGACAACATGGCCGGGCTCATGGACTATTACAAGACCACCCCGCTTCGGGCCTGCATCGGCACCGACTCCACGGGCCAGTCCTGCCGCCACCACGGCATGGGCCTGGTGGTCAAGGACACCCTGCCCGCCCGGGCGGCGCGCCATTTGGAGCGTGGCCACAGCCACCAGCGCAAGGCCCTGCCGGTTGGCGTGGAGGTAGTTCCCTCCCTGCAGTACCACACGGCGGCCGGGGCCTCGCCCATGACCCTTCGGGCGGCCCGGCTGGCGCTTTTTTCTCCGCTCTTCCGGCACGCGGCGCTTCGGCCCAGTCTCAAATGGTCCAGAACCCGCTACTTCCACGCCTCGGAAAAAACCGCCAACATCTACACCCTGGGCGGCATCCAGCCCCCAAGCGGCGAGGTGTACAAAGGCAAACTCCTGGCCGGGCCGCGTACCCCGAAATTTTGCTTCCGCTACGCCAACAGCGCCGTCAAAAACTCCCTCAAGATCCTGGCCGGGTTCATCCCGGCCGCCCTGTCGTTTGGCCTGACCAAGGACTGGTGGGTGCTGTGCTGGTTCGGCCCGCTTATCTGGTTCGGCATCACCGGGCTTCGCAACGTCATCCAGTCGGTGTTCGGTTCCGGAGGGCTTCGCCGGTCGCCGGTGCTCAAATGGAACGAATACGTCAGCTTCTCACGACTGGCTGATTCCCTGCTCTATACGGGCTTTTCGGTGCCGCTTTTGGACTATGTGGTCAAGACCCTGGTGATGGACCAGGGCTTCCAGATCACCGCCCAAAGCAACCCCGTGGCCCTGTACACGGTCATGGCCGTGGTCAACGGCGTCTATATCGCCACCCACAACGCCTTCCGGGGCCTGCCACGCCGGGCCGTGACCGGAAACCTGTTTCGCAGCGCCGTGTCCATCCCCCTGGCCATCGGCGTCAACGCCCTGATCTCGGGCCTCTTGTCCCTGGCCGGGGTTCCCGACGCCGGGGCCGTCATGCAGCAGTGGGCGGCCATCATCTCCAAGCTGTGCTCGGACGGCGTGGCCGGAGTGATCGAGGGCCTGGCCGACCGCTCCAAATACATCGCCATGCGGCTTCGCGACTACAAGGCCAAATCCAAAAAGCTCTACGACACCTATTCCACCCTGGAGGTGCGCTTTCCCCAAAAGGACGTGGAGGGTCTCCTCGAATCGCCCCAGGAGCTTTCCGAGGCCCTGTCCACGGACAAGTCCGACCTGGAAAAGATCCTCTACGTCAACGCCCTTGATCTGCTCTATTTCTGGATGTACCAACCCCGGGCCCGCACGGTTTTGCGCCTGCTCATCCCGGGCATGTCCCAGGACGAACGGCGGGCCTTTCTGCTCTCGCAATATGTGCTGCGCCGGGAATACGAGATCAGCCGCCTGTTCCTGGACGGCCTGGTGGGCAAGAACTTCGCCCGGGCCCTGTCCTTTTATCTGAGCCACTATCAGGAGTACCTGGACGAACTGCAAAAGCTGGCCGGACGATGTCCGGCCGCAGAACCGCCGCAGTGGGACGCCCCGCCCCCTGTCGACGATGCTCCGGAGCGGGCTGCATGACCGGTCGCCCGGCCCGATGCGACGCCCTGGAGACGGTCGGCCTGCGGTCACTTCTGCGTAGACAAACACCAACCTCCCGGACAATCCCCTGATGCAACGGCCCTCCCTGCAGGTACGCACCCTGTTTCTCAGCCTGACGGCGTTTTTTTTCCTTTTATGCCTGGTCTTCTGGTTTTTCATCCGGCAGACCGAGGGACTTCTGGTCGAGGACGCCACAAACCAGGCCACAAGCAAGCTGGAGCTGGTGCTGTGGCTTTTGCGCGCGGCCCCGGATCGGCCTGGGCTGGCCGACCGAAACGATCCGGCGGCGCAGCCCGCGCCGTCCGACCGGATCACCCTGGAGGGCCTGCCGGACTGGGCCGCCGACATGGGGCGGCACCTGGGGGCCCGAATCACCTATATCGCAGGCGGCAAGGTGCTGGCCGACACCGAGGTGCCCGGCCCCGAAACCGCCGAGCTGGAGGACCATGCCGGACGCCCCGAGGTGGTGGCCGCCCTGGCCTCGGGCTTCGGCACGGACGTGCGCCATAGCCGCACCACGGGCAGGCAGACGGTCTACGCCGCCATGCGCGCCGACAATCTCCCGGGCCTGCCCGACGGGGTCTTGCGCGTGGCCGTGCCCTATCACGCCGTCACCAGGGATCTGGCCCGTTTCCGGGGCGTCATCCTGGGGGCGCTTGGCATCGTACTCTTGTGCGGAGGCTTTTTGTCCCTGTTGCCCGCCCGCAGCCTGACCGGAACCATCAAGGAACTGACCCTGGCCATAAAGGCCCTGGGCGACGGCGACTACGAGCGCCGCCTGTACCTCTCGGATCGGGAATTTTCCGGCCTGGCCGAGGCCTATAACGCCATGGCCGAGCGGGTGGGCAAAAACGTGGCCGCCATCGAGGGCCAGCGTAACCGCCATGCCGCCGTGCTGGACGGCCTGGACGAAGGGCTGGCGGTCCTGTGCCCGGATGGCCGCATCGGCTCCCACAACGCCCCCCTGGCCCGGCTGGTGGGATCGGGGGAACTGGACGGCCGCCTGCCCATCGAAACCCCGCTGGGACCGGCCGTGCATGCCGAGGTGGCGGCCATGCTGCACGATCCCCAGGCCAAGGCCGCCACGCGACGCTTCACCCTGGCCGGGGACCGGGACGTGGAGGCGAATCTGGTGCCGTTTACGGACCAGGACGGGCGGCGGCGGCTGATCCTGACGCTGCGCGACATCACGGGGCAAAACCGCATGGAGGCCAACATCCGCGACTTCGTGCGCGAGGCCTCGCATCGTCTGCGCACCCCCCTGACCAAGATCGCGGGCTACCTGGACATGGCCCGGGGCACGCTGTCCCGCGACCCGGCCCGGGCCGGTACGGCCATTGACGCCGCACTGCGGTTTTCCAGGGAAATGGAGGACGCCGTGGCCGACCTCATGGCCATGGCGGCCGCGCGGTTCTCCGCCAGCATGGACCGCCCGCCCCGAACCGACGTCCGGCGCATCCTGGAAAACGCCCTGCGCGAGGCCGCGGTGCGCTGTCCGGAGGCCGCGCCGCCGCGCCTGACCGTCCAGGGGGACGGCGATTTCGTGGCCGAGGTGGAGCCAAACGGCCTGGGCCGGGTGTTCGTCCTGTGCCTGGAGCGCACGGCGGCCTCCGGCGACGACCGGCCGGTGGTGCTGTCGCGCCGGGACGATGGTCTCGGCATCGAATTTCCCGGGGCGCAGGGTCTGGCGTCCCCGGCGGCGGGCCAGGTCCAAGGCGATGGGACGGGACTTCCGGCGGATTTTCTGGCGGCCTATGGCGGCACGCTCGTCCCGGGCGACAACGGGGCGCTCCTGATCCGCCTGCCCCTGGCCCCCGCGAGCGGGTCCGAACCCGCATAACCCGGATTTTGGCGCATCATTCCCGAGACAAGGAGACGGCCATGGGTTTTAGCTTCTTTCCCCGCACGGTCAAATTCTTCAGGCTTTTCGAGGAGCAAAACCGCAAACTGCAACGGGCCGCCGGACATCTCTGCACGCTCTTCGAAGACGGGGCCGACACCGAGGAGGTGTGCAAGCAGGTGAACATCATCGAGTCCGAGGGCAACGTCATCTCCCGGAACATCGCCCGGGAGTTGTCGCTGACGTTCATCACCCCCCTCGACCGGGAGGACATCCACGACATCAACGTCTCCCAGGAAGACATCTTAAACGCCATCAAGGCCGTCTCCACCCGCATGGAGGTCTACGAACCGTCGCGTATGCGCTATCCGGCCAAAAAGCTGGCCCAGAACATCCGTGGCATGGTGGAGGAATCGGGCAAGATGCTGGCGTGCCTGGCCTGCAACAAAACGGGCGAGACGAGCATGGAACGCATTCGCTGGCTCAAATATGAAAGCGAGACCCTGCTCTTGGTGGGCATCGGCGAACTGTACGACTGTGAGGTCAAGGACTACGGCACGATCCTGGAGATCGTCAAATGGAGCCATATCTACGACCGCATCGAAAGCGCCGTGGACCGGGTGGACACCCTGGGAGACATTTTGGAAGGAGTCATGCTAAAAAATGCTTGATATCCCTTTCCTGCTCATCGCCGTGGTGGTCATCGCGCTGATCTTCGACTTCACCAACGGGGCCCACGACAGCGCCAACGCCATCGCCACCATCGTCTCCACCAAGGTGCTCTCGCCCCAGGTGGCGGTGGTCATGGCCGCCTCCCTGAACCTGGGCGGGGCGTTTCTGGGCACGGCCGTGGCCCACACCATCGGCAGCGGCATCGTCAGCCCCGAAATGGTGGCGGGCAGCCAGGGGCTGGTGCTCTCGGCCCTGTTCGGGGCCATCGTCTGGAACCTGCTGACCTGGTATCTGGGGCTTCCCTCCTCCTCCTCCCACGCCCTCATCGGCGGACTCATCGGCGCCGCCATCGCCTACGGCGGCTTTGACGCCCCCAACTATCCGAGCATCGCGGAGAAGATCCTGTTGCCCCTGGTTTTGTCGCCCCTGGCCGGTTTTTTATGCGGCTACCTGCTCATGGTGTCCCTTTCCTGGATGCTGATCCGGGCCCATCCCACCAAGGTCAACCACGCCTTCAAGAAGCTGCAGATCGTGTCCTCGGCGTTCATGGCCACCAGCCACGGCCTAAACGACGCCCAGAAAACCATGGGCATCATCACCCTGGCCCTTTTCACCTTTCATCAGATCCCGGAGATGGCCGTGCCGCTGTGGGTCAAGCTGTCCTGCGCCCTGGCCATGGGCCTGGGCACGGCCACGGGGGGCTGGAAGATCGTCAAGACCATGGGGCACAAGATATTCAAGCTCGAACCCATCCACGGCTTCGCGGCCGAGACCGCCGCCGCCCTGGTCATCACCGGGGCCTCGGCCTTCGGCGCGCCCATCAGCACCACGCATACCATCTCCACGGCGGTCATCGGCGTGGGGGCCTCGAAACGGCTGTCCGCCGTACGCTGGGGGGTGGCCGGAAACCTGGTCATGGCCTGGGTGCTGACCATCCCGGCGGCGGCGGTCATGGGGGCCATCTGCTTCGAGGTGCTGTCCCTTTTGGGCCTATCCTGAAGGATGCGGCTGGCCGTCACGCCGCCTTCACGCAGGCCGCCTATCCTGCGCGCGTGTCGCGCCCGGGAGGCCCGGCAGGGCGTTTTTCTGCGTTGTCCTTTGAACCGGCATCTCCCCCCACACGGCGACATGGAGGGGGGTCAAGGTCCGCAGCCGATGCCCGCCCGACTCCCCTTCCCCGCAGCGACATGCCGAAAAAAGAGAGCTTTTCATCAAATCACGGGGGTGTTTTCCATGGGAGGCGCCAGGAAGGGGGCAGACATGCCCGGCGCGGCATCCATTCCGGAGATCGAAGCCCTGGCCGAGGGGGCCGACCATGTGGACGTGAAAACCGTGGCCTGCAACAAGGAGCTTGGCCGGTTCGTGGCCGATCTCCTGTCCTATCGTCCGGGATGGATGCGGGCTCTCTTCCGGTTGCGCGGGCTATTGGCAGGGCTTTTGGGGCTTCGCCGGGAATCGGGCGGACAAGGGGAACGGCTTTCGGAGGTTTCGTTTACGCCCGGGGCGAAGGCCACATTTTTCACGGTCACGGCGGCCGAGAAGGGACGGTACTGGATCGCCGAGGCCTCTGACAGGCATCTGGCCGCGTATGTGGCGGTCTCTGCCGGGACCGGCGAGGCCGGGGAAAGTCTGCGCCATGTGGCGACCATCGTGCGCTACCGGCATTGGACCGGCCCGGTCTATTTCACGATCATCCTGCCGTTTCATCATCTGATTGTGGCGGCCATGGCCCGGCACGCGGCGCGGGGCTGATCAGGCAGCATACGCTGCGGATCGCAGGGTCTTTGATCCGCACAGCCCGATCCGTCTCAACAGGTGGCCACGCAGACCGCCAGGCCGCCCTGGGCCGTCTCCTTGTACTTGCAGCTCATGTCCCTGCCGGTGTCCATCATGGCCGCGATGGCCTGGTCCAGGCCGACCTTGTGCGTGGCCGGAGATTCATCCGAGGCGATGATGAAGGCGGTATAGGCCTTGACCACGCTCACGGCGTTGCGTTCGATGCAGGGAATCTGGACGTAGCCGCCGACAGGATCGCAGGTCATGCCCAGGTGGTGCTCCAGAGCGGTTTCCGCCGCGTGTTCGGTGACATGGGGACCGTAGCCCGAGGCCTGGGCCAGCATCGCCGCCGCCATGGCCGAAGCCACCCCGATTTCGGCCTGGCAACCCCCTTCCGCGCCTGCGATGGTGGCGTTGTGTTTGGCCAGAAACCCAATCGCCGCCGCCGCCAGCAGCCCTTCGCGGATGGACTGTTCGGGAAGCGAAAGCCGCGTGCGCATGATCCGGGCCATGGCCGGGATGATGCCGGCCGACCCGCAGGTCGGCGCGGTGACGATGATATGTCCGGCCGCGTTCTCCTCCGCGACCGCAAAGGCATAGGCGCACATGTGGCCGATGATCGTTTCCTGCACCTGGCTTTTGATCCGTGAGCGTTCCAGGATGCGTTTGGCCTTGCGCGCCAGGCCGATCGGGCCGGGGAGCACGCCCTCGGCCGCAAGGCCTGCGCTCACGGCTGCATCCATCACCCGCAGGATCGTGTCCACACCGGCCATGACCGTCGTTTCGTCAGCCCCGGTCACAGCCATCTCGTTTTCCAGGATCAGCCGGGGCAGGCTCAGATCGTTCTCGGCCAGGCGCTCCTTGAGTTCGGCCATGGTTCCATAGGGATAAAGCGGCGTCCCGCGCGGCGGCTCTTCCTGCCCCTTGATCTGGATGAAGCCCCCGCCCACGGAATAATACTCGCGCTCAAGAAGCGGCGCGGCCTGGGGATCGGCGGTGGTGAGCCGGATGACCAGGGTATTGTTAAAAGGGTGGTCGTGTTCGACGGCGTCGAAAATGACGTTCCCGGCATTGAGCATCAAGCGCACGCCGCCCAGATCCACGGGACGCCCGGCCAGGGGGGTTCTGGCCAGATCGTCGAGAAAGTCCGGGGAGCAGGATTCCGGTGAACGGCCAAGCAGTCCGGCCAGGACCGCGCGATCCGTGCCATGGCCCTTGCCGGTGGCCGAAAGGCTCCCGTACAGCCGGACCTCGATTCCGGCGGCCTTGGCCAGCGCCTCGGCCGGAAGCGCCCTGGCGGCCTGGATGAACTCATAACCGGCTTTCATTGGCCCGATGGTATGCGAACTGGAGGGACCGGGGCCGATCTTGAACAGGTCGAAGACGCTCAGGTCGATAGCGGGCATGAAGGCTCCGTGACCGGATAGGGGGTTGGGGACGCCGTCAGCGCCCGGTTCGCCGTCAGGGACAGCGAACCGGGAACCGTGGGCAAGACGTCACTGCTGCCAGTGTTCGGTTTCGGGAGTGATCTTCAGCATGCCGAATTCCTGGCCGGCCTCCGCGAGAAAAAACAGCGCGAACAGAACCAGCATGGCCACGCCGAGCCCTTTTTCCACAGGCGTCCTGGCCCGACGAATGGCGATGATGCTCGGCAGGATGCCAAACAGGGTCACGATGCCGAAGCCGCCGGCGAAGTTGATCGCTTCAAGGAAGATGTCCGGGTACACCAGCGCGATGAGAAGCGGCGGCAGAAAGGCCAGGGCCCGGCTCAAAATGGGGTTGGTCCTGCCTGTGAACTGGTTGGTCAAATCGTCCATGAAGCCGATAAGTCCCAGGCCGTTGGCCAGATAGGCGGTGGTGATGGCCGCCAGGGAAAACGCGCCCGCCAGGATGAGAAAGGTTTCGGAATTCATGATCTGAGCCAGGGGGATTGTGGCCGGCAGATTCTGTTCGAAGGCGTTGATCAGCCCGACGGGGCTGTTGTCCAGGGGCAACACGCCGATGCCCACCAAGAGCCAGGTGGCGTTCATCGCAAAGCCCAGGCTCATGCCCACCAGCATGGTTTTATTGATGGTTTTTTGGTTCCACCGGAGGCTTTCGCAAATGGCGGGGATGATGTTGTGGAAATGGAAGGCGGTCACCAGGATGGGAATGCCGCACACGAACAAGGCCCAGTCTGAATGGGAAAGGTTTGCGGCCTTGACGTGCATGCCGCCCATCCAGGCAATGACCACGAACATCCCGCACTTCACCACCACGATCACGGCGATGTATTTCATGATCTTGTCCACGCTGGCCAGGGAGATGAGCGAGGTCATGAGAAAAAAACCCAGCATGAGCCAGACCGTGGGGATGTTGAGATCGAAAAGTTTGTTGATGATGGCGGTGATGCCCGTGAGATAGGCGGTCAACAATCCGTAAAGAATGATCAGGTTGGCGACGACCGCCACCCATTTTCCACCAACACCCAGGTGTTCCAGGTAGAGGCTTGGAAAATTAAAGGTGCTTCGTTGCCTGCCGACCGCCTCACGGCTGAGGATGATCGCGGAATAAAACATGGCGGCCGAGGTCAGGAAGAGACCGAACATTGAGGGGATGAATCCTGACAGGCCGGTGTTGATCGGCAGGGCCAGGATGCCTGCGCCGATCAGATTGCCGACGATGAGGAAGCCGATGCTGAGGATGTTCACCAAGGATGCCTGGGGGGTCGCGGGGGATGAGGTCATGTACGGCTCCATGTTCAAAAATGCTGTGTGCAGACATAGCGCAACTGCATGACAATACACAACCCCTGGCGTCGCAGTATCGCACGCGGCAGGCAGCTGGCGTGCATCAGGGAGGGTTCCGCCCTTATCAATCCTCCCGGCGGGTTCCGCATACGATACCCCGCCATGAAGGGCCGACTCCCCGTGGTGCGTTTTTTGGGCGAGGCCGCCGTCACGGGACGCTACGGGATTTCGACGCAGGCCTGCTGCAGGGGCGCCCGGATGCGAATCGAAAAGGTATCGGCTCCGGCCGAAACAGATCTGTTTCGGCCAGGCGACAAACAGAAACAACAAAACGCTCGTCGTAACGGGACTGGGAAGGCGCGCTACCGGGCGATCATGGCCCGCAGGGTGTCGGCGCAGGCCTCGGCCTCGTGGCTCATGTGCTCCAGGCATTCCAGGACCCGCAACAGGCGGTACACGTCCCGGAAATCGGCCGTGGCCGCAAAAAGCGAGGCCAGAAGGTCGCGGCGCACCCGCTCCGCCTTCAGGTGGCGCTGGCGCACCTCGTGGTGGCGGCGTTTGACCGCCGTCCGGTCAAGGGTACCGTCCAGGACGAGGGCGATGGTGTCAGCCAGGGCGGGTTTCAAGCGGCGCACGGTCTTTTTCACCCGGGCCAGATAGTCCTCGAAAAGATCGAGCACGTCCGGCGGCACGTCCGGGTCGCCCATGCCAAGCCAGGTCAGGGCCTCCTGGGCGGCGTCCAGGATGTTGTCCTGGTGGCGCGTGTAGGAAAGGAAAAGGGTCTTGTCCACGACCATGAGCCCGGCCGGGGGCAGATGGTTGCGCACCCGGCGCTTGATGCGGTCGGCCTCGCCCTCCAGGGCGTCGATGCGCCCGGCCAGCATCTGATATCCCCGGTCGGCGCTTTTGCGCACGTAGCGGCCGAAGGCCTCCTCCACCACGGCCAGACTCCGGGCCACAGGGGCGTAATGTTCCAGAAGGCCGGTCATATAGACGCGCCTGCGGGGTGCGAAACGGCGCAGCAGGGCAAGCATGGGCTCTCCTTTCACGGCATGCGGGAGTGGGGGACTGTCGTTGTCAGAACGGACTGCCTGCCGAACTCCTTTCACTTGCGCACGGGGGGCGGGGTCGGTTTGGCGCCCTGGCTCGCCGCGAAAGGCTTCCGGGTGGGCGCCCGTCCTGTAGGTGCCTGATCTCCCGTGTTTTTTCAGCTTTTTAGCAGATTTCACCGGAAAGCGCCATGCCCCGGCGGCCCCTTTCGCGCCTTGATTCACAAGATTGTTACAGCCAACGCCGTCATGAACCCCGGACGACGGCCCGCCCGGGACGCAGCGGGCCTCACAGGCATCCGCACCCCACCCCCGGTCGGGCCCCCAAAACAATGGCAGGCCGCCCCGGGACCGTCCCAGGGCAGCCTGCCATATGAGGAGGGGTGCGGGTTGCCGGTTAATACGCCTCTTCGTAGTCCAGATCGTCCTTAGTCACCGGATGGCGGAAGGTTCTGAAGTTCCAGATCTGGTAGGCGATGACCACGGGAACGAACACCAGGGCCACGCCCAGCATGATGGACAGGGTAAGCGGCGAGGAGGACGAGTTCTCGATGGTCATGCTGAAGGCGGGACTTAAGCTCGACGGCAGAAGGGCCGGAAAGATGCCCATGACCCCGAAAAGGGCCGTGCCGCCGATCACCGCCGCCGACGCGGCCCAGGCCGCCCAGGCCCGGGCCTTGGCGGCGTAGACCTTGGTCAGGACCAGCCCGCCCACGGGGATGAGCAGGATGGCCAGGAGCAGCGGCCAGCGCAGGTAGTTGGAGAACAGGTTGGTGGCGAACATGCTATAGACCAGAAAGAGCACGATCCACCCGGCCATGATCGGCCACAGCTTGGCGGCCATGGCGAAGGCCCGCTCCCGAAGGCTGCCCTCGGACTTGATGGCCAGCCACAGGGCCCCGTGGTGGGCGAACAGGAGAACGAAGAGAATGCCCCCGGCCAGGCCATAGGGGTTGAGCAGAGTGAAAAGCGTGCCCTGGAAGATGTGGTCCTGGTCAATGGGGATGCCCTTGAAGATGTTGGCGAAGGCCACTCCGAGAAGCAGGGCCGGGGCGAAGCTGCCGATGAAAAGACAGGTGTCCCACAGCTTCTTCCAGCCCGGGCTCTCCACCTTGCTGCGGAATTCGAAGCATACCCCCCGGATGATCAGGGAGAACAACAGCAGCATCAGCGCCGAATACAGGCCAGAAAACATGACCGCGTAGGTCGTTGGAAAGGCCGCGAAGGTCACGCCGCCAGCCGTGATCAACCACACCTCGTTTCCGTCCCAAAACGGCCCCATGGCGTTATAGAAGGTGCGTTTCTCGTCCTCGGTCTTGGCCAGAAAGGGCAACAGCGTCCCCAGGCCCAGGTCGAAGCCGTCGAGAATGAAGTACACGGCCCACAAAACACCCCACAAGATGAACCAGATGGTACCGAGATCCATGGCCTTCTCCTTTTGCTTCGGCCATCCTGCCCGCATGATCGGACAAAACGGCCGCGTGCGGCATTGGTCAACGCGTTACATGCACCTACGCCGGGACTTTGCGGGCGTACTTGGCCAGAAGGTAGATATCCAGGGAGGCCAGGAGCAGATAGACCACCACGAACGCCGCCAGGCTCACGGCCACCTGGGAGGTGGCGATGGGCGACACCGCGTCCTTGGTGCGCATCAGCCCATGGACGATCCACGGCTGCCTCCCCACCTCGGCCACGGCCCATCCGGCCTGCAGCGCCAGGTAGGGCACCGGGATGGCCCAGACCATGAACTGGAGGTAGCGCGGATTGTCCAGGAGGTTGTTGCGCTTGAGAAATCCCCAGACGGTGAGGAGGATCATGAGCGTGCCAAAGCCCACCATGAGCCTGAAGGACAAAAAGGTCAGGGTCACGGGCGGCCGGTCCTCGGGGGCGAAGGCCTTTAAGCCCTTGACCTCGGCGGCCGGGTCGTTGAAGGCCAGGATGCTCAGCATGCTGGGGATGCCGAAGGCCTCCACGCTGTTTTTCTCGTTTTTCTCGTCAGGGATGGAAAGCAGATACATGGGGACGTGCGTGCCGGTCTCCCAGTGGGCTTCCATGGCCGCCAGCTTGGCCGGCTGAATCCGGGCCACTTCGTTGCCGTGGGAGTGGCCCTGGATGGCCACGACCAGCGAGGCGACCAGGGCGAAACCCAGGCCGATGCGGAACGACTTGCCGAAAAAGTCGATGTTCTGCTTGCGCAAAAGATGCCAGGCCGATACGCCCATGACGAAAAATCCGGCCAGGACATAGGAGCCGACGACCGTGTGGATGTACTGGCTCCAGGCGAATCCGTTGGTGATGACTGCATAGAAGCTGTCGAGCTCGGCCCGGCCGTTGCGGATCACGTAGCCCATGGGGTTCTGCATGAAGCCGTTGGCCAGGATGATCCACAGGGCCGAGAGGTTGGCGGCAAAGGCGACGATCCAGATACAGACCGCATGAAACGTTTTGGAGAGCTTTTTCCAGCCGAAAACCCACACGGCCACGAACGTGGATTCCAGAAAAAAGGCCGCCGTGGCCTCGATGGCCAGAAGCGATCCGAAAATGTCACCCACATAGGTCGAATAGCGCGACCAGTTGGTGCCGAACTGGAATTCCAGGGTGATTCCCGTGACCACGCCCAGGGCGAAGTTGATCAGGAACAGTTTTCCCCAGAACTTGGCCATTTTTTTGTACGTTTCGTCGCCCGTGCGCACGTACTTGGTCTCCATGTAGGCCACCAGGATGGAAAGCCCTAGGGTCAACGGCACAAAGATGAAATGGATGAACGTGGCAAAGGCGAACTGCAATCGTGAAAGCATGAGCGTGTCCATCTTACTCTCCTTTCCCCTCCAGGGTTTGGCCGCGTGTGGCCGGGCATTCCCCACACACCTTCCCGGCTGTGCGCGACTCCTCTTCCACCAGTGCGGCAAGACTGATTCCGCCAAGCATGTCCCGCAACTGTTTGCGGGCCCGGCCCCATACCCGATGCACCGCACACACCGGCCGACGTTCGCAGACGTCGAGCTGGTGCAAACAGTCGTTTAAATAGATTTCCCCATCCACGGCCTCAACCACCTGCAAAAGCGATATC